>JAACSL010000002.1 GCA_009993955.1 Paraglaciecola sp.
GTGGCATATTGCCTCAAGAAAAATAAGCCATCCCTTAATATTAGCGACGTTGAGAGAAATGCGATGGTGGCTGCTTAAACCGATCTCAGGTTAATTTATTGTTCTTGGTGAGTAAGGTTTGGGCTGAAGCATCGATACGAAAATCTTGCACAAACCACCCAAAAAAACCGCATAACAAAGCAAAAATGAGCAAGATCACCTTGTTGTACTGAGTAAGTAAACCCGCGAGTTTCTGCATATTATTTGTCCACTTGCTCGTTATGTTCCTGAGTGGACTGTGAACTATGCCCGCTGGAATGGGGATTCAACTCAAACGATTCTTCTGGCAGGGTTTTCTCGGAAAATTACTGATCGCGTAGCACCCCTTGTAGATAAAGATTGCGAAAAAATAAGTAGGGATCTTCTGTGTGCTGTTTAAGTATTTCATAACTGTCCGCCTGAGGGGAGAAGGCATGGAAACTGCTGTAAGCCTGAATGTATAAGGTCTGAGGGGAATCTGTGGCCAAATTGATGGGATGGATCATCCCCTCAACCACGGTAGCAAAGCCATTACGCGTATCAGTTTGCCCCAAAAAGGGCAGGACTAAAAAGCTGCCATAACCCACGTCATAACTGGCTAGCGTCTGATTCAATGTGGCTGTTTGCTCTTTGATGGCAAACCAATCGTTGGCGGGATCAAAAAACCCCAATAGCCCCAGTGTAGAGTTGATGACAAAACGTGACAAACTAGTACCAGAGGCTTTCCCTTCACCTTGCAGTACATGATTAATGGCATTCAGTGGTTCACGAATATTACTAAAAAAATTGCTGACACCGCTGCGTATGGGCGAAGGCACAACGTATTGATAGCCTTGTGCCAGGGGAATAAACATATACCGAAACACTAGGTCATTAAAGGCAAAAATGGGCCGGTTAATGGCTTCTAAGGGGTCAGAAAAAGTTTGCGGCGCATAAGAGACAACTGTCGGCTCTAGTTCAAAACTACCCTGAGAGGTTTGAATGGTCATGGTGCCACTAGATTTCACCTCACCGGAGGTATTAGCTGGGGCTTGGGTGTTTTCGTTTAGTGGTTTTTGCTGGGCACAGGCGCTGAGAAATAGAAAACCCACCAGCAGCAAGGCTGACCTTAAGCATTGATAGTAATAAGGTTGATGACACTGCCCTTGATGAGAGTGAAATGGTGAAGCCAACATGTTACGTGTCCTTGGTTAGGCCTATATCCCTCTCACCCTAACACTTCGGCACAGCAGCGTTAAGTCAGTTTATGTTACGTAGCCCCATTTAACCCCAATGCGGGTAAGTATGGCTGAGGCTACACGTAGTCCTTCACAATCCTTGCCACCGACCCATGATAGAAAGGAATATTGATATCGTATTCCACATGATCAGCGGTAAATCCATAAAGACCGAAGCGGTTACCTCGAGAATGACTAATGATGATGGCGTAGTTGGCATCAAGATCGATATCCGCGCGAAAGGGATCAAGTACAGGCACTGTATAGCGGCCAAACTGAATTAATCCGATTTGTCGCCCGCCACGATAGACTAATTTGTCATACACCGGTTGGTTTAACACCGCATAAACGGCAAATTTAGGAAACTGAATCGGCACACCCTGCCAGTTAATTTGCACTATCTGCAAGTCTTCTACCAGTGACTTTAGGTGCTGCGGTAAATTTAATGTACCCATGATGTGAAGCCTCCGACGTTTTGCTGTAAACGGCTTGAGAGCATTAAGGCAGTGTATGCGGGGCATAACAGCTACCTACCTCAATTATCACGTTAGACGACTAACTTAAAAGTGTAAATAGTAATCTCGGCATAACTGTTTAAATCCTCCACTGTAGACGGGTGTTGTGGCAGCCTCAGTGTGCGCATAAATAGCCAGCGATTCACTGGTGCATATCTGGTATGCCCTCGGTGAGCGATGGCAAAACTTCATTAAGCGGCGCTGTACCTTGGCTGCAGGCTTAGCACTGATCAATAGTTGTTGGCAACAATGCAAACCCTGAGTCGTTGCCAACTGTATAAAGTTCTCACAGGCAAGTTCGGGTAAAACACAGTAGAAAACACCATTGGTTGCCAGTATGTCTGTGACTACGTGCAGCAGAGACGCATGAGAAAGTTGAGTGGTTTGCCTGGCTTGTATTCGGGCTAAATCTGGATTTGCTTGATTTTGTGTATTGGCTTTGGGATTGCTCGCATAAAAAGGCGGATTGGAAACAATTAAATCGAAGCGCGAATCGAATACAGCTGCCTCTTGCAGGGTTTGTGCCGCCCGCTGCAAAAATTGAAGTTTGTGTGGCCAAGGGCAACGCTTAGCATTCGTGTTAGCCTGCTGCACCGCAGCCGCATCAATATCGATACCAATGATCTGACAATCCTCTGCGGTTTTTTGCGCCAACATTATCGCTAACAAACCGCTACCACAGCCTATATCTAACGCACGATGTACTCTGTTTGCTGTGATCCAACTACCCAACATGATGCTATCCGTGCCCACTTTCATGGCACAGTTGTCATGTTCAATGAAAAACTGTTTGAACTGAAAACCGCGTTGCATCGACTACTTAGAAATGTTGCAAAGCAATCATTTGTGCCGCCACATTTTCGGCAGCGATGGGTTTGTATTTAGCCAATCTACCCCGTAAAAATGGACTGTAGTAAGGTGCCAAACGAATCGCCAAGGCTTCCCCCGGGCGATGGTCTGGACGCTGCCCTAACAACAAGGACGGTCTCACCGCCGCCGCATGATCTAAACCCGACATACCCATGATGGCACTCTCCAGCTCCCCCTTCACCCGGAGGTAAAAGTTGCTACTTTTTGCATCAGCGCCTACCGAAGAAATCCATACAAAACTTTTTGCTCTTTGCGCTCGAGCCAGCTGCGCGGCAACGTGCACATACTCATAGTCGACTTTACGAAAAGCACTGCGACTACCCGCTTGTTTGATGGTTGTACCCAAACAGACATAAATGTGACTGGCACCAAAGTATCCTTGGTAGTCATCGAGGCGATCAAAATCCACCACGATGGGTTGCAATTTTTGTGTATCGCCGCGAAACATGCGGGCATGTAAGGGACGACGTAATAGGCAAGTCACTTGCCCATAGCGTTCATCACCAAGAAGCTGATTGATTAAGGCCTGCCCCACTAAACCCGTTGCACCGAGTACCAGGGCATCAAATGTTGCTGGCATGTTTTACCTCTGCTTAAGTAAGCTCTACAATGTTGACCCGCTGATCGCATAGCGACAGCTGATTCTTATCGACACAGGATACTGATAATAATGAATAAACTCACCTGTCTTCTGGGTGGCACCCTAGCTTTATTTTCCGCTGCGAGTGCCAGTGACACCTTAACTATCGAACGTATATTTGCCTCACCTTCCCTTGACGGCAGTGCGCCCCGCGCTTTGCGTGTGGCGCCGGATGGCAAACGGGTTACCTTTTTACAGGGCAAAGAGAGCGATTACGAGCGACTTGACCTGTGGGAATACAATTTACAGACCAAACAAACCCAAATGTTATTTAATTCTGACGACCTGAGCAGCGGCCCAGAAAATCTGTCGGACGAAGAACGTGCGCGGCGCGAACGCATGCGTTTAAGCGGTTCGGGGATTGTCAGTTACGAATGGTCGCAAGATGGTAGCGCCTTGTTGTTTCCCCTCGCTGGGGATGTGTATTATTTCAAACTTGGCAGCAACAAGGCTTTACAACTCCTTGATACGCCTGAATTTGAAACCGATATCAAACTTTCGCCGCAAGGCAATTACATTTCATTTGTGCGCAATCAAGACTTATACATTAAACACATCAAAAACGGTTTAGAAACACGTCTTACTCACGATGGATCAGGCACGGTAAAAAACGCCATGGCTGAGTTTGTGGCTCAAGAAGAAATGGACCGCATGACCGGCTACTGGTGGTCGCCAGATGAAAAATACATTGCGTTTACGCAAATAGATGAGAGCCCTGTTCAAGAAGTGACCCGCAGCGAGATTTATGCGGATTCCATCGAAATGATTAAGCAACGTTATCCGGCGGCAGGCACGCCCAACGTGCTGATCAAATTAGCCGTTTTGGATGTCGCCAAGCAGCAAAGTCAGTGGGTAGATTTAGGCGACAATCTCGATATTTACCTGACGCGAGTAGATTGGATGGCTGATAGTCATACCTTGAGTTATCAAGTCATGCCACGCAATCAACAAACCTTGCAGTTGAATAGCTTCAATGTGCGTGATGGTTCGCAGCAAACCTTAATCACTGAAACCAGCAACACTTGGCTTAACTTGCACAACGATCTCTACTTTCTAAAAGACCAACAACATTTTATTTGGGCGTCAGAGCGCGACGGTTTCAAACATTTATATCTGTATAAAAACAACGGCACGCTGCTCAGACAATTAACCAAAGGCGCATGGGTGGTGGACGAGATCAACGCCATCAATGAGAAAAAACAACTTGTTTATTTCAGCGGTCGCGCAGATACCCCAACAGAGAGTCACTTATATTCAGTGTCGATAAAAGGTGGCGATATCAGTAGAATCACCCAACGTAGCGGTTATCACAATATCAAGTTTAGTGGTGATGCCAGTGTTTATATCGACAGTTATTCAACCGTCAACACCCCGCCACAAGTCAGTCTGCACAAAGCGGATGGCAGCCAGTTAATGTGGTTAAGTGAAAACGCTGTTGATGCCGCCCATCCCCTTTACCCTTATCAGGCACAATGGGTGAAACCTGAAATATCGAGCTTTAAAACCGACGATGGCACCGAGTTATACTACCGACTCTACAAACCGAAAAACTTAACAAAAAAACATCCCGTGATAGTGTATTTGTATGGCGGCCCTCATGCTCAAGACGTGAGAAATCGTTGGGGCGGCAACCGCGGTATGTTATTCCAATATTGGGTAAATAAAGGTTATGTGGTGTTCACCCTGGATAATCGAGGCACCAACTACCGTGGTAAAGCCTTTGAAGATCCGATTTATAAAAAGATGGGAAGTATCGAGGTACAAGACCAAGTAGCAGGTGTCAAATTTCTCCGCACACTACCCTATGTTGATGCAACACGTATCGGCGTGCATGGCCACAGTTATGGGGGTTACATGACCCTCATGAGCATGTTCAAAGCGGGAGATTATTTCCAAGCAGGTGTTGCTGGGGCCCCCGTTACTGATTGGGGTTTGTATGACACCTTTTATACAGAGCGCTACATGGGCAATCCGAATAGTGACGTCGATGCCTATCTAGCCTCGTCTGTGTTTCCCTATGCTAAAGACTTGCAGGGTGATTTATTAATTTACCACGGTATGGCTGACGACAATGTATTGTTCACCAACAGCACCAAGTTGTATAAACATTTGCAAGACTTAGTGATACCCTTTGAAAGCATGGATTATCCCGGCAAAAAACACAGTATCCGTGGCAAAAATACCGGCATCCATTTGTACAAAACCATCACCAATTTCTTTGACAAACATTTTGCTATGCAGCAGTAATCGAGCTTCTCGTATCGACATAAACACGCAGTAGACTGAGGGTCTACTGCGTGTTTTGTTAGCCAAACATGTAGGTCGCTAAGGTTTGCTGAATGCCAACCACACTGTCTTTTTTGAGCTCTTTGATGATGGGATTGTCTTGTCCTGAAATCCAAATTTTGAACTCAGCATCCAAGTCAAAGTGCCCAGCAGTCTCGAGTTTAAATTGCGTAATTTGTTTGTAAGGGATGCTGTGGTAATCGACTTTTTTGCCGGTAATGCCTTGTTTGTCAATCAGAATAAGGCGACGGTTAGTGAACACATACATATCTCTCACCACTTTAAATACGCGCTGTATTGCTTCGCCGTCACCAATAATTGGCGCTAGCTCTTCTGCGACACTTTCTAAACTGACTTCGCTGGCGTTGCCCAGTAGTGCATCTAGTAAACCCATGATTTCACTCCTTTTAAAATTTCAAGGCTTAGCTTAGCGCAGAAGCAAAGCCGCGTGGTAGTATTCTCATCGCGAATAGATACCTTGCCCAGTTAACGAGAACACTATGTCTTCAGTCACGTTTACCGATATTCAAGCAGCCCATCAGCGCATCGCTGCACACATTCATCAAACCCCCATCCTCGAATCATCTTTGCTGAATAAATGGTTAGGAGGTCATCGTATTTTATTTAAAGCAGAGTGCCTGCAAAAGATTGGCGCATTTAAAATTCGTGGCGCCTTAAATATGTTATTAAAAGCGCAAGAAAATGGCACCCTAAGCACTAAAGTGGTGGCCAGTAGTTCGGGTAATCATGCCCAAGCCGTCGCCTATGCCGCCAATTTACTGGGGGTACAGGCCACGATTTATAGCGCTCAGACCATTTCTAGCGTCAAAGCCGCCGCGACGCGATATTACGGAGCAGAGTTGGTATTAAGCACAACACGTAAAGAAGCGGATGAACAAGTTAAACTCGCCGCCCAAGCGGCTGACACCCTGTGGGTACCGCCATTTAACCACCCAGACATCATGGCTGGACAAGGAACCGTTGTATTAGAAGCTCTGCAGCAGGTTGGTCACGTAGATGGCGTTTTTGCCCCTGTTGGCGGCGGCGGTTTAATTGCAGGGAGTGTGATTTGCCTTAAACACCTTTACCCACAATGTGAAGTGGTTGGTGTTGAACCGCTGTTGGGCAATGATGCCGCGCAATCGCGGCGTAATGGCAGTATTCATGCTTTGACTGAAGCGCCAGTCACCCTGGCAGATGGTGCTGCCACTTTGGCAGTCGGTGAGCATACTTTTCCCTTCATTCAACAATTGCACCATATTAGCGAAGTAACTGAGCGCGATATTGCATACTGGACTCAATGGTTACAGCATGTGTTGAAGATCCATGTAGAACCAACCTGTGCCATGAGTATGGCCGGGGTGTGTCAATGGTTACAGACTAAAACAACACCACAAACCATATTGGTGGTGTTATCTGGCGGTAATATCGACCAAGCTAAGATGTTAAAAGTTTGGCAGGACAATTACTTAGACAGCTTACCTAGTTTGTTGATTTAAGCCCATAAAACTGCCATAACTAGCACTCGGTTGAGACCAGGGAGCCTGACTTTGTACCTGAGATTGTTATTCTTATTATGTTTTTGCAGTGGAGGCAGCAAGGCCCAGGACCTTGCTCTGATTGGGAATTGCAGTTTAGTGATTGCCTTGCAACGCAGTGCTCATGACGTCTTTAGCAACGAAGTAGAACAGTTGCGCGACCTGTTACGCAATCAACATGTACGTTTATTAGACTTAGAGAGTTGGCAAGGTGAAGCACCCTATGTGAACTTGAGTGGTCGTGAACGACATCAAATACGCGCACTCTATGCTGTCTCCGAGAATACCAATCAGGTGCTGGTGATTAATCGTGAGCAACAAGTAGTGCAGCGTTTGACCGGTTCGGTTTCGTTGGTCGATGCATTAATGGCCTGCCCGCCATAGATCTGAAGCCCTTCTTTTTTTAGCGTAAAGTATGCTGATTTTAAACCCTTGGTGGAGTATCAAATGAAAAATTCGTGGCGTTTTGCTATCGCAGTATTATGCAGTGTGTCTTTTGGGCTGCTGCACGCTGCCCCAAGCCATATTAGCAACGTTCGGGGTTATACCCTTGATGAGCAGGGAAAATTACTGACATTCAGCAACATGGTTTTTGATGGTGGCAAAGTGGTAGCCATTGGCGGTGCAGAATTGGCGAAACAGTTTCCCGATGCTCAGCCTATTGATGGCCACAATCAGGTGATGCTTCCCGGTTTAATTGATGCACACGGACATGTCATGGGTTTAGGTGAGAGTTTAATAAAGGTTGATATGCGCGGTGTTGCTTCGGCACAAGCCGCAGCACAGCAAGTGCGTGACTATGCGCAAACCCATCCAGAACTTGAATGGATAACTGGCGGTGGCTGGAACCAAGTTTTATGGCCTGATAAAGCTTTCCCAAGCGCTAAACAATTGGATGAATACGTTAAAGACCGCCCAATAATGTTATCGCGGGTGGATGGTCATGCAAGTTGGGTTAACAGTAAAGCGCTGGAAATAGCCTCCATTACCAAAGAAACCCTTGACCCTCCTGGTGGCAAAATTATCCGAGACGCCAAAGGTGAACCGACTGGTGTATTGGTTGATAATGCCATGCATTTAGTTTTTGAACATTTACCAGCAGTTTCAGAGACGTATTTAGGTAACAAGCTCAACGCAGCGGGCGAACATCTGTTGTCTGTAGGTATAACAAGCGTGCATGACGCGGGCATAAGTAAAACGGAATATGACTACTACCTAAAAAGGCAGGCAGAACATAGCTTACCACTGCGACTTTATCCGATGTTATGGGCGCCCGATCCTGAGTTTAATGTGATGTTGAATAATGGCTTTGTGCAAGACCAATATGATTTTTTATCTATTCGCAGTGTTAAAGCCATGGCTGATGGGGCTTTGGGAAGTCGCGGTGCGGCAATGCTGGCTCCATACAGTGATGCACCAGAAAACAGCGGTTTATTTACTTTGCGTGCAGATGATTATCAACCGCTATTTGATTTAGTGCTCAGCAAAGGATTTCAACTTAATGTGCATGCTATTGGTGATCGCGGCAATCGCTTGGTGCTCAATCAATTTGCAGATACCTACAAACGCATCGGCGGCCGAGAGTTGCGCAACCGTATGGAACATGCACAAGTGGTTAATGTTGACGATATTCCGCGTTTCCTGAGCCTTAACATTATTCCTTCAATGCAACCCACCCATGCTACCAGCGACAAAAATATGGCCGAAGACCGTATCGGCAAGGCGCGACTCAAAGGCGCTTACGCTTGGCAAACTTTTTTAAAACAAGGCTCACGTTTGGCCTTTGGTTCAGATTTTCCAGTAGAATTAGCCAACCCTTTTTATGGTTTGCATGCGGCGGTAACCCGCCAAGATCGCGATAATCAACCTGTCGATGGTTGGATCAAAGAAGAGGCCTTAAGCCTAGAACAAGCGTTTCGTGCCTTTACCCTAGACGCAGCGTATGCCGCTCACCAAGAACAGATTCTCGGTGGTTTAACTCCGGGGAAATGGGCTGACTTTATCTTAGTTGACCAAGATATTTTTAACATACCCGCTCAAGACATATGGAAAACAACGGTTGCTGAAACCTGGATCGGCGGCGAAAAACGCTATGCACAGCCGTAAACCATAGGCGTGACTTGGCAGCGCCTAATCACGCACCATGTAAAGGCAATTGTCCATGTTGGCCGGCATTGTCTCTGGATAAACGGCCTCGGTAAAACCCAAGGCTTGGTAACAACGGTAAGCCACCACATTGCTTGCAAAAACAAACAATGAAGCGCCGGTGGCACTGCGGTCAAGACCTGCCTTAGCCAGCAAATTGGTGACTAATATTTTGCCTAAGCCTCGTCCACGTTCTTGCGGATTAACCACAAGGCGACCGAGGTGGTGACGTCCTAAACGCACATAATGCTGACCAAAGGCCAACAAGTTGGCGTCTTGATCAACCAAACCGTAGGAGCGCAAATGCGGTGCTTGTAAGGTTTGCACAAAGGTTTCTATGGGCATGGGGTAGTGCATGGCTGGACCACCCCATGTGAAGATTTCGTCAAAATTAGTAAACCAAGAGTGAATCACCCGCAAATGTTGTTCATTGCTGGCAACTAGTTGTAGCTTTTCCCTTGGCTGATTCACTTATTGACCCTTGTACAAGGTGCTGATCCATTTCTCTTCATTGATGAATTCCCAAGACCAAGCCTGCCATTTCTTGTCTAAACCAGCGCTGATCAAGTCTGGCAGACTCACCCCCATGGCTTTTTTACTTTTCACAAAATCGGCGGTCTCGGTCAACATCTTCAACACCAGCTCGTAATCTGTTTTGCTGGATAATTTTCCATGCCCAGGAATGATTTGTGTATCATCATTAACCATGGAAATTAACTGTTTAACGTTGGCAATGTAACCCGCAATAGTGCCGCCGCCATCTAAATCAATGTACGGAAAAAGGCCTTCAAAAAATAAATCACCCGCATGCATCACATTGGCTTGTTCAAACCAAATCACGCTATCGCTGTCAGTATGTCCAGCTGGCAAGTGCATTACCTTGATGGTGTCATTATTAAAATGGAAGGTAATACCCTCAGCATAGGTAACAACAGGTAAAGCACTAGCACTGACTTTTTCATCGGCGGCCAAACGGGTGCGCACATTATCATGGGCAAAGATGGTCGAGCTTTTCACTTCCGTAAAATAGGCGTTTGATCCCGTATGATCACCGTGGTAATGCGTATTGACCAAATATTTAACTGGCTTATCACCCATGCCGTCTAAGGCCTTGGCAATTTTTTCCGCTAAGGGAGCAAATTGGTCATCGATGATTAAAATGCCATCTTCGCCCGCCGACACGCCAATATTGCCGCCCATGCCAGTTAACATCGCAACTGAGCCGTGCAGCTTGTCAACTTTGATGTTGGTTTTTTCAAACACGTCCTGCGCGTGGGCCACGCCAGTCGTTAACATGGCCATCATGGTGGCCAAAGCCAATGTCTTTAAACGCATTATTTTTCTCCGTTATGTTGTCTGCTGAAAGTAAGTGTTAGATTGGTGCACACAACAGCAATGACAAAAGATCGGCAGCGTGCAAAAAAGCAATCCAATCACCACCTTAATGTTATTTATCATCAGCGTGGGTTTTGCCACATATGTGCATATGATGGTGACACCGACGTGGGTCGAAACGCAACTGCGTTATCCAGTGTATACCAATGAAGCGGGTTTTTGGATTTACCAACAAGGCAGTCGGGAAATAAAAATTGATGCCATCGTGCCTTATGCTGAATCCCCCCTGCGACAAGCTGCGCTTGATCAGCTTGGTGACACGCCAAACATCAAAGAGCAATGGGTTTGGCGCGCAGCCATGACACAAGCAGAAACATCAGACGCAGCCAAAGTCTTGCCGGTGTTATTAAAAGCGGAGTTTCACTTTGCTTGGTGGTCTTTGTTTCCTGCGTTTATTGCCATCGCATTATGTTTAATTACCAAACAACCCTTGGTGGCACTGCTTGGTGGTATTGTCATCGGCGCCATCATGCTTGGCCGTTTTGACATCTTGAATGAGGTGATTATTCCCACCATTGGCACCAGTAACGCGGCGTCAATATTAGTCTTGTATTTATGGCTATTGGGGGGATTGATGGGTATCTGGGCGAAAACCGGCGCTGCTCAAGCCTTTGCCAACACCATGAGTCGTCACTTTGTCAAAGAACCGCGCTCCGCAAAAGTTATCACCTGGTGTTTAGGACTGATATTTTTTCAAGGTGGCACCATGAGTACTGTATTAGTGGGCACCACGGTCAAGCCACTGGCCAATAAAGCCGGTGTCAGCCATGAAGAACTCAGTTACGTGGTAGATTCTACGGCGTCACCAGTGGCGGCGTTGATAGCATTTAATGCATGGCCTGCCTACGTGCAAGCATTTTTATTTATTCCGGGGGTGGCATTTTTGGCCACCGAAGGAGACCGAATCGCTTTCTTTTTTGCCAGTGTACCTTTTAGTTTTTATGCGATATTTGCCATTCTTGGCACCTTGTTACTTAGTCTAAATTTGACCATTTTTAGTGGACCTTTGTTGAAAAAAGCTCAGCAACGCGCAAGCGCTACCGGTCAACTTGATGCGCCACAAGCCTTGCCCATGAGCGCCAAAGAATTACACGACACGGCCGTTCCCGAAGGTTACCAAGCGCATCTAATAGAGTTTATCTTGCCACTACTGTGTTTAATCGGGGTGGCAATTGTTTCGCATTTTTGGCTGGGTTCTCCGCAAATTCATTGGGCTTTTTCCAGTGCCTTGTTGCTGGCCATTGCCATGGCATATTTTAAAGGTATGAGCCTGACAGATCTCCTCGATGGCTTTGGCAATGGCCTTAAAGGGGTGGTGGTTGCATCGGTTATTCTAATGCTGGCCTTAGTCATTGGCTCTCTTAGCAAACAACTTGGCGGCGGCATATTTTTAGTGGTATCACTGGGTGAGCACATTCCGTATTGGACTTTGCCGGTGATGTTGCAGTTAATTGCCATGGCCATTGCATTCTCAACTGGTACCAGTTGGGGCACTTATGCCATCGCGTTTCCTCTTGGTTTACCCTTAGCGTGGAGCATTGCCCAAAGCCAAGGACTGGAGAACCCAGAACTGTTCATGATGCTGTGTTTTGCCACGATTCTAAACGGCAGTGTTTACGGAGATCAGTGCTCGCCAATTTCCGATACCACCATACTCAGTGCCATGACCACTGGATGTGACCTGATGGACCATACAAAAAGCCAGTTATATCCGGCCACATTCGCTGCCTTGCTCGCCGCTGGTATGTGGACCCTTACGACCTTAATTTTTGTTTAGAACCACTCGAGTTCACTGATTTTGCAGCGCCGCGACGGCTTGGCTGATCCCTTGATGATTGGACTGTTTGTTGTTCTGTAAACGCTGCTTGGCACGTTGCCACACATCGACAAACTGCTGATCTTCAAATGGTTTCAGGAGGTAGTCTACGGCATTCAGTTGAAAAGCTTGCACAGCATACTCATCGTAGGCGGTAACAAAAACCACCACAATATTGGCTGGCAGTTGCGCCGCCAATTCTATGCCCGTCATGCCCGGCATCTGAATATCTAAAAAGATAATATCAGGCTGATCATTAGCGACTTTGTATAAAACATCCTGAGCATCACTCGCCTGTTGTATGACTTTGTAGCCTGCCTGCTCGTTAAGCAACAAAACGATAATTTCCCGTGCGATACGCTCATCATCGGCAACCAGTACTTTAAGCATCCATTCCTCCCAACGGCAGACGTAACAGGGTGCGGTGCTTACCTTCCTGAGTCTGTGCGCTTTCAAGCAAATAATTGTGTTTAAACAAATATTGTAAGCGTTTGCGGCAATTCTCTAAACCAATACCAAAGCCGTGTTGTTTGTCGTGTTTGGCCACTTGATTTATCAACTCTATGTTCAGCATCCCATCTTCAATGGTGATATCGAGTTTGAGTAAATTGTGATCACTTTCTAATTGAGAACCATGCTGCACCGCATTTTCCACCAAGGTATGCAGTAACATAAATGGAATAGCCGCTTGTAGACTTTGTGTTTGCACTGAGGTTTCAATTAATAACTTGTCCTCAAAACGCATTTTTTGAATGGCCAGATAACGTTGCACAAACGCTAACTCTTCTTCGAGCGTAGTGAACTGTTTACTCTGATTTTCCAGCACTTTGCGAAACATTTGGCTTAGTTCACTTAATGCCGTGACCGCTTTTGATTTTTCATCGAGACGCACCAAACCGGAAATGGAATTGAGGGTATTAAACAAAAAATGTGGGCTCAACTGTGCTTTGAGAGTTTGCAATTCCACCTTCAGTAACTGATTAGCCAAGGTTTGGTTGTGCAAAGCGTGTTGGCGGGCCTTTTCATAATAATTCATGGTGAGGCCCAACGAAGCCACAGACAGGTACACCAAAAAATCCATATGCAGTGGACTGTAAGCGATCTGCATTAAACCCTTGGTAAACGCGCTGGGATTAAAATGGCCAAAGTGGCTGATGTAATTCACTTCCAATAAAGTCAGGGTGAAATAACTTGTCATGCAAACGACAGCAAATAAGAGGTTGTATAACACTCTGAGCCACAGTGCGTGAGCGTAATACTCAATGGTTTTTACCCCAGCTATAACAATGGGTGCCATAATTGCCCAGTTACCCCACCAAGGCAGATAATCCCACCAGACAGACAGAAAGTCTGAAACCCGCCCGTATTCGAGTCTGAGGCGATTAGTATTGTCGGACGCCACAGTATTGAGCACTAACCAGAATAACAAGTTAGACAGCCAAAACAAACGTGAGGGCCAGTGCTTAAAATACGTCCGTAGTAACGACATTTACTGCACCACCGTAGAAGAAATCGGGCTAAGCGCAAGCCACAAAGTTGTCGTCCTGCTTTTCATTTGGCTTCTCGATTGATGGGGATCACCAGTAAGGTTTCAAAGGCGTTGTCAGGCAGATCTCGCATTTCGAGTTTAAAATTATCATACAGTTTTGCTAGCCGTTCTTTGGTGGCACCAAGGCCAATGCCAAAGCCTTTTTGTGCGTCGTGCAAGGCAACTTTATTGGTTAGATGCACCGTCAAACCTGCTTCATCTCGGGTAATCTGCAAGCGAATAGGATTCATATTGGATTCGAGTTGTGAACCGTGTTGTACCGCATTCTCTACCAAGGGTTGCAGTAGCATGTTGGGAATACTCAATTCTAAACAGTTTGGCGCAACGTCAATGGATACATCTAATTTATCGGCGAAACGTAAATGCTGAATGGCGAGATAGCTATGAATAAAGGTGACTTCATCTTTAATTTTGACATCGTCGTTATTTTTGTTTTCGAGAATTTTACGCAGCATATTACTGATTTCAGTTAAGGCAGAGGCCGCTTCATTACCGCGATTTAAGCGAATTAAACTCACCACCGTATTTAATGCATTAAAGATAAAATGCGGATTGAGTTGCGTACGCAAGGTCTTGAGTTTTTCTTCAACAAGAGCATGCTGTAACTGCTTAAACTGCAACTTTTGTTGCATGTGTTCATCATAAATAAACACGCCTTTAAGGGCAAAAAATAGGGTGGCATAAATCAGCAGATCAAGATGAAAGGTATCAATGATTTGCCTTTGGGTGGCACTGATCAATAAATCAGTTGCCTGATGAGTTAACCACAGATAGCCAAGACTAGACATCAACCAGTAAGCCCCCAGCAAAGACACCATCACCACAATATGCATAGCGATTTGTTTACTGGTTTTAAAGCCGCTTTGCTCTACCCAACGGGTGCTGATGTAAGTGCCCAAGGTCACTAAAATCCAACTGAAAAACCAGGGTGATAAATGGATCCAAATTTCTAACCAAGATTGTGGTTCAGAGGTGCGGCTATAGGCTAAAAATTGAATACGTGCATACACAGCTTGCACAGACATCCAAAAAAATAAGGTACCTAAAACAAAATATTTAGACGGCAAAATTGAATTTAATGAGCGTTGCATGCCTTGGCCTTAGGCTTCTTGTACAAACGCAAATCGCGGTAGCCGAACACCATTAACTTCAACGTGTTCAACAAACATAGATAGCGGGCGGATCCACAGGCTCTGCTCGCCATACAAGGGTTTATACACTACATAAAGGCTTTCATCTTCTGAATGTTGAGCTTCACCTATCACCTGATAGTTTTGACCTTTGTAATGACGGTAGATACCGGGCTGCAACGGCATGATTATAAAAATTCCTGTTTAATCTGCAGCGGCCGAGGTAGCCGCTGGAATAGCAATAATACCAGCAAATAACTTAACAGGAATAAACTCGTTAGTAATAAGCCCTGCCAACCGAGTAAAGACAACATAATGCCAGCGCTGAGCGCCGCCAAGGCCTGACAACCAAACACTAACATTTCGTTTAAACCTTGGACTTTGAACTTCTCGTCAGCCCGATATGTTTGGGTTAATAACACGGTGCCTCCCACAAATAGGAAGTTCCAGCCGATCCCCAACAATACTAAAGCCAGCCAATAATTTATTAAATGACTTCCCGATAGCCCCACTACGATCGTGATTAGATAAGCAACCACACCAAGACCAATAATACGACGAACGCCGATTTTACTGATTAACCAACCGCTAAACAAAGAAGGGAAAAACATGGCGAAGATATGGCTCTGAATCACCCAACTAGTATGTTGCAGGCTATGGTGTTCCATCACGTGCATGTGCATGGGCGTCGCTGTCATAATAAAACTCATCAGGGCATACCCCACCACTGATGCCGAAACAGCCAAGACAAATTCGGGCTGACGGGCAATACTGAGCAAATTGCGCCCTGAACCAAGGTGGGCTTGGCGGGGTACGTGGGTATTCAGTGTTAAACGAAAAAGCACACTACACACCACTAAAAGCACGGCCATCAGCACAAAGGCGCCAACAAAATCAATATGACTGACCAGGGTTCCGAGGCTGACTAACTGAGGGCCAAGAAACGCCGCAACCAACCCACCAAGTAACACAGTCGACGCCGCTTTCGCCATTTTTTCGGGCACCACGGCTTCCATCGCGGCAAAGCGAATTTGTTGAAAACCAGCGCTGGTGATCCCTAAACAAAAGCTACTCAGCGTGAAACCCCAGAAATGGCGTTGATAAACACACAGTGCCGCAAACAGACAGACCAAACTAGCGATAATGGCCAAAGCCATAAAAACTGGCCTCCGCCCAACATGTTGCATAAGGCGAGTGATCGGTAACACCCCCAAGGCTAAGCCAACAATCATCATCGCCAAAGGCAAAGTAGACATACTGGCCATGGGGGCTATTTGTGCACCAAACACACCACCCACCAAAACCATCATGGTGCCCACACACATGACTAAGGATTGAATCAGTGTTAATAACCAAACATTTGTCTTAGGTGTAGGCATAAGGGCGGTGTTTTCAACTCAACAGGTGATCGAAGGCTCAAGTTTACGCAGAAGCCCGCCGGCCTAAAAGCTTTTGATGGCTAATTGTTTGCTGAACTAGTCAAAATCAAGGGCTAATTGCTGCTCATGTTGATGGTTTAAAAGACCAACATGCAGACCAACCAAACGAATACCTCGTTGCCCTTTGCGCATCATGGCTTCGTGTAACAACTCAGAAAAATACCCTTGGTCTAACCGTTGGCAGCGATGTTCAACGGTGGTTAACTGAAAATCACTGAATTTCAATTTAATCCCTTGGCTTTGGATAGGCAGTGACGAGTTCCCTTTGCGTAAGCGTGTTTGCAGCAAAGGAAAAAGCGAATTAACCATGTGCTGACACTCAGTTGTTGTCGTTAAGTCTTGGGGCAGTGTGCGCTCGACACCCACTGATTTGCGAACTCGATGAATGTTTAAATCCCGCTCATCATGAGCATGACTGCGTGCCCAAATCACCGCACCAAATTTACCAAAACGTCTAAGTAAGTCATCTTGTGGATAGCGCCGAATGTCTGCACAGCTATACAAACCCAAGGCGTGAAGTTTCTGCAAAGTCACTTTTCCCACACCGGGGATTTTGCCCAAAGGCTGACGAAGGACAAAAGCGTCGAGTTGCTGGGGAGGGATCACACAAATGCCATTTGGTTTATTTTCATCGCTGGCAATTTTTGCCACAAATTTACATGGCGCAACACCCGCTGAAGCGGTTAAACCGGTCTCTGCATAAATAGCTCGGCGAATATCTTCGGCGATAAGGGTGGCACTGCCAGAAAACAACGTGCAATCAGAAACATCCAAGTAGGCTTCGTCCAACGAGAGCGGCTCAATCAGTTTTGTGTAACGGCTGAATATTTGCCGAATTTGTTTGGAAATATCACTGTACAAAGCCATGCGGCCTGGAGCCAATACAAGTTGAGGGCAAAGTTTGAGGGCAAGTGCCGTTGGCATGGCTGATTTTACACCGAATTGACGAGCGATATAATTACAGGTGGAAATAACCCCGCGTCTATCTCGACTGCCGCCAATGGCAAGCGGCACATCACGCAGAGCTGGGTTGTCGCGCATTTCTACCGCGGCATAAAAACAATCCATGTCGATATGAATAATTTTGCGCACTTAAGGCCAACAAACACTGTCAATACATACAGTAATCATGCCTTAGAATCAGACCAATTTAAAGGTCAAACAACACAATTATTGTCGTATTTGACACCATTCTTTTAGCCACTAGCTACCTTTATGCTGGGTCAGTTAAATCTCGTAGTGCTAAACAATGCCATATGCTTAAGCCAATACTGCAAACTAATGTGCTTTAAACGATCAGACGTTTTTATGCGTATTATCACGCACAAACATCGGTTACTATCCTACCTCTTCCCTCAGCTACCAATAAGTTTCGAGTATCGACACTATGACCATTAAATTTTCTGAACATGGCTCATTTGAGGTGCAAGTAGACGGCAACATACTCGTTGCACGCTTAGTGGGCGGCTGGAACATAGAAGCAGCCAACACAAGTTTAGTCACAGCTTTAAAGCCACAGCTGCGCCCCTCATTCATGCTGATTGGGGCCATATTGTCTTTCTAGATGATTGGGATACTGGCGTACCGGGTGTGGCTGAGGTGATTGTAGAGTTGGTGGATTGGTGTGTGCTTAACGGGCTCAAATGCGCTGCTCATGTATATACGCCATTAGCCTTTAAGCAGTACTACGTAGACCGCATAGTCGAAGAGCGACCTGAGAAGTTCAGCCGTAAACTTTTTGACAATCAGCAGCACGCCCTTGAATGGCTTGCTGACCAAGGATATTACCTCAACTCCGTCGATAAAAATCAGGTTAACAGCAGGGTGACAGACCAATCCTGAAGGTTAAGCCCTTAACTTATCACCAGACTAGAGGATCTGTTTACTCTGCCATTCTTTGAGTTTTTCTTGCCGCTGTTGTTCACGCTCTACACGCGCTTTTTTGCGATCACAGGGTTCTGGACAATCACACGCTTTAGCAATCCCCAGCGCGCCAAGACCACCGCAACTGCCACTGATGGTTTTCTTCTGCAACCAATAACCCACAGACATGGCCGCCACAACAACCACAAAAAAGACAAAGGCGAGAATGAAGGTGCTCATCTATTTACTCCTGACCCGCTACGCTGTGTAAGGTCACAATTTCGTCAAACTTGGCGCTAGTATACTCTTTAAAGTCATTGTCTTCCTTAGTAATCAACAACACAGCCAGTTGTTCGGCTTCGGCCAACGCCAATGCCTTGTCTTTACCCATGATGCTCAATGCTGTCGCTAGTCCATCTGCTGTCATCGACGAAGGATGCAGCACTGTCACCGACACAAGATTGTGCTCGATGGGATAACCGGTGTTGGGGTTGATGAGGTGAGAATACCGTTTTCCATCTTCTTCGTAATAATTACGATAATCCCCAGACGTCGCTATCGCGTTATTTCCAACACTGATGATCCGTTCAACAGCACGTTCACTGGTCACAGGTTTTTCAACCGCGACTCGCCATTCTTGACCACTGGCTTTTTTACCCGCCAAACGCATTTCACCACCGATTTCCACTAGGTAGTTATGAAGATTTTGTTCTTCTAACAACGCCGCCACTTTATCAACGCCATAGCCCTTGGCGATGGTGGAAAGATCCACGTATAAATCAACATCACTCTTACTTGCCCACGTTGTTCCTAAGGTAAGTTTGTTCAGGCCAATATGCGCTTTTGCTTGCAGTATTGCTTGGGCACTTGGAATTTTTTCTGGGCGAGCTTGTGGGCCAAACCCCCATAAATTAACCAAAGGCCCTACGGTTACATCAAGCAATCCCTCACTCATTTCACCTAAACGTTTTGCTTCTTGCATAACCTTTAATGTTTGCGCCGACAAAGGGAAAGGTGCGGTACTGTGCCATTGGTTAAATCGAGACAACTCAGAATCTGTCATGTAAGTCGACATAAGCTGGTTTACTTCAAGCAAACATGCATCGATTTTGGTTTGCAATTCGCTACTATCTACACCTTCTACAGGCACGTACTTGACGTTGTATACGGTGCCCATGGTAGGCCCGCTTAAATGCACCTCTGGCAAAGACGAAGGTGTGCAGGAAGACAGCAATACAGCGATAAAAAATAGGCAGAAAAAGTGCAATAGATTTTGCATATGCGACGTACCACAAAATAGTTGAACTAACAAAAAGGGGCCGAGGCCCCTTGTAAAATTTTTACGCTACTTATAGATAGCTGACAGCCTCACATTAGCCACCGAAGTCATCAAGCATGATGTTTTCGTCTTCAACACCTAATTCTTTAAGCATGTTAATCACCGCTGCGTTCATCATGGGAGGACCACACATGTAGAACTCACAATCTTCAGGTGCTGGATGATCTTTCAAGTAATTTTTTAATAATACTTGGTGAATAAAGCCTGTATAACCCGTCCAGTTATCTTCTGGTTGTGGATCTGACAAGGCTACATGCCACTCAAAATTATCATTTTCTTTGGCTAACATATCAAAATCTTCGACATAGAACATTTCGCGCAAAGACCGGGCACCATACCAGAAGGTCATTTTACGATCCGTTTTTAAACGACGTAGTTGATCGAAGATGTGTGAACGCATGGGTGCCATACCTGCACCACCACCAACAAATACCATCTCAGCTTTAGTATCTTTGGCAAAGAATTCACCAAAGGGACCGGAAATAGTGGCTTTGTCTCCGGGCTTCAAACTCCAGATATACGATGACATTTTACCAGCAGGTAAAGTGAGATTATTCGGCGGCGGCGTAGCGATACGTACGTTGAGCATAATAATGCCTTCTTCTTCTGGGTAGTTCGCCATGGAGTATGCGCGGATGGTCTCTTCGTCTACTTTTGACTCAATGTTAAAGAAACCAAAGCGTTCCCAGTCCCCGCGATATTTCTCGGGTACATCAAAATCTTTGTATTTCACATGGTGGGCAGGGGCTTCAATTTGAATGTAACCGCCAGCACGGAAAGGTACGCTCTCACCATTTGGAATTTTTAACTTAAGTTCTTTGATAAATGTGGCTTTGTTGTCATTGGAAATAACTTCACAATCCCACTTTTTGATACCAAAAATCTCTTCTTCCAGTTCGATTTCTAAATCTTGTTTGATGGAAACTTGGCAAGAAAGACGACAGCCATGTTTCGCCTCTTTTTTGCTGATGTGATCCAGTTCGGTTGGCAGTATTTCGCCACCACCTGATTTGATGTCTACACGACACTGGCCACAGGACCCACCACCACCACAGGCTGATGATACAAAAATACCATTATTGGCTAAAGCACCTAACAATTTGTCGCCAGGTTGCGCAGTGATGCGTTTATTAGGGTCACCGTTGATGGTGATGGTAATTTCACCCTCTGGTACTAACTTTGATTTTGCAAACATGATGATTGCAACCAAAGCCAATACGATGATGATAAACATACCTACACCAAGGTAGATTTCAGATTGATTCATTGGATTGTTTCTCCTACTCGGTGTTTACAGTGAAATGCCAGTGAAAGACTGGAAGCCTAAGGCCATCAAACCAGCAATCATAAACACTGAACCCAAGCCTCTAAGGCCATCAGGCACGTCTGCATATTTAAGTTTTTCACGCACTGCCGCCATTAAGGTAATGGCCAACGCCCATCCCAAACCGCTACCAATGCCATACACAATACTTTCAGTGAAGTTATATTCACGTTGGACAGCGAAAGCAACGCCACCAAAAATCGCACAGTTAACGGTGATTAGGGGTAAGAATATCCCAAGTGCGTTATATAGCGCAGGGAAGAACTTATCTAAGGTCATCTCTAAGACTTGCACCAATGCAGCAATTACGCCGATGAAAGTTAAAAAGTTCAAGAAGCTAAGATCAGCCTCTGGAAATCCAGCCCAAGCCAATGCGCCAGGTGCAAGAATGTTTACGTAAATAACTTGGTTAACCGGTACCGAGATACCCAGCACCACGATAACCGCAACACCAAGACCCATGGCCGTTTTAACTTTTTTAGATACAGCCAAAAAGGTACACATACCTAAAAACAGTGACAGCGCCATGTTTTCGATAAAAACTGAACGAACAAACAAACTGATATAATGTTCCATGGCTTACTCCTTCGGCTCGACTTGTTCTGGTCGATAGGTACGGATAGCCCAAATCAAACCTGCGATCAAAATAAAAGAACTAAAAGGCAAGATCAGCAAGCCGTTGCCCTGATACCAGCCACCATTTTGAATCAATGGCAGGATTTCAAAGCCTAATATGGTGCCAAAACCGAACAGCTCTTTTACTGTACCGATGATAATCAATACCAGTGAATAACCTAAGCCGTTGCCGATGCCATCTAAAAAAGACATTAAAGGCGGACTTTTCATGGCGTATGCCTCAGCACGTCCCATAACAATACAGTTGGTGATAATTAACCCAACAAACACCGATAATTGCTTAGATATCTCATAGGAATATGCCTTCAAGATTTGGTCAACCACAATAACCAACGAAGCAATGATGGTCATCTGGATAATAATCCGCACGCTTGATGGAATCTGTTTGCGAATTAACGAGATAAACAAGTTAGAAAACGCCGTTACGCTGGTCAGGGCTAAACCCATTACCAACGCTGTTTCTAATTTGGTGGTGATTGCTAGTGCCGAACAGACGCCCAATACTTGCAATGCAATAGGGTTATTGTCGAGGATTGGCCCGAACAATACCTTTTTCATTTCTTTAGTTTCAGCCATTGTACGAAGCCCTTATGATTTCCAAGTCTGATTTTTGAGGAACGGTCCGTAACCATTGTCCCCAGCCCAATATGACAGTGTGTTTTGTACGCCGTTGCTGGTTAACGTTGCACCCGATAAGGCGTCAACAACGTAGTCACTGGATGAGTCAGCATTTTTCTTCACTTGGATGGCAACATCACCATCTTTGAATAATTTTTTGCCGTTCCATTTCGCTTTCCAACTTGGATTTTGTACTTCACCGCCAAGCCCAGGCGTTTCTTTTTGTTTGTAGTAAACCAGCTCGCGCACCGTGTTACCGTCAACATCAAGGGCTAAGTAACCGTACATCATGTCCCACAAACCACTACCGTTTACTGGCAGGATAATGCGACTGACTTCACCCGCTTCATCTTTAACTAAGAAAATATTCGCTACGCTTGAGCGGTATTGAAAACCAACATTGCTGTTTTCCACTTTCACACTGTACTTAGCTTCTTTTGCTGCTTTGTACATATCAAAGTTTTTATCAACTTCAACAAATTGACCGGTGGATAAATCAACAAAACGCTCTTCTACATATTTTTCATAGGTGCCAGCGATATCGCCGTTTGCTTTGTCAATTAAGCCAGCCGCTTCAATGATGTTAGATTGTTGATCGATGGCTGCATTGGTGTTTTGTAATTCACGTAAGCCAACCGCTGAGCCGGCTACAATTATCGAACACACTAAACAGACAGCCAGTACGACGCCAATAGTTTTACCAAGAGTTTCTTTTTTAGCTGACACGCGCCATCCTCCGTTTGATATTGCTTTGGGCCACGAAATAATCGAATAAAGGCGCCCATAAATTGGCGAACAAAATGGCCAACATCATTCCTTCTGGGAAGGCGGGGTTGAGCACACGAATCATCACACACATCGCACCGATAAGGATGCCGTAGGCCCACTTAGCTGTGTTAGTGAACGATGCAGATACTGGGTCAGTCGCCATAAAAAACATACCAAACGCAAAGCCACCAGTAACCAAATGCCAATACCAAGGCATAGCAAACATGGCATTAGTGTTACTGCCAACAAAGTTAAGCAACAAGCTAAAGGCTGCTCCACCAAGCAATACACCCAGTACAATGCGCCACGAAGCGATACGTAAATAAATGATAAACAAGCCACCTAACATAATCGCTAAGGTTGACACTTCACCCATTGAGCCTTGGATGTTACCCATGAAGGCATCCCACCACGCACTGTTAATGCTCCAGTCTGTAACCGAGCCTGAAGCTGCCTGACTTAACCAGGTCGCCCCTGAAAAACCGTCAGCGGCAGTCCAGATGGCATCACCAGAAATTTGTGCAGGATAGGCAAAGTACAAGAAAGCACGACCAGATAAGGCTGGGTTGAGGAAGTTACGCCCGGTGCCACCAAATACTTCTTTTGCCACTACCACACCAAACGTAATCCCCAAGGCCACTTGCCACAAGGGGATCGTAGCGGGCAGGGTCAAGGCAAATAATACCGAGGTGACAAAAAAGCCTTCGTTTATTTCGTGTTTACGCACTGAGGCAAAAAGTACCTCCCAGAAACCGCCAACCACAAAAGTAGTGGCATAAACCGGCAAAAAGAAACAAGCACCGTACAAAAACATCGCGATACCAGTGGTGGATTCAAGGCCTATCTGCCCACCAAGCGCAGTAAATAACGCGGCTTGCCACATATCGGGCAAGGTTCCTGCACCGGCTAAAATGGCATTGTGTGCCTGATGACCGATGTTATACATACCGTAAAACATTGCAGGAAAGGTCGCCATCCACACCATGATCATAATGCGCTTTAAGTCGATGCTATCGCGCACATGGGTATTGGCTTTATTCACTTTACCCGGCGTATAAAAAATAGTGGCGGCGGCTTCGTACAAGGCATAAAACTTCTCGTATTTACCACCCGCTTCAAAATTAGGCTCAATTTTCTCTAAATATGCTTTTAAACCCATGACTTAACCCTCTTTCTCAATCTTGTCTAGACAATCGCGTAAGATCGGGCCGTAGTTATATTTGCCTGGGCAAACATAAGTACACAATGCGAGATCTTCCTCGTCCAACTCTAGACATCCCAAATTTTGTGCACCATCGGTATCACCTGAGATCATGTCTCGTAGCAACAAGGTCGGCAGGATGTCTAATGGCATGATACGTTCGTAGTTACCAATTGGTACCATTGACCGATCAGATCCATTGGTGGTGGTCGTCATATTGAATAGACGTTTTGGACTTAAATGCGCGAGATACGCGCGGGTTACTGAATGCATGTTGCTACCTGGCTTTAACCAGCCAAATAGTTCTTTTTCACGACCTTCACGCAACACAGAAATTTGCACATGGAAACGGCCAAGAAACGCGTGCACACCGCTTGCCTTGTTACCCAATAACACAGAGCCAGACAAGATACGAATATCACCGTCATTGGTTTCGTTAGCCATCAACTGGGTCATGTCTGCACCGAGTAAGGTCTTCACCAAACGCGGATTTTTCGCCTCAGGTCCAGCAATCGCAACAACACGGGTACTGTCAAGTTCACCGCTGGTAAACAGGTGACCAATGGCAATCACGTCTTGATAGCCAAGATGCCATACCTTTTTATTTGGCCCAACTGGGCTCAAAAAGTGAATATGGGTGCCCACCAAACCTGCTGGATGAGGTCCAGCAAATTCATTCACTGCTACCTTGGCATTGGTGCCCACAGGAATGTTGGCACCAGGCGCTTTGCTAACAAAAATTTTGTCACTTAAGTTGCTTAATACCTGCAAACCATTGACAAAGTCAGCACTGCGCGGCGCAATGATCACCTGCGGATCAGCCGCCAATGGATTGGTATCCATGGCGCTAACAAATATCGCTTGTGGCTTCGAGTCCAAAGCAGGGGATTTGCTGAAGGGGCGAGTTCTTAATGCCGTCCATAAACCGGACTCCACTAAGTTCTTTTGCACCGCCGCCGCGTCAATTTTCGCCAGTTCAGCTTCTGCATATTTCGCAAAGCTTACACTGTCATCGCCAGCTAACTCGATGACCACGGATTGCAGAACCCGTTTAGCGCCACGGTTAACTTCAACAACCTTACCGGCAGCAGGTGCAGTGAAAAGCACACCAGGGTTCTTTTTATCTTCAAAAAGAACTTGGCCTTTTTTCACTACATCACCTTCCTGCACATGCATGGTGGGACGCATACCAATATATTCTTCACCCAAAATGGCAACACGGCTAACTTGGTTACCTGCTTGGATCGTTTGTTGTGGCTCTCCCACGATGGGAAGATCTAGACCTTTCGTGATTTTTATCATACGCAATTGCACTACTCTAATTAATACACAGCACCATTAGACTCTTATCGTTTTGTCTTGCGTGAGTCTGGTTAAAAACCTAATCGTGATGAGTATTGTGTAATAACCGCCGAAACTGCCTGCGGAATGTTGATTGGCCGTCTCAGTTAGGTGTTTATTTCCCCACAAACACCAAACTAAGAGCAATTCCCTGCCTTAAGCCTTGGAATTTTAGCATCATCCCCAGCCTGTCTGCCACGCAAATTATTGTTTAAACTCTATTTTTATCCAGTTTTAAGCAAACTTTTTGTTACAACGCTGTGTCGCTCGAATTTTCTACCCGCAAATCGATACACATAAAAAAACCGCACTAGGCGGTTTTTTTAAAATTTAACACGCTCTCTATCACCACTCAACTAAGGGGTCTACCTCTGCGTCGTAATCAACACCTGACACATCAAAACCAAATAATTTTATAAATTCATGATGATAGCCTGCGTAATCACTCAGTTCATGAAAGTTTTCTTGAGTGACTTGATCCCACAGTGCTTTAATTTTTGCTTGCGTGGCATCATTGGTTTCTTTGCCATCCATGCGTAAACGC
This sequence comes from Paraglaciecola sp., assembly GCA_009993955.1. Lineage (GTDB taxonomy): Bacteria > Pseudomonadota > Gammaproteobacteria > Enterobacterales > Alteromonadaceae > Paraglaciecola. The sequence continues at coordinate 26,193 of JAACSL010000002.1, forward strand.
TGCATGTCATCGGTAATAGGTTGGTCGGCTAAAAGTTTTTCACTAAACAGCCCGTAAATCTGCTCGATGCATCCCTCATGTGTACCTTCCTCTTTCATGACTTTGTAAATCAGTGAAATATATAAGGGCATGACCGGGATAGCCGAGCTGGCTTGGGTCACCAAGGCCTTTAACGACGATACGTAAGCTCTTATTTTGAGCCTGGCCTTAGTGGCGATGATCGCTTTCGCTGCTCGATCTAAGTCTTCTTTGGCTTTACCAATGGTTGCCTGTCCATATATTGGCCAAGTCAGTTGTTTACCAATGTAGGTATAGGCCGTGGTGACACAACCTTGAGCCAACACACCCGCTTCATCCAAGGCGTTCAGCCACAGTTCCCAGTCTTCGCCACCCATTACTTTGATGGTTTGCTGAATTTCGTCCTCATTTGCTGGTTCTAAGGCTATGTCATGAATCTTATCTTTATCAGTATCATAGGTTTTGGTGGTATAAGCCTGCCCAACGGGTTTTAGGGTTGATTTGTACACTTCCCCCGTCACCGGGTCGCTGCGCCGTGGCGAGGCAAGACTGTAAATCACTAAATCCACTTGCCCTAAATCCGCTTTAATCAAATCAATGGTTTGCTGTTTGATTTCATTAGAAAACGCATCACCGTTTAGGGTTTTTGCATACAAGCCTGCGGCTTTGGCTTGTTGATGAAAGGCCGCCGTATTGTACCAACCCGCCGTGCCCGTTTTTGTCTCTGTTGGTGGCTTTTCAAAACACACACCCAGTGTGCTTGCACCGCCGGCAAAAGCCGCAGTGATCCTAGACGCCAGCCCATAACCTGTAGAACAGCCAATGACCAACACATTTTTAGGTTTGACGCTAAGTGCGCCTTGGCTCTGTACATAGTGAATTTGTTGTTGAACGCTAGCTGCACAGCCAACAGGGTGTGCGTTAGTACAAATAAAGCCACGAATTTTTGGCTTGATAATCATAGTGTCTTCCTACTCTTTAAACTGGCGGCAGTGTACCTGCATCCCTGCCGTAAACACATCTGAGCAGCTTAAACTAGGCAGATTTGTTGCTAAGCACTAACCACACAGCATGGATGACACCTGGTATACCACCAAGCACTGTGAGCAAAATATTCAAAAAGAAATGCGCCGACAAACCAACCTGCAAAAACGCGCCGATTGGTGGTAAAAAAATAGCTAAAATTAAATTAATAGGATTTACTTTTTGCATAACACTGACCTCATGGTTGAGTTTGGGGATTGCGATTTTTATAGTATTCCACTTCCGACACTTGATGATACTCACTCACGCCAACTTGAAAGCGCTGGTAAGACTCATACACCTTTTTAAACATCGGGTCTGCGGCGGCTTGTTCAGCCATCACTGCTTGGGCGGCTTGACGTAAACCAGCCATCACATCGGCGGGCAGTGGTCTCATTACTACATTGTGTTTCATTTTTAAGGTTTGCATCGCTTCATTGTTGCGCGCGGTGTATTCATCCAACATGTCTTGGTTCACAGCGCGTGTGGCAACGTCGATAATGGCTTGCAAATCTTGGGGCAAGTTTTCATAGGCCGCTTTATTAACGATAAACTCCAGTGCAGCACCTGGCTCATGCCAGCCTGAGTAATAATAATAATCAGCAGCCTTGTATAAACCAAAAGCCAAATCATTATAAGGGCCAACCCATTCTGTCGCATCAATAGCACCAGACTGCAGGGAGGTGAAAAGATCACCACCGGTTAACGCCACTGGAATACCCCCGACTTTTTTCAAGACTTCACCACCCAAGCCAGGAATGCGCATTTTCAAACCTTGCATGTCTTCTAACTTGTTGATTTCTTTTTTAAACCAACCTGCCATTTGCACACCGGTATTGCCACCTGCAAAGGGAATAAGGCCAAACGGAGCATAGACTTCACGCCACAACTCCATGCCGCCGCCATAATGAAACCAAGCATTGGTTTCTTGTGCATTCATGCCAAAGGGAATAGCGGTAAATATTTGCGCTGCAGGGGCCTTGCCTTTCCAATAATAAGCAGCTGCATGGCCCATCTGAGCCGTACCACCCGCCACCGCATCAAACACTTGAAAGCCAGGGACCAATTCACCGTCACCGTATACTTTAATTTTTAGACGACCACCCGACATGCGCTCAACGTCACGGGCGAAGGTTTCTGGGGCTTTGCCTAAACCAGGAAAATTTTTAGGCCATGAGGTCACTAATTTCCACTCATAGTTTTGTTGTGGCGCGCTTGAACCCGCAGTTTGCTGTTCCTGCCCACAGGCACTTAACAAGGCACAAACACCACATAAAAAGAGAGAGAAAAACGTTTTTTGCTGAATTAATGGGAAAAACATAAATATTTATCCATAAAGATAATGAGGTAACCACGTCGCCAAATTAGGCCATATTGCCAAGGCTATTAATAGCAAAAGTTGGATCACAATAAAGGGCAGCACTCCACGATATATATCGGTGGTTAAGACCTGAGGCGGGGCAACGCCACGCAAATAAAACAAAGCAAAGCCAAAGGGCGGCGTCAAAAACGACGTTTGCAAATTCACCGCCAACATAATGCCTAACCAAATAGGATCGAGCCCCATCGCTAACAAAACTGGGGCCACTAAAGGCACAACCACAAAGGTAATTTCGATAAAATCCAGAATGAAGCCTAATAAGAAAATCACCACCATTACCAACAACACCGCAGCAAATGTGCCACCTGGCAATTGACTAAAGATATCTGCAATCAGTTCTTCGCCGCCAAAACCACGAAATACCAGAGAAAATATCGAAGCGCCAATTAATATAAGGAATACCATGGCAGTGACTTTGGTGGTGTTTAACATCACTTCTTGCAATTTGCTCAAACTAAGTTGGCCTTGGACGAGAGCAAGCACTAAGGCTCCCATTGCGCCAACACCTGCAGCTTCAGTGGGGGTAGCAAAACCTCCCAGAATTGAGCCCAGTACCAAGAGGATCAGAAATAGCGGCGGCAATAAAGCTTTAGTTAAACTGATGTCTTTATTTGCCAGAGGCGCAGCAGACGGAACTTTGTGCGGTTGCAGCCACGTAACCATCAAGACATACAACAAATACATTGCCACGAGTATGCCACCTGGCAAAATCGCTCCAACAAACAAATCTCCCACTGACACCGATTCCGGTGAAAAAATGCCCATGTTCAATTGCGCTTGTTGATAGGCGTTTGATAACACATCACCCAATAATACTAGGGCAATAGAAGGAGGAATAATTTGCCCTAAGGTACCCGTGGCGCAAATAGTGCCAGTGGCAAAGCTTGGGGCGTAACCCTGTTTAAGCATTGACGGCAACGACAACAGTCCCATGGTGACGACTGTGGCGCCGACAATTCCGGTACTGGCTGCCAATAACGCACCAACCACAATGACAGAGATAGCCAAACCGCCTCGATAGCGACCAAACAGTTGTGTCATGGCGGCCAGCAGGTTTTCTGCTACCTTTGATTTTTCCAACATCACGCCCATAAACACAAACAACGGCACAGCTATCAGAGTTTGATTGGTCATGATTCCGTACAAGCGACTCGGCACGGCATGCAAATAAGCTGCATCAAAAGAGCCGGTAAGCAGACCAACGGCGGCAAACAACAATGCCGTGCCCGCCAACGAATAGGCAACGGGGTAGCCAAATAACAGCACCGCACACACACACACAAACATGAACAAGGGGACAAATTCGATCATGCTAAGCTCGCCTTTCTCTGCGGTTTTATCATCAATCTAAGTAACTCGGCAAAACCTTGCAGATTCATGGTCAGAGCAAACACTAAAATGAGGGTTTTTAAGGCAAATACCAAAGGCAAACCACCTGCTTCTGGTGAGCTTTCGAAAATCGTCCAAGCTTGATAAACAAAGTCCCAGCTCATCCACAACACAAAAAAATTAACCGGCATCAGTAACAGCAACGTACCAAAAATGTCTACTTTTGCCTGAGCGTGTGGGGAAAATCGTCGATAAAAAATATCAACTCTAACGTGCTCATTGGCACGCAGAGTATGAGCAGCGCCCAACATAAACACCATCACATGCAAATACATCACCGATTCTTGCATGGCAATCCAGCCAATATTGAAACCATAACGCAGCACAACGATAAGAAAGGTCAACAGCACCATCGCCAGAGTAAACCAGCTGACCAATTGACATAGACGAAAATGCACAAGATCGATTTTTGATTGCCAAGAATTGGCTTGAGTGTGGCTCATGATATTAAGCTGATGTATCCAATGCGCGGGCAAGCTGGTTAAAAATCGTGGTGGCGATTTTTAACAAAAATATTACACAAAAGGAAGGGACAAGCAGCAGATTCGCGCCAATTTACGCTTAATTTATCTGCCGAAATTGCAGGTTAAGAGCCAATCTAGACGTTTATGCGTGCTGTTTCATGCCACCTAAACACTTTGGCGAGTCAGGAATTTCACCATATAAATGATGCCACTCATCGTGGGTATAGGTATGCAGTGCAAGGGCGTGAATGTGCTGAGCCAACTCTTCTTTAAGCACGGCATTCACGGCACGATGACGATTGATCAAACGCTCGCCAGTAAACTTGGTGGTCACCAAGACAACTTTAAAATGGCTTTCAGAACCCGCTGGCACATTGTGCATGAAGCTTTCATTGATCACTTGTAAATGTGCAGGTTGAAAATGCGCCAATAGTTTTTGTTCAATATTGTGTTGAATATTCATGTTGTCTCTCTCCTTAAGCCAGCCTTGTTTTAGTAACCACATTGGCAGATGACCTACATCTAAATTTAGCTGTTTTCCACCTGATACAGAATCGCTTTTTGGTAACGAGACGCCAGATTAGCGCTAAGCCCTTGAGTAATGACGAAATATTTTTTCAGTGTTAGCTAGGTATTACACCGGCAAGATTCGTCTGAAGGTTAAGTTAATGCGACCCGCTGTAGGTCGTTTTATTTTGGCAATACCATGCTGCCAGTTCTGTTGCGTAGCGCCCGCCATAATCAACAAGCTTCCATGATTTAACGGCAGTTTATGCCGTGTTTTGACTTTTTTATGCTGAAAGTGTAACACCCGCGTTTGGCCAAAACTCAATGAAGCGATAGTGGGCCTTGGACCTAACTCTGCCTCATCATCACTGTGCATGCCCATGCTATCTTGGCCGTCACGATAGTAATTGGCCAACACAGAGTTAAAGGTTTGCCCACTGATCAATTCACATTGGCTTTTTAATGCCAGCAAGGTCTTAGTCCAAGCTAAGGGTTGTAACGTTAGGGACGAATAGTGATAGCTCGCCTCTGGATCGCCATACCAAGCCTGTAGCCGTGGCACCCAATGTGATTTGCCATAAATAACAATGCGCTCCTGGCGCCAAGCAAGCTCATGTTGCAATAAATTAAAATAATGATCTGCTTGGTCAGCGTGATAAAAGTCTGGATAATAAAACACATCCGCGTCAGCCATGGGAACAGCAATGCATTCTCCATGCCCTTGACTCTGCTCGGCAAAGAGCGCCTGTTGCATAGTTTATTACCTTATTTGAGCCTCAAAGGGCCTGAGTTATCGATGAAAGCCAGTTTAACCTTATTCGACCTAAGTCTGCAGCTTGAGCGTTATCCCGCTCACTTACAGCACCCTAGCTGGCAAGCATGGGATGCCGCCGACGAATACCTGATAGAACATTTGAACGCTCAGGATCTCAGCGCAAGCGATCTTTTTCCTTGCATCTACAATGATGATTTTGGTGCTTTAGCGTGCTGGTTTGCCCATCTCAAACCCCAGTGGTTTAATGATTCGTTTGTTGCTTACCGTTCCTGTTTACTGAATTTAACGGCCAACCAGATCACTGCTGACCACATCCAATTTCGTACCTCACTAGATAAACCCAAAGGTGACACCAAATTGGTGATCATGAAAATTCCCAAAACCACGGCACTACTTGAACAACAATTGGTGGACTTACAGCCTGTGGTGGGGGCAGATACTCAAATTATCGCGGCGGGAAAGGCGAATCTTATCCAAAAGTCTACCTTGGCGGTGTTTGAAAAATACCTCGGCAAAACCACCACCTCCTTAGCTAAGAAAAAAGCGAGGCTTATTTTTTGCCAAGCAAGGGGCAACAAACAGCATTCCAGTCCTTACCCCACGGTTTGGCAAACGGATAATCCTAAATTTACGCTCAGTAATTATGCCAATGTATTTTCTCGTCAACAGCTAGATATCGGCGCCCGTTTTATGTTGCAACACCTGCCCAATGCTCAGAATCGTCAAGTTATTGATCTGGGGTGTGGCAATGGCGTGCTTGGTTTGCACATGCTGCACCGCTATCCCGACGCCAAGGTCATTTTTATTGATGAGTCACACATGGCTATCGCTTCTGCTCGGGACAATGTCCAAGCCAACTTACCCGAAGCCCTGTCGCGCTGTGAGTTTATCGTCAGTAACTGTTTAGACGAATACCTCAACAATCCTCACCATGACAAAGTCGATGTGGTTTTGTGTAATCCACCCTTTCATCAACAGAACGCCATCACTGATCATATTGCTTTACAAATGTTCAGTGACGCCAAGTTAGCCTTGAAACAAGGCGGGAATTTGCTGGTCGTTGGCAATCGACATTTAGATTACCCAGTAAAACTAAAACGCATGTTCAGCCAATGCACACAAACAGCAAGCAATCCTAAGTTCAGCATTTACACTGCGCAAAAAAGGTAGGTTCGCCCGAAGAGGTCGCCTGAAGAGGTCGCCTGAAGAGCTCTCCCGAAGCGGTCACCTGAAACGGTCACCCGCATAAAGTAAATTGCTTTTGAGCAAAATCGTTAAATTTGTTAGCTTGCACGCAATAAAAACAGAAGTGAGTGAGTTTATGTGGCAAAAATTACTGGTATCTGGACTATTAATGGCGTCTATGTTGTGCGCGGCACAGCCAAAAGACGATGGCTCACAGATCCAAGCTGATAATTATTATCCCAGGGTAAAACTGGAGACCAGCATGGGTGATATCGTGGTGGAGCTTAATCGTTCCCGCGCACCAATAGCAGTGAATAATTTTTTGCGCTACAGCGTCAAACGCAGTTACGAAGGTACTATTTTTCATCGCGTGATCGCTGATTTTGTGGTGCAAGGTGGCGGCTATGATGAAGAATTTGCTGAATTGCCCTCTTATGGTTACCTATTTAATGAATCTGGCAATGGCTTAAAAAATCAAAAATACAGCATCGCTATGGCGAGGCAGAACGATCCTCATTCAGCCAATCGCCAATTCTTTTTCAACATGAACGACAATGAAAGCCTCGATCCGGGCCGACACTGGGGTTATACCGTATTCGGCACGGTGGTGGAGGGCTATGAAACCTTAGATAAGATTGCTTTGGTGAAGACTGATACTGACCCCACGTTTGGCTGGCCAGACGTACCCGTGGAAAAAGTAGTATTAAAACGCGTTGTTATTTTACCAGCCCAATAAAGGTCAGCTAGGTTTGTTAAGTTGATACAAATGACTGCCTGGATCCTGTTCGTTCATATGATGCATGCTGACAAACACAAAACCCAAGCGTTTTAATAAACCTTGTGAGGCAGGATTATAGACAGCGGTGATGGCTGCCATCGACGCCAAGTTAAGTTCATCAAAAGCATAGTGCAGAACAATTTGCGCGGCTTCCAAAGCAAAACCTTGACCGCGCTTTTCACTGAGAAAGGCAAAACCCAAATCGGGTATGTTGAGATTGTCGCGCTGCAGCAAACCACACAAGCCAATTGGCTGATTATCAACAAGTTGTTCAACTAACAATAAGCCGAGACCACATTTGGCATACATCGCCTGTGGACCTTGGGTAATAAATGCCTGAGCATCGGCTTGGTTATGCACACCGCGGTCGCCAATAAACTCAAGCCAAGCGGGATCGTTGACAAGGGTAAAAATGAAGCCTGCATCCGTTTCAAGCAGCGGGCGCAAACGAATTCGTGTGCCGAGTAGTTCTTGAGGTAGGGCATAAGGTGTCGCCATGGCTAGCTCAGCAAACAGTGGGCTAAACAAACTAAGATTAATACTATATGCGGATAAGCCACCGTGGGTTTCAGTGCTTGTTGCACATATTCAGTGATTAAGTCCGTTGTGCCTTGCCGCTTTGCTAACCAAGCCTGATTAAATTGCATGGCGAGTAGTTCCTCACCATCAATGCCTTCTTCTCCCTCAGCTAAAGCTTGTTCAACTGACAGCAACCTTTCACCAATGCGGCTTTGAAAGGTTTTCCAAATAGCGTCTTGTAACCACAAAACAGCGGCGATTACTATGCCCCACAAACCGATGTGCATTGAAAATATCAGCAAACACATGAGCACAACGGCGATCAATTTGATCAACAGTGAACATTTCTCATAGCTATCGAACTGATTTTGTAAAACACACCACTCTTGTTGTAAGCCCGGGGAATTTTGCATATTTTTTCTCTGGTTAGCCAAATTAAACAAGTCATCACCTTATGGGTCTGACTGAGGGTCTCTCGTAACAGTAAGCTGGTGATTTTTACCTCGCTGTGCAGATTTGTACAACTTTTTGTCGTGTTAAAGGCTCATCTATTGTCTTTGGTGTTTCATACCGAGTTTATTGGTGGTGTTGTGTTAGGCATGTTGGTGACTAAAACTCAACACCTCGGCAATGTTGTTGAAACCCAAAGCCAGCATGATGAGACGATCTACGCCCAAGGCCACCCCCGCACAGGGTGGTAAGCCAGCGTCTAACGCAGCCAAAAAGTTCTCATCCAAAGCGATGGTGGGCAAACCCATGGCTTGGCGCTGTAGGTTATCAGCGATAAAGCGTTGACGTTGTTCTTGGGCATTGCTCAATTCATGGAAACCATTGGCGAGTTCCACACCGCGATAATACAACTCAAAACGTTCAGCCACCCTTGGATCGTGAGGACTGATGCGCGCCAATGCCGCTTGGCTGGCCGGAAAATGATAAACAAAACAAGGGGCATCAGCACTAATCACCGGTTCAATGTGTTGGCTAAACAGTAGATTGAGTAGGACATCTTTATTGCATTCAGCGGCAGCGAGCTCTGCATAACCTAGGTTGGCGCAGTGCTCCCGCAGGTCATGCAATGTTGCGCTCAAGGGATCTAGCGCTAATACCTGTAAAAAAGCGTCTTGATAGCTCAAGCTATGGATAGTTGTGGCAGACAATTCTGTGGCAGCCATTGCTGTGGCAAACAATATGGGTTTTACCAAGTCAGCGACTTCTTCCATCAACTGCAGGTGATCAAAGCCCGGGCGATACCACTCCAACATGGTAAATTCTGGATTGTGCCAGCGCCCGGCTTCCTCGTTACGGTAGGCTTTACTCAATTGAAAAATAGCGCCACTGCCTGCGCAAAGTAGGCGTTTCATGGCAAATTCGGGAGACGTTTGCAAATACAGAGAGCGCGCTTTTGCAGCCAATGGGTTGTGAAATGTGGTGGCAAAAGCACGCATGTGCACGTCGGTCACGCTGGCATGACTCAGTGCAGGTGTCTCTACTTCCAGCACCTGACGAGCATAAAAAAATTGGCGAATTTGTTGGATAAGCTTGGCACGCTGCACCAAGGTTGCCATGCTCGCGGAGGGTCGCCAATCAGCGGATGTTTGCATAATCAGATCGTCGTTGGTTTAACAAAAAAGCTCACCGAAGTGAGCTTTGTCGATAATAACCTTAGGGTTATTTTTGCGCTCGAGACACGTATTCACCGCTGCGGGTATCCACTCGCACCACCTCGCCTTGTTGCACAAACAAGGGGACACGGACAACCGCGCCAGTTGATAAGGTAGCGGGTTTGCCGCCGGTTCCTGCAGTGTCACCTTTCACGCCTGGATCCGTCTCGGTTATTTCTAGTTCAACAAAATTTGGTGGACTCACCGCAATGGGTGTGCCATTCCACAAGGTGATGGTACACAAGTTGTTTTCCACCAACCACTTTACGTTGTCACCTAAAGCTTTGGCATCAGCGGCAATTTGTTCGAAGGTGTCGTTGTTCATGAAATGCCAAAATTCACCATCGGTATACAAATAAGCCAAATCCGTGTCCATAACATCAGCGGTTTCTACCGTATCACCTGATTTGAAGGTTTTTTCTATCACTTTTCCGCTGATTAATTTGCGAATTCTTACGCGGTTAAACGCTTGGCCTTTGCCCGGTTTAACAAATTCATTCTCAAGAATGTTGCATGGTTCGCCGTCGAGCATTATCTTTACGCCCGCTTTAAATTCGTTGGTGCTAATATTGGCCATGTGTCCTCGTAAATTTAACTTAGCTGAGTCTGTTGTTGGCGCAAATAATACCTAAAAAAATCATCGCTGTAGAGGATAACTGGCAAAAAGAACTTGCGCAGGCTTTTTCCGATCCTGAAGCTTTGCTCACTTACTTGCAGCTACCCCTTGAAGAATTTCGTGATGATATCGCTGCTAGGCGTTTATTTCCGCTGAAAGTGCCACGTCCTTTTGCCGCGCGCATGGCAAAAAATGATCGCCACGATCCGCTGTTTAAACAGGTTTTTACGCGTCGCGAAGAGTTTATCCAAGCCCCACAATTTGCGACGGACCCACTCGAAGAGCACAATAATAGCCAACCGGGAATTTTGCATAAATACCAAAGCCGTTTGTTAATGTTGCTCAGAGGCGGGTGTGCGGTAAATTGTCGTTATTGCTTTAGGCGGCATTTTCCATACGCCGACAATCACCTTAACCGTCAAAAATGGCAACAAGCCCTCGAATATGTCAAACAAGATACCCAGTTAAACGAAGTGATTTATTCGGGTGGCGATCCACTCATGGCAAAGGACGATTTTTTAGCCTGGTTGACTCAGGAAATTGCTGCCATTCCCCACATTACTCGCCTGCGTGTGCACACACGTTTGCCGGTGGTTATACCTTCGCGAGTCACGCAACAACTGATCGATTGCTTGACTACTAGTCGTTTAAAAACCGTCATGGTTCTGCACATTAATCATGCCAATGAAATTGACGCAGACTTCACCCGTGCCATGACAAAATTAAGACAAAAGGGTGTGACCTTGTTAAACCAAGCTGTTTTGCTCAAGGGCATTAATGATGAGTTAGAACAACAAGTTGCCCTAAGTGAAGCCTTGTTTGCCTGCGGAATTTTACCCTATTACTTGCATGTCTTGGACAAGGTAGAAGGCGCTAGTCATTTTGACACTGACGACAGCCTCAATCGTGCATTGATGGCGGGGTTGATAAAGCGCTTACCGGGTTATTTGGTGCCAAAACTGGTGAGAGAAATAGCTGGCCAGCCCGGTAAAACGCCACTTGATTTACATCTTCACCCTTAGGCAAAAGTATCGACAATCGATCCTAATGCGCCATTGGCCGATGATGCGCTTGGTACGTCAGCCGCTGATTCGAGCAACTGAAGCGAAGCTTGACCTTCACGCTCTTGCTGTGATTTAGCAAGTTGCAAAGCTTTTAATTCAAGCGTCGCACCGGATGTAGCAGAGGGACCAGCCCCTTGAATATCCATACCAACTCCTACGTTGAGTTATGCAACAAAGTTGTAGCAAAGTTCAAAAACGGGCAGAATTGCCCGCCTCGACAGTTTATCGACTTACTATAGAAAAACTTTAGCCATGCCCACTATTATTGAAAAACTAGCAGAAAACTTGCAATTAATTTATCGCAAAGCCATTGACGCCGATGAAACCATCACCCGTTTGCGACAGGATGGAAAGGGTAAATTTGTGGCTATTTTTGCTGCGGATGCAGGTTTTTCTCAACAAAGTAAATTCTTTAAACCCTATGTAGAAGAACTTGCCAAAGATATCAGTGAGCTAGACGGGGATGCCCTAAGCCAGCAAAAAACTGAACTGGCCAGTATTGTCAAAAAAATGGAAATGTTGCTAGCAACATTGGCGCAGTTTCAACAAAGCGTTAAATGATAGCTGTGCTGGGTGAGTTGGTATTGTTGACAAAAACGACCATACTCAACACAGTGAATCCTAGCTGGGGAGACAAATACCATGGAGATCTCACCACTTACTCAAGCACTCAATCTGAGCATAAACCCAGGCCTTAACCAAGGCAGCCAATCCGCTCCCTCTAATACTTTTGGTATTGGCCAAAACAGCAATGTTGAATTGTCAGCACAAGCAAAAATTCTGCAGCAAACAGAGCGCAATCAAGGGGCGCGGCAAAGTGCTCTAACAGATGATTCAGCGCCAACAGGCAACAACGAATTTGTCAGGGTATCGAGCAGTGTTGGCACTGATTAGAAAAACAACCTGAGTAATGAGCAGGCGCTAAAAATCTATCGCTCCATCGAAAAACTTTTATAACAGGCTTTGCCCTTGGTGAATGGTCAAGGCTTCCACTCTGCTATGCACTTCGTTGACTAAAGCTTGATAGGCAGGGCTGTCAACGCCACCAAACTGTTGGGTAAAAGCAGCTTTACTAAAGCCCTCGAGTAAGTTGTCAATACTCGGAAAAATAATACCTTCGTCTGTACCGCTTGCCACCGCAAGCTGCAAGGCCCTTGCTGTTTCTGGATGAGTAGCCGTTTGCGCAAATTTTACCCCGGCATAGTCAGCTGTTAAATCCACAAAGCTATAACCACTGCCATCATTACCTCGGTCCATGAGTTCTTTGAATTCGCCAATGGCAATGCTTAATCCTTGCTGAGACAGCAGTTGAATAGCCGCAGAAAAAATAAAGTGCTGGTTGAGGTCAGTGCGCTGGGCAAGCACCGCTGCCACCTTTGGCGCCAGTGGTAGGCCATTGTTGGGTTTAATGTCGCCAACAAAATTGGCAAAACGATAGTGGCCAACATAAATGGCCAGCGCCATGATAGCGGCTTGATTTTCTTTGTGGGCAGAGGCATCTGTCGAGCGCTGTAGCGCCTTGGCAAACACCGCATTCATGTAGACCATCAAAGATTGCCTTTGACTAGACTTGGCTTCGGGCAGCTCAGTCAGCATTTTTACATAATAGGCAGTCCGTATACGCAGTTCCTCGTCTCCATCCACTTGCATGCCTTGTTTGATGGAATTGAGCTCCTGTAAAAATTGCGCAAAAGGTTGGATATGAATGCGCATTTTTGTATTACGCATTTCAATCTTTTCAATTTGCTGAACAAACTTGCTGGCAATGTCACTGTCGGTGTACCAGTTACCAAATGCCACCAAGGCATTAGTAAACCAGGCACCTGGCAGATGGATGTCGCCAATTTTCACGTAATCAAGCACTAGGCCGTCGGCGGGTAAAACAGCAGTATCGATATTCAAATAGTAATTCAAGGGCAAAGCATAACTGAGCAATAAACGAGTTTGGCTACTGAGTATGCTGACCTTGCCCACAACTTTGGGAAAAGCACGCTGGGCAAAACCCACCAAACTCGTCAGCTGTGGCTCAGAAAGCTCAATTTGTTGTTTATTAGTTCGATTACGAAAACTATCGGTGATTTGCTGCAACAGCACTTTCACTGAGTCGGCCTCGTCCAGTTGCAATCCACTTTGTTCTTGCACCAGTGGCTTTGATTCAACGGCCAGAATGACTAAAGCGCTAAAGGCAAGGCCAATGATTAGTAGCAGTATCAACAATAATTTTATGATTCTAGACATGGCCTTGGGCATTCTCTTTGTAGACACTGTTACTCACAAACAAAAACTACAGCTGCACTTCGGCCATGTTGCCTTTTGATTCAAGCCATTCTTTACGATCTGGGGCGCGCTTTTTCGCTAACAACATGTCCATCATTTCCAACATATCTTCCGCATCGTCAGTGGTCAATTGCACCAGACGGCGGGTATTTGGATCCATGGTAGTCTCACGCAACTGTAATGGATTCATCTCACCCAAACCTTTAAAACGTTGCACGTTCACTTTGCCACGTTTATTTTCGGCGGCAATCCGATCGAGAATTCCCTGTTTTTCACCATCGTCGAGGGCATAATACACGTCCTTACCCACATCAATACGATACAGCGGCGGCATGGCCACATACACATGGCCAAGATTGACTAAGTGCCTGAAATGCTTGACGAATAAGGCACATAACAGGGTGGCAATGTGTAAACCATCGGAATCAGCATCAGCCAAAATACAAATTTTGTTGTAACGTAAGCCGCTCAGATCTGCACTGTCGGGATCGATGCCCAAGGCCACAGAAATATCATGAATTTCTTGGGAGGCCAGTACTTGGGAGGAATCGACTTCCCAACTGTTGAGGATTTTACCGCGTAAGGGCATGATGGCTTGGAAATCTCGGTCACGGGCTTGTTTAGCCGAACCACCAGCAGAATCACCTTCCACCAAAAACAACTCTGACCGACTGGTATCTTGGGTTGAACAGTCAGTGAGTTTGCCGGGTAATGCCGGGCCTTGGGTGACTTTTTTACGTGCCACTTTTTTACTTTGACGCAAGCGACTTTGCGCATTGTTAATGCACATATCAGCCAATTGTTCCGCAATATCAGTATGCCGATTGAGCCACAGACTGAACGCGTCTTTCACTACACCAGAGACAAATGCCGCAGCTTGACGTGAGGACAGTCGCTCTTTTATTTGTCCAGCAAATTGGGGGTCTTGCATCTTAGTTGATAAGATATAGGCACAACGATCCCAGATGTCTTCGGGTGTCAGTTTTACGCCCCGTGGCAATAAATTACGAAATTCACAGAACTCGCGCATTGACTCTAACAAGCCTTGGCGCAGACCGTTCACGTGGGTACCCCCTTGTGCAGTAGGAATTAGGTTTACGTAACTTTCGGTGATGAGTTCGCCCCCTTCCGGCAACCACATCACCGCCCAGTCTGCGGCTTCATTATTGCCGCTAAACGAGCCGACAAACGGACTATCCACGGGCAGTGTTACGGCATCTTTGACGGATTGATACAAATAGTCACGTAGGCCGTCTTCGAAATACCACTCTTGGCTTTCATTACTGATTTTATTGTCAAAACGAATTCTCAATCCTGGGCACAACACCGCTTTGGCGCGCAATATATGGAGTAATTTGCTCACCGAAAACTTGGCGGAATCGAAGTATTGCGGGTCAGGCCAAAAATGCACCTTGGTGCCGGTATTACGTTTACCGCAGGTATCAACTACCCGTAATTCTTCTACTTTGTCGCCGTTTTCAAATGCCATTTGATAGACATTGCCATCGCGGCGAATACTGACCTCAACCCTTTTTGAGAGGGCATTTACCACGGAAATACCCACCCCGTGTAAACCACCAGAGAACTGATAATTTTTGTTGGAAAACTTGCCGCCAGCATGCAACTTAGTCATGATTAATTCGACCCCAGAAATCTTTTCTTCTGGGTGAATGTCCACTGGCATACCACGGCCATCATCCGTCACCGATAAACTTTGATCGTCATGCAAGACCACTTTAATCGTGGTGGCATAACCACCGAGGGCTTCATCCACACTGTTGTCGATCACTTCCTGACTCAAGTGGTTAGGACGGGTGGTATCGGTATACATGCCCGGGCGGCGTTTGACAGGTTCAAGTCCGTTTAGGACCTCAATGGCATCAGCGTTATATTGATTCGACATAGTTTTTATTATTTATCGTTTAAGTGAATAGCAGTGGTGCTTGGTCTTGTGAATGTCATGTTATACCAAGCTTCATTTAGTCTTGCAGTAGAAACCTAAAAATATCTGGTAGGAATCGCTCGAATCCCTGAAAACTGTGATCACCGTCGTCTTCGATGGTGAATTTAGCCCCGTGATATTTTGTTTCGGCTAAACGGTAATCGAGGGTTTCATCACCCCGTTGTAACAATACCCAATAACGTTGTGGTTGCTCGATGAGGGGGGTATCGAGGCACAGCAGTTCCTCCACATGGCGCTGATCTAAACTAAAATTCTCCCCTGTGTATGGATTAAGGTGATCACCAAGATAGTCAGCCAACAACTCATAGGGTTTCACTGCTGGGTTAATCAACACTGCTTTGCCCCCCTGTCGTTGAGTGAAATAAGTAGAGAAGTAGCCCCCCATTGAACTACCAATAAAATGAACGGGACGCCCAACAAATTGCCTGAGAAGTGATTCGATCATGTCGATGGCGGCTTGTGGATGATTGCACAAGGCCGGTATTTCTAACTGGATTTGCGGCCAATGTTGTTGAGCATAAGCAAGGGTTTGCTGGGCCTTAAGGGATTGTGGCGAACTCAAAAAACCGTGCAAATAGACGACCACGCTGTTTTTATCCATGTTTTACTGCACTCGCATGATGTGAGAATTCAATTCAGCCGAATTCGCTAGGGTAATAACTCGATAACCCGGCAATGCAGAGCTAAAGCCAAATTCAGCTTGCATAGCCCATTGCCAGCAAGTACTTGGGCACGCTAAAAAATCACAAGCACCAAGCTTGTCATGTTTTTCAGCATGAATATGACCATAAATGAGGCCTTTCACTTGCGGGGCGTTGTCGATAACAGCAAGCAATTGCCCCGCGTTTTGCCAACCATGTGTGTCCATCCATGCATGGCAGGGCAAGGGATGATGATGGGCCACCAGTAATTGTGGTGAGTCGGCGATAAACAAAGCCTGTGAAAGAGCCTCAAGCTGAGCGGGAGAAACATAGCCCTTTGAGCCAGAGGTTTTGGTATTAATAAATTGTATTTGCCACCTGCCGAGGATCAAAGGTTGCCAATAGGGATAACTCAACCACAAATTGACCTCAGGAAATTGGGTTGTCATCACCGCTAACACATCATGATTGCCAGGCAACACCACATAAGGGCAGTTGATGCCGCTTTCTTGCCACAGGGTAAGGAAATGTTGGTAACTTGCCGCACTGCCGTCCGCACTGAGATCACCACTAACAATCAACAAGTCGGCTTGTTGCGTGGCCACATCGGCCAATACTTTACGTAAACTCAAGTAGGGGTTAATACCCGCGTAACCCTGTTGATTATGGTCAGCATATAAATGGCAATCGCTGATTTGAATGACTTTTTGCAACACGATTAACGTTTAAACACCAGAGGATTGCAGCTGCTTGCAGTGATCAAGGCAAAACTGTAACCACTCAGCTAAAAACTGGTTCACCATCTCTTTTTCATTGCGTTGATACATCTTGTTATTTGGGTAGGCATAACTAGGTTTCAAGGCGCCCACATGTTGGGCGCTCATTACTTCTGCCATCTGAGCATCATGATACAAACGCAACACCACCACTGGTTTCAAATAATCAGGACTGGTGTCATCGATCCCCGCGCTGCGTTGCGACATTTCAATGGTGCTGGTGTAGCGACTGCTATCGATAATTTTGAGTTGGTAGTGCAGGTTTTTATTCACCTGAAACTGGTAACTAAGCGATTCAGTATCGCAATCGGGTAATAACGACAAGACACGCGCGTAGTTATGCTCACATACTTTATGCATGTCAGCTAACTTAGGTACGTAGCGTGTTTTTGTCATAATCAAACTTACCTCAGTAACGTTACGGAAATACGTTCACTGCCATTGTTGCAGCAATTGTTGTTTATTCATGGCAAACCACTGCAAGGCGATAAGGCTCGCAGCATTGTCTATTTTACCTTGATTAATCCAGTTTAAGGCTTGTTGTTCAGGCACACGATGGACCAAAATATCTTCACTTTCGGTGGCTAATCCATGCACACCCTGTGCTTGACTGGCATCCACCTTTGCCACGTAAATATGCAAACGCTCAGTGGTGCCGCCGGGGCTGGCCAAATAACTCAATGCCTTGTGTAAGTGGCTGATGTGCACACCCGCCTCTTCAAACGCTTCGCGTTTACACACGTCTTCGGCTTCCTCACCCTCTTCAATAATGCCGGCAACAATTTCTAGCAACCAAGGCTGATCAGAAGTTGCCAGTGCACCGATTCGAATTTGCTCTATCATAACGAATTCGGCCAGATCCGGATCATATAACAACACCGCAATGGCATGGCCGCGTTCAAATATTTCACGCTCGATGATCTTACTCCAACCGCCTGCATATAAGCGGTGGCGAAAAGCATATTTAACCATTTTAAAAAAACCGTGATAGAGCGGCTCGATCTTTTCGACTTTAATGTCTTGGGCGGAAAATTGCTGAATCTTTGCCACAATGCTGACTCTCTTTAACGGCTCACAGTTAACAAAGATATTATCCTAGCACAGTATGGTGATGATACGCCTCGTGTATCAGCGTGTTGACCTTTGGTCTGGTCTTGCAACAAAATATTCTGTTACACTTGAAGCCGAAGTGTTACCACTAAAGGATTTAGCTCATCGCTTGATTTGCTTAGACTTTACACAAAATAAACACACATTCGGCAGTGGCATTGGTTGAGCTAAGATCGGATTAGGACACACATAGGAATACTAATGAAAAAAACACTTTTATCGTTACTGATCGGCATTGGCCTTACTGCCACTGCGCAGGCTGACAGTCTTTTTGATGTGTACAAACAGGCCTTACAAAACGATCCTGCCACCTTACAATCAAAAGCACGTAAAGATGCGGCATTTTCTGACATCGACAAAAGCCGTGCTGGATTTTTACCACAAATTTCATTGAGCCTTGGTGCCTCAGAGACCTATGGCGATTTGGAACGTTCCACCAACGACCTCACACTAAATTTAAGTCAAACCATTTATGACCGTTCTGTATGGGTAGGCGCAGACCGGGCAGAACTAGTGGCAAGTCGCGCCGACACCACCTATGCACAAGCGATGCAAGATTTGATTGTGCGTACTGTCAGTGCTTATTTTAATACCTTGCAAGCACAAGACGATTTAGCTTTTGCCAAGGCAGAAAAACGCGCCATTGAACGTCAGTTAGAGCAAACCAAACAACGTTTCAAAGTCGGCTTAACTGCCATTACTGACGTGCATGAAGCGCAAGCACAATACGACACCTCAGTGGCCTCAGAAATTAGCGCCGAAAATGCGGTAGAAACCAATTTAGAAGCATTACGTGAAATCACTGGGGGGTATTCACCTCAGTTAAATGTATTAAAAACTGAAACATTTAGCGCCAGTATGCCCTCACCGTCTGACATTAATGCTTGGTTGAAACTAGCAGAAGAGCGCAATTTACAATTAATGGCCTCAAATGCCAGCGTCGATATCGCCAAATATGACATCAAAAACGCCCGTGCTGGTCACTACCCCACAGTCACACTTGGCGCAAGAGCGAACTCCAACGATACAACGGGCCCTGCTTCAGACCCAGGTAACGTAGCAACGGCCGACCGCTTTAATACTTATGGTGTGCAATTATCGGTCAGCGTGCCCTTGTACACAGGTGGTTTAGTCAGTGCTAACGTTGAATCAGCTAAATACAACTTTATTGCTAGCAGTGAAGAGCGTGAACGTATTCATCGTTCAGTGATCCGCAGTGTTCGTTCAAATTACAATGATGTAACCGCGGCGATTGCCCGCATCAAAGCGTTTGAGCAAGCTGTTGTGTCTGCGCAAAGCGCCTTGAGTGCCACTGAAGCAGGATTTGAAGTAGGTACACGTACGATTGTCGATGTGCTCAATAGCACGCGTAATCTTTTTGATGCACGCCGCAACTTGTCACGTGTTCGTTATGGTTATGTCACCAGTGTTTTGAATCTAAAACTGGCTGCTGGCACCTTAACTGAGCAAGACGTTGTGGATGTTGATCAAGGTTTGACGGCCAAAACGAATTAGGTAAAACTGTTAACCAATATTTAACAAAAGGCAGCATTCGCTGCCTTTTTACTTTGCGGAACCCCAGATCATGAGTACATCACAATCGCCATCTGCCACCACCAAGCCCGCCATTCCACGTAACAAAGAAAATGACTATACCGAAGTCATGGCACAGCAAAGGCGCGCCCTAGTCGCTGAGCAATGCGGGCAAGACTTAAATCACGTTTCCCACTACTCCATCAATCCAGCCCAAACAGCAGGCAATATTGAAAACTTTATTGGTGTGGCTCAAGTACCCATCGGGTTAGCAGGCCCCGTGCTGATCAATGGGCAGCACGCTCAAGGTGAATTTTATGTACCTTTTGCTACGACTGAGGGCACCTTAGTTGCCAGTTATAACCGGGGTATGCGCTTAATAAGTCAAGCAGGTGGAGTAACCGTTACCGTGGTGGATAACGCCATGCAACGCGCGCCGGTATTTATATTTCATGATGCTAGACAAGCTCTGCAGTTTGGTGAGTGGATTGAACAACACTTTACGCAAATAAAACAACAAGCCGAGCAAACCACCAGCGTTGGAAAACTGCGCAACATCGAACAGTATGCCGCAGCGCGCATGCGTTATTTGCGCTTCAATTTTACCACCGGTGATGCGGCTGGACAGAACATGGTGGGCAAGGCTTGTTTTGCTGCTTGTGAATGGATTAAAGACCATTATCCCCATCCAGGATTGGTGCGTTATAACTTATCTGGCGCCATGGATACTGACAAAAAACATGCACATATCAATACCTTACACACTCGTGGCAAGCGTGTTATTGCAGAAGTGACCGTGCCTAACGCCTTGTTGCAGTCAAGTATGGGGGTGAGTGCACAGAGTTTATTTAAAATGCGCCAGGTTTCGCAAGTCGGCGGTTTTATGGCGGGAACCATCAATACAGGTGCCCATTCTCCCAACGCCATCGCCGCCATTTTTATTGCCTGTGGTCAAGACGCGGCCAACGTTGCCGAATCGTCCTCTGGCATTACCTTTGCCGATATAGATGAGGCAGGCAATTACTACCTGTCCATCACCATTCCCTCTCTGATTGTCGCCACGTATGGTGGTGGCACGGGTTTGCCCACGCAAAAAGAGTGTCTACAGCTGATGGATTGTTATGGTGAAGGTAAGGTCTACAAATTGGCAGAGATTATCGCAGCCAGTGTGCTGGCAGGTGAACTTTCACTCAGTGCCGCGATTTTAGCCGGCGATTGGGTGAGCAGCCACGATGCGCTGGGGCGCAATCGTTAAAGGTTATACTGGCAATACGTACTCAGCCAGTCCGGCGCGAATCATAGCAGGCATCGCCACCGATCGACGCGTAAGGTGATCTACATACACGTGCACAAACCGCCCCTGCGCGGCAGGGGTTTGTTTGTCTTGGGCAAACACCCCCAAACAATACGTGACAGAACTATTACCAATGCGTTCCACTGCCAAACCAATGTCTAAAATTTGTGGGTAAGCCACCGAGGCAAAAAATTGACACTGGGTTTCAGCCACTACGGCGATGCAACTGTCCTGCATCGGATTTAGCCACCCCTTAGTCATCAGCAAACGATTAACGACCGTGTCAAAATACGCGTAATACTGCACATTATTAACGTGCCCATACATGTCATTGTCTCCCCATCGAGTGGCCAATGTTTCAAAATGTGGATAGTGGTTTTTTTGTTTGATCACCGTTTGCATGTCTATTGCCTTAACTTTATGAGTTACCACGCTTGACGATATAACGCGAGAGCATCGTCGTAATCTATCCTGCGTGGATTATTTTGCAACAAACGCGTCTGTTGCATGGCGTCAGTGGCGAGTCTTGGTAGATCAGCTTCTTTTATAGCAAATTCACGCAATCTCTTCGCCAAGCCAAGCTGTTTGATAAGCTGCTCAATGTGCTCAATAAAACATTGCGCTTGTGATAATTCGTCGGTAGGCAGACGACTCAATAAATTGCGAGCTAATTCGGCATACTCACGGCTGGCATGGCTAAGATTAAAGTGCAAAAGATGGGGCAGCATGAGGGCATTACTTAAACCATGCGCCAAGTGAAAAATGCCCCCTAAAGGATAAGCCAAAGCATGTACACCGGCGACCGGAGCGTTGGCAAATGCCTGCCCTGCCAGCATGGCACCCAACTGGCTTTGCTGGCGATGACGTATATCTTCACCATCATGGTAAGCCAATGGCAATGCACTATTGAGGATCTGTAGGGCTTGTTTGGCGAGGAGATCAGATAGCGGGTTTTTCTTGATCTTACTGGTGTAAGCTTCAATGGCATGCACCATGGCATCCACACCGGTTTCAGCCGTGATGTGCTTGGGCATGCCCAGCAGTAAACTGGGATCAAGTATGACTAAATCGGCATACAACACGGGGGAAACCACACCGGATTTAGTTGCTTCCCCTGTGGTCACTACCGCGATAGGTGTGACCTCAGAACCCGTGCCTGCCGTGGTGGGAATTTGCACCAATGGCTTGCGCCTTGAATGAACCTTGTCTACTCCAAACATACTAGCCAGGGATTGTTCCTGCATCGCCAGTGCCGCCACCAACTTGGCGGTGTCCATGGAACTACCACCCCCAAAGCCAATGACGACATCCACGTCCAAGGCAAACTTAGCCGCTTGTAAAACAATGGCCTCAGGCGGATCGGCTACCACTTGATCAAAGACCTTAAAATCGATCCCCGCTTGCTGCAAAGACAGCAACAAGGGCTCCATCTTGCCCAATTTCACCAAACCCGCATCGGTGACGATCAACACCTTGCGCGCCAAAAATTTCTGTTGCAGCAAGGTGGCTAATTCAGCGATGTAGTTCGCCCCACAGCGGATGTCATTGACCGTTTGAAAACTAAAAAAATCAGCCGTCACACTCATTGTCCCCACAAAAAAACAGGCAGTTGTTCACTATATATTAGCTAGGTATGATCAAAAACATGATGACCATCACAAATATGAATACTTATTAATAGACTGATCGCAATACATAACAATGCGTGGCGTAGCAATTTTCCACAATTAGTCCTGATAATTTTTCTTGCTTATGTGCCCATTCGAGGATTGACAGTGCAGGGATAATCACTACCCTATCGACAATTTTCTTCGTAACCCAAGCAAGTTCATTATTATGCAAGCCGCCACCTTACAAGCGCATTTTGTGCGCATTCGCAGTAATAAGTTGTTCGAAATTTTTGTTGTAGCGGTAATTGTTTTCTCCGCCCTATTAGTGGGCGCAAAAACCTATGAAATGTCGTCTACCATGGCGCAGGTTACCCATTTTCTCGATTGGTTCATCAGCGCATTTTTTCTCACTGAATTGACAATTCGTTTTCTCGCTGAACCGCGCAAACGTGATTTCTTTAAAAACTTTTGGAATATCTTCGATACCATCATTGTCTTGGTCAGCATGATCCCTGCCGAAGATACCGAACTTGCCCTTATTGCGCGTTTAGTTCGTGTATTTCGGGTATTGCGCATGATTTCCATTATTCCAGAGTTACGGATCTTATTGGTTTCATTAGTCAAAGCCATGCCACAACTGGCTTATGTCATGCTGCTGATGTTCATTATCTTTTATATCTACGCGGCGGTTGGTAGTACCTTATTTGAAAACATCAATCCAACCTTGTGGGGAGACATCACCATTTCATTACTGACCTTGTTCAGGGTCATGACCTTCGAGGATTGGACAGATGTCATGTATGAGACCATGGAGTTTTATCCCCTCAGTTGGATCTACTATCTGACCTTTATCTTTTTCACCGCCTTTGCGTTTTTGAACATGGTGATTGGCATTGTGGTGAATGTGATGGAGCAAGAAAACGCCAAAGCCCGCGCAGAAGCATTAGAGGAAGAGGGTGAACCAAGCTTGAAAGATATTGCTAAACAATTACATCTGGTACAAAGCCAACTCGACGCTCTGCACAAAAAGTTACCGACCAATAACGTGGCAAACTAATGGCTTGAAGCCACAACCAAGGGTGTGAGGATAGAAGGGTTGAGGGCAATCGGTTGGTTGGATAGACATCAGATTGGTTAGATAAAGGTGCGGCTTGTTTGCCACACCTTTGATCCTGTCATTTTGTCTGCCTTGCTTAGACACATTCTGCCGCGTTTAGGGTATATTGTATTTCGCTTTAAGGGCGGCTACACGCTCTAAAGAGGCTTGCTCTGTCATCGTGCGTTGTTCCAATTTGCGCTTGGCGAGCACATCCTGTTTAGCTGCAAATAAGGCCTCAACGTAGTTGAGGTAAACTTCTTCAATCTGCATACTGTCGGTTATTGCGCGTTCGTAATATTTTAAGGCCTTGTCATAATCTTTTTGGGCCACCAATACCTGGGCCATGGTATCGAGGGTAGCTACGTCATCTGGTTTTAGTTCCAGCGCTTTTTCAGCATAGCCTTTGGCTTTAGCAAGTTGACCATTCTGCATTTCCAAATAGGCAAGATTATTCAGAGCAATGTAATTTTTCGGGTTTTGCGCCAATGCCGTCTCGTAGCTTTGAATCGCCATGGCCTTATCTTGGCCGATTTGGCGCTCAGCTAATACCATCCTGCTGGCTAAATCATCAGGATGACTGGCCATGTGCTGTTCAAGAAAGGCCAGACTTTTTGCTTGCTGCTGTAAATTATCGTAGATGAAAACCAACAACATGGCATTGCGGTAATTAGGTGAAGCTTGATAAGCCAGTTGGGCGTTGTCGAGGGCTTTCACGTAGTCTTTATCACCCAATTGAAAACGCGCCAAGAACCCTTTAGCCATGGGTAAGTTAAGGGCATTAGCTGGCAGGGCATCGTAAGCCGTTTTGGCGGCAGTTAAATCATTCGACATTATCAAAAAATGCACCAACATCAATTGCATTTGGCTGTCATTGCGGTTACTTAAAAACTGCCGTGCCAACACCGCTCCTTCGCTGAATTTATTCTGGCTATCAAGGAGTAACATTTTGCCCAAGGTTGCATCTTTGTCATTGGGGAAATTGCT
The DNA here is from genome assembly GCA_009993955.1 of Paraglaciecola sp. GTDB lineage: Bacteria > Pseudomonadota > Gammaproteobacteria > Enterobacterales > Alteromonadaceae > Paraglaciecola. Next base: position 50,860 of record JAACSL010000002.1, read on the forward strand.
CAACCAGCTGTCGTAGTGTTTTTCCGCTTCACTGCGCAAATTACTGGCAATCAAGGCTTGGCCTTTTACTCGCCAATAAGCAGGCGGCAAGGTGCTGGGATCGTCGACCCCTTTATCAATAACGGCCACCGCTTCTGTATAATTTTTCTCAGCCAAATAGCTGCGCGCTAACAGCAGTTTCAAGCCCATGTTGTTGGGGCTCTTTTGTTGCTGTTGTTTGATCTGGGCCAAGGCTTTGCTGGCGTCACCTTGTTGGCGTTGCAACAAATAATTAGTCGCCAAAGCAGGCAAATAATCTGGGGATTCGAGCAATACAGTGTCTAATTGTTGACGGGCATTGGCGAGGTTTTTGTTTATCAATTCAAGGTTAATCAAGGCCATCTTGGGCGCCGGATTTGTGCTGTCTAGTGCAACACCTTGCTCAAATTCTTGGCGAGCTTTAGCAAAATCTTGGCGTTTTAACCACACCTCACCGGCTAACATGTAGGCTTTTAACGATTTCGGATCACTCTCTTTCCACTGGTTCGCCAATTCCAATGCTTTATCAAACTGCCCAGTGGCCACATAAGCCGTCGCTAAGGTAGTTTGCGCACTTTCTAATTCAGGGGCCTTGGCCACGGCCTCTTTCAAGTTAACGATACCGTCGAGGTTGTTCAGCGACAATTTCAACAAACCCAAACGCGTTAAATCCTCAGCGGTAGAACTAATGCTATCAGTGCGCTCCACTAATTGGGCGGCATCATTTTGATAACCTTCTCTGAGCAACTGATAGCTGGCTTTAGACAGCAGGGGCGCATCCAAGGTTGTCAGTTCATCAAGTCGCGCCAAGACCTCACCCGCTTCTGTGGTAAGGCCGAGTTGTAATTGACTGGCGGCTAATAATTTCAAGCCGGGATGGTTATCTGGCAACTGGCTGGCCACAAAGGACAAATGGCGGTTAGCCCCAGAATAATCGGCAATTTGATACGCCGAATAACCAGCAATCAAGCGCAAGCCAGGATCCGTCGAGCCATTGGTAATGGCTATCTCTGAGTACTTCAAGGCTTCACTAAAGTCTTTAGCTGCAGCGCGAGCCGCCGCTTTAAGCTGATTTAACAGAGGATTTAACTTGTTGATTTTAAGCAGTTTATCGAGATAAGGCTCAGCCTCTGCCGTTTTACCTAAGTCCACCAGTAACTTACCCACTACAAAGGTAATTTGTGCATCATCCGGGTAAAACTGTAGGTATTCTTCAAAAATTGCCGCGGCTTCTTGGGGTTGATTAATTGAGAGCTGCAGTTGGGCTAAGAGCTTTAACAATTCAGGATTTTGCGGCGACACTTTGCGCAATTCTGCTACTTGCTCCGCGGCTTCTTTGAATTTTTTATCAATCACCAAGGCGTAGGCTGCCGTCAAGGGTTTGTAGATAGAGCTGGTATCAATCTTTGCTAGTTCATCAATTAATAATTTAGCGTCGTCGTATTTTTCTAGACGCACTAAAGACAGCACTTTGAAATAACCAATCTCGGCGCGCTCTACTGCCGTTAAGCCTGCCTGCTCGTCATTAATTTTACTCAGTGCCACATAAGCACCGGTTTTTTGATAAGCCTGAGTCAGCAGCGGTAATACACGAGCGGCATCGTAACCGTATTCCAACGCCCGATTTAATTCTTTCTCGGCACTTTCGTATTGCATGGTGTCTAAATACACCTTACCTAGTTCGAAGCGCACTGTGGCTGAACGTGGATCGTTTTGCACCGCGTTTTTCAGGGTGACGATGGCGGCGGACGCATTTTTCTCACTTAAGTATTGCTGGGCTTCAGCCAGCTGTTCTTCCGTGGATTTTTGTCCACACGCAAATAAGAAACTGAGGCTCAAGGCGATCAAGGAAGTTTTGAGCACTGGGGAGTAAAGTTTAGTCATTATTCTCATTCCATAAGCTAGTCAGCTAAATCAGCAAGCAGTCTACTGCAAACTTGGGCTACCAAGATACTAAATATCCCCATCAATAAAAGCCTTTTCTGGTTTTAAACTGAAGAATTTTACTCAGTAAATTGGTTTTCTTGCATCAGAGGCACCGAGAGGATTTGTGTCGCCAACAGGCTGTTTTAAAATTGTATAGCAAATAATCAATTGCAGATTGCCATCAACTTGTAACGGCAATGCCACTAAAGTGTAAATTCGACGTAAAAAAAGCGGGATTTTGTAAAAATATTTCAATTAAACAACGCATTACATGGAGTAAATAATGCTTATCGAATATAATTCAGCCTTTGAAACCGAGCCGGCTTCGCTTAAAATTTTGTGACACAGATTCACTTTACGCTGTGCCTGCTAGTACCCTGGGACTCTTGATGACCACCACATCTGAACTAACGTTTAAAGATTTAAATTTACCTGAAGAAATACTCAAGGCATTGGAAAAAGTAGGTTATGAAAAGCCTTCTCCCATCCAAGCCGAAGCCATTCCTCTTATACTCGCAGGCCATGACTTATTAGGAACAGCGCAAACTGGCACAGGTAAAACCGCCGCCTTCGCTTTACCCATGTTGGCAAACATCGATCCAGATGCTGACTTCACACAATTATTGGTGCTTGCACCTACCCGTGAGTTAGCCATTCAAGTTGCCGAAGCCTTCCAAGTGTATGCCAGCTTCAGCCGTAAAATTCGGGTATTGCCCGTTTATGGTGGCCAATCGTACGAAAACCAGATCCGCCAATTAAAACGTGGTGTACAAGTTGTTGTGGGAACACCAGGACGGGTGATCGATCACATTAACAAAGGCACCTTGAAACTCGATCAATTGAAATTTTTGGTGCTTGATGAAGCCGACGAAATGTTGCGTATGGGCTTTATCGATGACGTAGAGTGGATCTTAAGTCACGCCCCGAAAGAGCGTCAGACTGCCTTATTCTCTGCCACCATGCCTGACGCCATTCGTAAAATAACTCAGCGTTATTTGAAAGATCCGAAGCACGTGAAAATTGCCTCTAACGTTACCACCGCAGCGCAAATTACTCAGCGTTATTGCCAAGTAGCTGGGCATCACAAGTTAGAAGCGTTAACACGTATCCTTGAAGTGGAAGACTTTGATGGCGTGATTATCTTTGTACGCACCAAAACCGCCACACTGGAACTAGCTGAAAAGCTGTCTGCGCGCGGTTACGATGTTGAACCACTGAACGGTGATATTCCGCAAAATGCCCGTGAACGTACCGTTGAACGTCTGAAAAAAGGCAATATTGATATCTTAGTGGCAACAGACGTTGTTGCTCGTGGTTTAGACGTTGAACGTGTAAGTCACGTAATCAACTTCGACGTGCCTTACGACACTGAATCTTATGTTCACCGCATTGGTCGTACTGGTCGTGCTGGACGTCAAGGCGACGCCATCCTGTTTATTTCACATCGTGAAAAACGCATGTTGTTCTCTATTGAGAAAGCCACCAATCAGACCATTCTGCCCATGGCTATTCCGTCAATTTCACAACTGAATGAAACCCGTTTATCACGTTTCAAAGCCAGCGTAATGGAAGCGATGAACGATGCCAGCATCGAGACCTATATCCCGATTGTTGAGTCGATTATGGCTGAATCTGATTCATCACCTGAGATGGTGATGGCAGCGCTGGCTAAAATTGCCCAAGGTGACGAGCCACTGATATTAAAAGAAAGTGATCGTCCCAATCTTGAAGAGCGTGCACCACGCACTGATCGTGAACGCGCTCCCCGTGAAGGTGGCCGTGAATTTGGTGGTCGTAGCGATCGCCCAGGTCGAGCAGATCGTGGCGGTGAACGTGGCGGCGACAGACCCAAACGCGAACGCAAACCAAGCACGCCAGATGAAGGCATGCAGCGTTATCGCATCGAAGTAGGTCATACCCATGGTGCTAAACCTGGCAACATCGTTGGTGCCATTGCTAACGAAGCCAATATCAGCAGCAAAAACATTGGTGCCATCGAAATCTACGATAACTTCAGTACCGTAGATTTACCTAAGAATATGCCAAAAGCCACTCAAGAAGTGTTGCAAAAAACGCGTGTAGCGGGTCGTGCCCTAGGCATGCGTGAATGGTCGGATACACCACCAAAGGCGCGCGCACCTCGCGCACCGAAAAAAGACTAAGTTATGTAAATGACTGATTAAAAGGAGCCTGTTGGCTCCTTTTTTGTTTCAGCAAAGCCAAGAACGCTGTGAGTGAAGCTTGACCTTGCGCAGCGGCAGCGGCGTCAGCGGCGGCAGCCAAGATTATGCGTTACGCGCACCATAATCCCGCGCGATGTCAAAAGCCGTGAGCAGATATTGCCGACATCAATCTCACTCAAAGTGCTCGGAAAGCAATGAATCGAGAAACACTTCACCTTTCTTTGCACTGGATCCTAGTTTTTAAATTTAAGGGATAGGTCAGGTTTATTGACTTTTACTCGACGAAAAATTACTCCATTTCGGATTCTTCACTTTCACCTCAAACTCAAAATTATTTAGACTAATGACAGCAGACCTTTTACTCTTTCTAAAATTTCATTACTGCTTGGTGCAAGCGGTATTCAGGTGATTAAAGGGTGTGAATTGTGGCGAATTGGTATGACATTGCACAGGGTGTGGGCAAAAACGGATAACACCCAAACTACCATTAGTGGAAGATGGGGTGGTGCTTTCTCGGCTGTTACAGAGCCTATTTATCGATACACCAATGAGACGCGCCAGAAAGAGCAGCGGATATTTAAAATTGTCGAAGTCCTATCTATGCAGAAAGTTACCGACTTAGGAGAAATGGAATGAGATCACGGATACGATGCCTTTCGATGTGTTTTTTCATCTCACTTTTACACATTTCGACTCTTTCTGTGGCCCAAGAAAACAGTAGCATGAGCATACGTGAAAGACTCGACTGGGAAAATTTACGAGACTGTAAACCAGCAGTAATGACCAGATGCTGGTATCTGTTTTTCGGTGAAGGTGAACACCCTAATAGAAAGGTGTATGTGGCAGATTTAAAAACCCACAAAGATGATGCCGATACAAATTTAGTCGCAGTGGACGTCATTGTTATTAATGAATCAGAATCTAGCCGCGCCGCTATTGGTAATGACTTTGTTTTTTATACAATTCAATATCAATGTGGTAATGCAAAAATGCGCGAGTTAGATGCCTATGCTTTTGAATTTACCGGCAAGCTGGAGCGCGCCACAATGCCTACTCAGTGGTACAGTGATTATCAACAGAGCTGGTATGGTATTGCTGGCAAAATAGCCTGTGAAGACGATGTCCGATTGCGTCCCGATACCTACAATATGGTGTGGGTTGGCAGTTTATTTAGACCTATCGACGTTGTGGATATTATGCGCAAGTACGTTTGGAAACAGTAATAACCAAGCAATACCCGTCATCACTAGATGAGTAAAATGGCGTCGAGTTTCTCAATTTACTTTAGATCTTTAGTCGTTTATTTCTGTAAAATTAAATTAATCGATACCCAATCCAAGCCCTGTCTTCTGCATGTAAGCCAACAAACTTTTAGCATCTGGATGGGGACTTTGCTCTAGACCTTTTACTGTGCCTTGCTGATCCACTGCTGGACGTTGTTGTCCCAATTTCTGTTTACCGACAATATGCTGGATACTGATTTTAAAACCCACAATCGCTGATGAAAGCTTTTGTTGGAAAGTATCTGGCATTGTCGCCTTGTCGAACAGTAGCCTCGGTTCATATTGATTTACCAAAGTATGTAAAGCCTGCATATTTTGTTCAGCATCCAACAAAGTTGCCCGTCCAGTGACATGCAACGCGGCGTAATTCCAGGTCGGAACCGCAGGTCGTGTAGCATACCAACTAGGCGAGATATAGCTATGTGGTCCCGAAAAAACTACCTTCACTTTGCTCTTCTCTAACACATGCCATTGCGGATTTGCTTTAGCCACATGTCCATAAAGAGTACCTAGTTCACCCTCTTCGGCTAGCAAAAATAAGGGGATATGACTGACTTGTAAGTCATCTGTCACCAACATTGCAAACCCAAACTGTTGAATAAAGTTATGTTGGGTAGGCAAATCAGGCATCAATAAATTTCTTGGACTGTACATATTGTAGGTTGGAATGCGTTAGGTAATAAAGTGACTAGTATGCTAACAGTTGCGTGAAAAAAGATACGTCGGATTAATAACCAAAAAGTATATAAATTGCTTTAACATTGGTTTATTAGTGATAAAACAATAGGCAAAATAGCCGCCTTATTTCTAGCGTGGATTGGCCGTGCAATATTTCCCAATATTCTTGGATACAAGTGAACTCCAGTGCTTAGTGGTGGGCGCCGGCGAAGTGGCAGCACGCAAAATTGAGTTACTCTTAAAAACCCATGCCAAGGTCACGGTTGTTGCACCTTGGGCCTGTGACACCGTGCTGCGTTTGCAGTCTGCCAAGAAAATTCAGTTTCATCAGCGTGTTTACCAAGCCAGCGATTTAGCCCAGCAACAACTGGTGTTTGTGGCCACCGACGATGCAGAGGTTAACCGCCAAGTACATGATCACGCCAGAGCACAGAACGTGTTGGTGAATGTGGTAGACAATATCCCCTTGTGCCAATTTATCACGCCTTCCATTGTCGATCGTGCCCCCATTACTATTGCCATCAGTAGCGGCGGGGTAGCACCGGTGCTACTGCGTTACTTGCGTCAGAAACTCGAATCAGTGATCCCACAAAACGTGAGTTTACTCGGTCAGTTTTCTGAAAAGTTTCGCGATGTGGTGAAACACACCTTGAAGTCGGTAACAGCGCGACGTTTTTTTTGGGAAGACGTGCTTGACGGTGATATTGCTGAAAATGTATTGCTGGGCAATGCCGCCTTGGCGGAAGAAAAATTGTTGGCAAAATTGGCCGACGATGCCAATGCAAAACAGCAAGGCGAGGTATATTTGGTGGGAGCTGGCCCAGGTGATCCAGACTTGCTGACGTTTCGTGCGCTGCGTTTGATGCAAAAAGCCGATGTCGTTGTGTATGACCGCTTGGTGTCTCCACAGATTGTTGAACTGGTGCGCCGTGATGCCGAAAAGATCTATGTCGGTAAAGCGAAAAGCAAACACACCGTGCCACAGGAAGAGATCAATGAACTGTTGGCTCGTGAGGCTTTGGCGGGTAAACGGGTGGTCAGACTCAAAGGCGGTGATCCCTTTATTTTTGGTCGCGGCGGTGAAGAGATCGAAACCTTGGTGGCCCGCGGCGTAAACTTTCAGGTGGTGCCCGGCATCACCGCAGCGAGCGGTGCAGCCAGCTATGCGGGCATCCCTCTCACCCATCGCGACCACGCTAAATCAGTCGTGTTTGCCACGGGGCATTTACAAGACAACAGCATTAACCTGAACTGGCAGGGCTTGGCTCAACCTGATCAAACCATTGTGTTTTACATGGGTTTAACTGGCTTAGGCATTATCTGTCAACAACTGGTGAAACATGGCTTGCCTGAAACAACTCCCATCGCTATGGTGCAATCGGCCACCACGCCTCAGCAAAAAGTGATCACTGGCACATTTGCCGATATCCAACAAAAAGCCGAAGCAGCCGATATTCAACCACCCGCGTTAATTATTGTTGGTTCGGTGGTTAGCCTGCATGAAAAACTAAATTGGTTTACAAGCACAGGTAGCTAATTTATTTGCATTCTCAACATGGCAAGTTTTGCGCCGTAGAGTTTTTTATCATCGGGCACTTGGCTTAGATTTGTTGCTTCAATGAGATATTTTTCAGCATTTGTAAGGTCGCCATCCAGATAATAGTTTTTTGCTAAGTCAAAATAGCCCTCACTCAAATAGGGCGCTAACTTGATTGCCTTCAAAAAGTAGTGGCGAGCAATGGTGTAGTCGGCTTGCCTACTCGCCTGTTTGCCCAGATCAAGCCACCGATAAGGGTTATCATCTTCAACTCGGGCAATGCGCGGCAAAAATGCAGCAATAGCCTGAGTTTGCCCCGTTCTGCGTAAGTACAAAATGTAGTTTGAAAATATATTGGCGCTGGCAAAGTCGTTATCGATGACAAACTTTAGCAAGCTGCCTGCCAATTCGTTGTTACCCAGTTTCATGTATAAAACAGCCAAACTGTTGATGCTTTCAGCGTCGAAGCGCTCGAGCTTGAGGGCTTCTTGCAAAAGTGAAAACGCGAGTGGATAGTTTTTCTGTGACAGAGCACTTGCAGCCAAGTTTTGATAATACATAGCGATAAACTCCGTCTCAGATACGGCTCGCCCTTTGATATCGCGACTGGTCGGAAAATAATCGATGACTATATGCGGACGGCGAAAAACAATAAAACCAGGCTCGGCAACGTAGGCAGGATCAAAGATGATGGTTCGTACATGAGCCGATATAGTCATAATTTCGTTATTACGAGTGTAAATTGGTGGGCTATTTACCCGTTGAAATTCGTAGCTTAAACCCACTATATCTGACAGTGCCTTGGTCAGTATCGAAAGGGTTAGACAATTACCTTCTTTGCGAGCTAGGGCAGAGGTGGCATTGAGCGTTGCACCGGTGTAGTTGAAGCTATCAATTAGTCCCTCTAAGTAATGGTAAATACGTAGATTGCCGGCAAAAATCTGCTGTTCTTGGCTATTGTAGAACTCAACAAAATGCTGTTTTTGTTCTTGGCTTAATGCATAAATTTCCTCAGGCGATTCCACCTCCATGGGTTTGAATATAGTGGTATCTATCGATGGATATTTTAAGGTGATCTCTGCGTTATCGATGGTATTACTAGGGTGTTGCGCACAGGCCAATAAAATAAAACTAACGCTGGTCAGGGTGAGTAAGATTTTCATTGCTATCCCTCGGTTTAGCTTGCTCGTGTCTTGGAGCAAAATATTGTTGCCGCCATTCAGCCTACCAATACCTTTCCATGGATATCTGCCCGGGTGAGCGACGTAAGTGTTTGCTCAGTCCCATAGCGGTTAAGATATTCATGCTGTCATTAATCATATCGGGGTTACCACACAACATTACTTGGCTGTTTTGTGCAGTGAGCGACAAATTGATCTGCTGCTGAATACGCTGACTCTCCAACAATGGTGGAATGCGCCCCTGCAACTGCCCATCGGTAGATTCACGGCTGACAACAGGCACAAAATGAAAGCGCTCTGGATATTGCGCTTGCCAACGTGTGATCAAGGGTAGGTAAGCTAAATCTTGATTAAAACGCGCGCCGTAGACCAAAACGATATGCTGATACTTCTGCCACGCTTGCTCGGTTTGCAATATGGACAAAAAAGGTCCAACTCCCGTACCTGTGGCCAATAACCACAGATCTTGGCTAGCGGGTACCTCATCTAAAATCAGAAATCCTGTGGCTGGCGCCATGATTTTGAGTTCATCACCTACCTGCAATTGGTGAAGTTTGGGTGACAACAAACCTTCTGCCACCGGCACGGCAATGATTTCCAAATATTGGCTCTCAGGGCCATTCACCAAAGAATAGGGCCGTGACAATATTTTACCATCGCGCTCCACCCCAATTTTGGTAAATTGGCCCGCTTTGAAAGAGGGAAAATCTGCACATTCAAACTGCAAACTAAACAGGTGATCATTCCAATCGGTGCGGCCTGCCACTTTTGCATCTAACCACTGCGCCATTTTCTTTCCCCATTCATACCCATTATAAAATACAACGCTAACAGAAAAGGGCGTCAAAAATCCAGCCAACTTAGCACAAGAATTATGCCGTGTTGACGCTGCCTTTACGGTTAGACGCACAGCGCTTAGAGCAGTATTTTACTTCTGGCCAGTTACGCTCCCACTTTTTGCGCCAAGTGAACGGGCGTGCACACACCACACATATTTTACTGGGGAGCTGGGATTTGACACTGCTACCGGGTGCTTTGCTCATGGGTGGATTAGCGTAGTTGTTGCGCAGCATAGATATGCAAATTGGGGGCTGCACTGAGCAAGCCATCCAAGCTAGCAATAAAGGCTAGTGAACTTGCATGTTTAAAGTGTTTATCCAGGGCTTGTTGATCTTGCCACTGTTCAAAGAAAAACAAACGTAGGGGATTTGTTACGTCTTGGTAGACGGCATGGCTAATGCAACCTTCTTCACCTTCAGAATGTTGCACGTGCTTGAGACTAGCAGCAAGTGCAGCCGACCTACACTCTGGTTTTGCCACGATATCACCACTGACAATGATCATAAATTACCCCCTAAGTAAGAGTTGCCCTAAGCTAAGGGCCATGGCTAAGAGTACCAGTACGCTGAATAAAAATAAGCGAAAACGCAGGGGCACATAGTTAGATCCAACATGCACATAGGCATGCAAGATGCGCAGAATACAAAACATCCACGCCAAGGACAAAACTAACCAACTGACCTGCTGCAGCACCAAAAAGCTCAAGCACAATACAAAAAACAGCACGGGTGTTTGAAACTGATTTTGAATGTTATTCGAGACTTTCACCACATCATCTGGCCAAGCACTGTTATCTAACGCCGTTTTGCGCGGGTCCACCAAGTTATTTTTATACGCGAGTTTTTTACGACGGCCCAATAAGACAAACAGACTAATGGTGAGTAATATTTGTATCAGTACGGGCCATAAAATTAAAGTATGCAGCATGATTCTTGTGTCCTTTTGAGTCCAGCATCGCCACCTTGCATACTAACACGCCTAACTCGGCAACCAAGCTGTCTGATCTAACAGAGTCTAAGCCAGCTGTGTGATGTCGTGGGCCAGTACCTGCATAGCGGCTTCATTATTGTAAATATGCGGTGACAGTCGCAACACAGTGCCACGCTGATCAACAAAACACCCTTTGCGCTGCAACAGCTGTTTAAGTGAGTCAACATACTGGGCTTTTATGCCAAGGCACAAGGTACCACCGCTGTGCTCGAGGTCTAATTCTGTATCAATTAATCCCTTAAAAGCCGGATACAAGACTTGACGTAAATGTCGGTTGTACTTGGCGATACGGTCAATGCCAATGGCGTTGATTGTTTTCAGGCTACCCAACGCCGTCGCAAAGGGTGCAACACAGGGTGTGCCACCCCAAAACCGCTTTGCTGATTTCGCGTAGCGAAAATGTCGTATATCAAATTCAAAGGGTTGTTCATGAGAAAACCAACCTACATCCACCGGCATCAGTTCTGCTATGCTGCTGGATTTTAACCACATAAAACCGGCGCCAGGACCACCACATAACCATTTCACACAGGAGCCAAGTACACAATCAACACCCCATTGCATGAGGTCTATGGGCACTACGCCCACCGATTGCGCTACATCCACCACCACCTTGCTGTGGTATTGTTGAGCCAAACGGCTAATATCGGCGACGGGGGATAATACACCTGTGTTGCTGTGCACATGGGTGATTAATGTGACGACGGTGCGTTTATTGAGATGCGCTGCCCACACGTCGAGGTCTGCGGGGTTTAACCGTGTATCAATCAAGGTGAATTCGTAGCCTTGGTCTGCCAAGGACTGAGCGACAAAACCCAGTGACGGAAAGGCCGTGGCATGCATCAAAATTTGGTTTTTTTCAGCAGGTTTAGGCAGCGCCTGCAAATACTTGGTGAAGGCGCTGGATACATTTGCCTGCGGACACAATTCTTCTGGCTTTGCATTGAGTAGCACGGCAAGCTCGGCACAAAACGCATCGATGGTGGCCAACCAAGTTGGCCAAGCATCACCGCCGAGTTGCTGCCAAGTTTGCAAGTAGTGGGTGTGCAAACTTTGCGCAGCCGCCTTGGGCAAACATCCTACTGAGTGGCTCAATAAGTAGTGGCCATTCGGCAGAGTAAACTTTTCAGCGTAATCTGCCATTAGCGATGCATCGGACACTGACTGATGGACTCACGCACTTGGCCATACTCACCACCCCAAGTATCGGTCATGCGGTTGCGAATGTCCCACAATGCAGGGAAAAAGCGCTGGCGAACCCCGTTTTGCAGCAGTTCTACTGGACGTCCTTTTAAGGATTTCGCTTCAAGGCCAATAGAGCGTTGGATCAAATACACATGATGTGAACGAAATTTTTGCAAAAGTTCATCAAATTCAATTAGCGCTTCCGCCATGGCATAACTGTCATCGTGGCAGTATTCGCTATCGTATATTTGCTCGACACTTTTGCCACGGCCAGTCAAATAGACTTCATCAAATACTTGCCATAAATCACTGGGCATTTTTAATAGTATGCGAAATCCTGGTGATTCCTGACCGCTGCCATTGCCCAATTGCAGCCGAATTTGTTGGTAGTCCTTCGGTGACATGGTTTCCAACAAATCGAGCTGCTGTATCATCATAGTTTGTAAAAAGTGCACGCGTTTCCATAGATTCAACACTTTCAGCGTATGGCTTTGCTGCATACCTTCTAATATGTCGATCAAGCTGTAGATCATCAGCTTCATCCACAACTCTTCTACTTGATGCACGATCTGAAATTGCAGTTCGTCACCATTACACAATTTGTCAAGCTCTTTCTGGCAAGTGAGTAATCGCTCACAATTCAGATAAGCACCGTAATCAAGCATGGTGGGGGTATTTAACAAGTCGAAATATTTGGTGCGATACATAACGAGTCACAGACTGAATAAAATGTGCTTTATGTTATGCCAATGGCGTTTGAACATTGTTCCCATTACACTGCAGATTCAGACAATTTAAGAACAACGTTCTAATTTTATGGAATTAATAGAAACACATGTCTAAATCATTGGATTTAAAAATTCTGCAAGCACTGGAACAAGACGGCAGAATGTCATTTGCCAGCCTTGCTGATAACATTGGCTTGAGTAAAACGCCCTGTTGGAATCGAGTGAATGAATTGCAGCACAGAGGTTGCATTACTGGTTATAGCGCAAACATCTCTGCCTTAAAAATTGGCTTACAGGTGCGCGCCTTAGTGCATGTGGTGGTGGATTTTAGTCAGTATCAAGCATTTGAGCAGGCCATTATTGCTCATCCCAATGTACGTTCTTGTCATGCTGTCACGGGAGATTATGACTATGTTCTTGAAGTGCTTGCCACCGACATTGCCAGTTTTGATTTGCTCTTGCGCCAGCAGCTCAGCCAGATCCCCGGCGTTGAGCGTTTTAACAGTGCAATTTCGACACGCTTGGTGAAAACCGATGCGCCCTATTCAGCCATGTTGACAGACGAGCTAAAATAAGACGCACTTGCCGCTTAACCCCGTAGCTGAACGCTGACTAGCTACCGAAGGTTTTAGCCAGACCGGTTAATTGCTCTGCCTGCACTTGCAAAAGGTCTACGCTTTTATGGGTTTGGTTAGCATGTTGCTTAACTTGTTTAGACGCATCCACAATGCCATTTAAGCTCAACGTATGGTGCTCAACGGTTTGTGATTGTTGTTCCATCGCGGTAGCAATTTGATGGGACATATCATCGATTGTTTTGACAATAGTTTGTAATGAGGCCAATGAATTTTGACTGTCCTTGGCGTGATTCACACACGAGCTTACTTCGTCTCGACATAAGTTCATCTCGCTCACCGCATGTTGTGATGTGCTTTGTAAGGTTTGAATGATGCCTTTGATTTCCACCGTTGATTGCTGAGTGCGCGAAGCTAAAGACCGCACCTCATCGGCTACCACAGAAAATCCTCGCCCTTGTTCGCCTGCACGTGCCGCCTCAATAGCCGCATTCAACGCTAACAAATTAGTTTGTTCTGCAATACTTTCGATGTTATCCACCATGGTGGCAATTTTCTTGGCGTGTTCTTCCAATTGGTCGATGACGTTGGCAGACACTTGGATTTTTTCAGCCACATTACTGGTGGCCAACTGTGTTTTAGTGGCCAATTGGTAACCACTTGAAAGATGTTGGTTGATATCACTTACCTGAGTTGACAATTGCTGGCTGTTGTTAGCCACCCCCACTGAAGTCTGAGACATTTCAGTCATCGCCGACGCTAAATTGTCTACGAGGCGCAGTTGACTATCCAATTCTTCAGAGGTATTTGCACTGTAACCCATCAAGGTTTCGATATTGCGATACACTTCCATCGCGCTGCGATTTAACTCATCTGCCAATTGTTTAACTTTGTCCATAAACTCATTGAATTCAGACTGGATGCGGCCAATTTCATCATTGCTAGGGGCTTTGAAACGATAATTAAGGTTGGCTTTACCTTCGTTTAATTTTTCAAAAACCTTCTGTAAGCGTTTGATAGGTTGCATAACAAATACTTGAGTGAACCATACCAGCCCAGCGATCATCAAGATGAACAAAACAAAGGTAAGGTTAGCCGTAGAGGTGCCCGCAGAAGCAGAAGCTTGCACGGCTTGTTGTGACGCTTTAGCCATTGCATTGGTGGCCTTGACCAATTCAGTCACTTCGTCTTGTAATCCTTGCGACGCGCGGTCAAAACCGTCCATTAACTGATTACCAGCGCTAGGGCCATCAGCTACATAACTTTGTGCCATGGCTTTGCCCGTTTGGTAATAATCGTTAAAACGACTATTAATGCGGTTAATGGTGTTTCGTTGTTCAGGTAGGGCTTGTTCTAAAAGTTGCAATTGTTGGCGAGCATCTTTGGCAAATTTTTCGGCCTCATCAAAACCATCGTTCAGGCCATTGAGCGCGCGTGTGGCACTGATATCAGTCAACCACTGTTGCACTTGAATAATATCAAAACGTAATTCCGTGACGGCTTTGGAAATAGGCTGCAAGGTTTCGACATCATATTGAATACTCTGATTAATATCAGTCATATTTGAATGAATGAGTATCGACTGCCCCATTAACACTAATAGGAAAAGTCCGGATACGAGGTAGTTTTTGTGTGACAAACTTAACATGATGTTTCCTTGCACCTTACGGTGACATTATTCAATAAGTAAATTCAATTCGCAGAGTGGCAACGACGGCATTTTGCTCATTGCTGGCCCCGCCTAGCGCAATGATCCACTGAAGATCGGGTTTAACGCTAAGGTAATCATTTATCGGCCAGCGATAGAATAACTCTACGGCGGTTTCACTGTTGTTGGGGGTGGCTAAAAACTCACTCAACCACACCTTGCTTAGGCCAAAACCTAAAATATGTTGTTCCTGGTCAAAGGGCGCTTCTAATACCCAGCCGACACCCACATGCTGCTTAATTTCTGCGACATCTTGATCGGCCCGTCCAAATTGCACAAAAAAACCAAGCCTTTGCGCAAGCGCACTAGGGCCTAACAGGGTGGTATCTAAGGTCGCATAATAGCCATGAGTCGAGGCTTGTTTGCCTCGCTCATCTAAGGTGTCAAATTCACCATTGTGAAACCAATATCCAGCAGCCAAGCTTGTATCATCAACGCTGAAACTCAGTTGGCTTAGATAAAGTTGCGAGGAAAAGTTTGCCTTACCTTGCCCTGCACTGACGGAGGTAGACAACACAAGATTTTCGCTGACTTGCCAAAAACTCATGGCCGCTAACACGGGTTGCGGGTAGGTTGGCATGACAAACACCGTAGGGCTGAAACCCATAGAGGAGTTGATGAATTCACCAGCACTCTCCACCACCGCAAACTCACTGTTGCCATCGATCTGGCCAATTTTCATACGCCAGATATCACTTGAATATTGGTACCAAAACTCGCTTAGGTGGCTAAAGTCATCAGCGTCAATATTGGAGTAAGCCTGAATATCGCCAATGCTGGCAGAGCCATCCCGCCCCCTTTGCACCTGCACATTGGCAAAAAAGAAATGCTGCACGTCTACTGCATATTCAGCGCCGATGTCGAGCAATGCGCGATTAACAAACTGATCATCGCTCACCCCATGGAGGGCTTTTGACGTATCAGTGGTCAGGCTCGCGTAGGGGAAAAACTCACTGCCGCTGCAAGCTAAGGTTAAAAACAGGCATAGTACCGAGAGGGTTGAGCGCTTGGACAACAGGAACGTACCACGAAGAAAATTTGCGCGATTGTAAACGAAATTTAAGTGTTTTGTAAAACGATTAAGATCAGGCAATACAAAGGCGAGAACTTAGGTAAAATTTCCTTACCACATGCCGAACTTATTGTTTACCAGGGCCGTAAGTTTCAACAAACGCTTGCACAAAACGCTGGGGTGATTGCGGGTCCATGTTAAAGTACAAAGACGGTTCAATTAACTCAACTTCCATCAAGGCATAGTTAGGATTAGCGCTTACCAGGGTGTCAGACGGAGCGAGGTTCACCAAGTCGACTCTGGCGTACAAGGCCTCTGTGGGTAGCCCCGCCATCACGTGGCGCCCAGCGGTTAACAGGCTTTCATCAGCCGTGATTAACTGCATTTTCCCACCATGTTCTTCTTGCACACGAAAATCACCGGACTTGGGTTGCTTGACAATACAGTGACTAAAATGACCAGCGAAGTAGAATAATGAATATTCACCCGCTGTCACAACGCTGTGTAAAAAGGGTTGTAACATAAAAGGCCGCTCGGCAAAAATAACGGCCAGTTCCTGTTGTTGCTGCATTAGCGTGCCGCGATTTAAGCGATAGGTATGGTCAGCATTGGCACTCACTATGGGTTTAATCACCAACTCATCACAGGCAAAATGGTTAAACGCGCCGCTGACCTCTTGCAACTTGAAGCGTTCGAACCATAGGCTTGGCACAACACTAATGCCCTGTTGGGCTAGTTCTTTTAGATACGTTTTGTGAATATTCCAATACACCAGCGGTAAACTGTTGGCCAGTATGGCTCGGGATTCTTCGATGGTTTTTAAGCAATGCAAAAAACCGGTGATATCAGCTTGATAGTCCCAACAACTGCGGATCACCACCACGTCGTAGTCATGCCAATTCACACTTTTATCCCGCCACGAAACAGTCTCTACTTGCCAATTGTGCGCACGCATCGGTGCGACCAGTAGTTCGTCATAGGCGTAAAAGTTAGCTAAAGAATCCATGGAGAGAAAAGCGCACTTTTTCATCACGTCGTTAATCCGCACAAAAATCGGTGGACACTATAGTGCTTGTCCTGCAGCAAAACCAGAGGCAACTCAAGCTTCCGCATACTCGTTGAATAAAGGGGGCACTGCCAATACGTCACGGACAACTACCGTTTTATGCCGACTCAGTTTACCTTTGCAAATCACGACTTGCTGGTTCGACACCTTGCACCACTTAGCGAGCAGTTTGCACAAATAGACATTGGCTTTGCCGTCGACAGCAGGGGCGACAATGCTAATTTTCAGTTCATCGCCATGTAAGCCCTGCAGACAATCTTGCCGCGCATTCGGTTGTAAATAGACACGTAATTGCAAGCCTTGTGGCGACAAAATAACAGGTTTCAAACACTTATCTCCATAACGATTAATGACTTTGTTGCATGCTGAACTGCGAGGCCAAGGCGTAATCTTTAGATTATTCCCCCACAGTCTGTGATTTTACTCACATTTTCTAACATTTAGCGCTTATTAACTTGTCACGCGTTAGGCTACTATAGGGCGTATCAAACCAGGTGATAGGAACACTAACTAAAATGAAAAGTAACGCGTGGATAAAAGTTACCCTACCGATTGCAGTATTAGCCATAGGAATAGGCGGCATGATAGCCATAAAGGCTAGCGCCGCAAAGGATGAAGATAAAGCCGCCATTGATACGCGCCCAACCGTCAAAGTAGAGAACGCGGTATCACAAGATTATCAAGTGCTCATCGCCAGCTTTGGTGAAGTAAAACCACTGGAAAGTACCATGTTGTCGGCACAGGTGTCGGGGGAAGTGACTGGGTGGAATAAAAATTTTGTGCCAGGTGGTTTAGTGCTGCGTGGTGAAGTACTTTTTAGTATTGAAAAAGATGCCTATGAAGCGGCCTTTTTACAGGCACAAGCAGCGGTTAATTCTGCCGAAGCACAATTAATCGAAGAACAGGCCAGAGGCAGAGTAGCCGAGCAAGAGGCAAAAAACGTCGCTAAAAATCAACTCAGCGATTTGTACTTACGCAAACCACAGTTGTTGAGCGCACAAGCAGCCCTTAAATCAGCTCAAGCTCGCCTCAAAATAGCACAACGTGATTTAGACAATTGCGAAGTTAAAGCGCCGTATGATGCCCTTGTGGTGTCACGTAATATTGGTTTGGGTCAATATCTCAATCAAGGGGTACAAGTGGCTGAAATCCACAATATTGAAAGTGCCGAGATCACCTTTCCTATTGCAGGCTTCGATAACGCCTTCTTACCCAGCGGTTTAGCTGGCACCCAAGCCACCGTTAAAACCAAAGGCTTCGATGCGGTGACCCGCGATGGCATCGTCACCCGTGATCTGGGTATTGTGGATAAAGCCACGCGCATGAGTCAGTTGGTGATTCGTGTTGATGATCCATACGGCATAAAAACTGATCTAGCACCGTTAAAATACGGTAGTTATGTGGAAGTAAATTTTGCAGGTAGAACCTTGCAACAAGTTTACAAACTGCCCCAAGAATTGGTGACCAATCGTACCGTGTGGGTAGTGAATAAAGAAAATAAACTGGAGCCGCGTAAGGTCGACATCGTACGTGAAGAAGGTGCTTATTTATTGATTGGCGAAGGTTTACGTGACGAAGACAAAATTGTTTTGACGCTTCCGGAATATCCACAAAAAGGCATGGAAGTGAAGCTAAGCCAACCTGCTTCCAACAGCAACACAGAAGCAGATGTGGCCGTGAAATCTAATGTGATTGAGGGTTAACAACAATGGATACACCAACGCCAGACGCTGTTCAATCTGCCAAACAACAGACACAAACCCAAGGGGAACAAGCCCAACAAGAAACGGGTTTGATCGCGTTTTTCGCCAAAAATCCGGTGGCAGCCAACTTGATGATGGTGTTTATCATCATCATGGGTTTAGTCGGCTACAACACTATCCAACGGCAGATGTTCCCCAATATTGAAATTAATTACATCAATATTAACGCCACCTATCGCGGCGCTTCACCGCAAGAAATCGAAGAAAGCATCCTGATTAAAATTGAAGAATCACTCAAAGACATCACCGAAATTAAAAAACTCACCTCAAGGGCCTTTCGCAACAGTGGTCGTGTCAGCTTAGAGATCTACCCTGATGAGAAAATCACCGATGTGCTGGATAAAGTTAAGGCTCGTGTAGATAGCGTACCCAATTATCCAGCTGGCATGGAGCCCGTTCAGGTGTCGCAGGCCGAGTTCCGTCAAGAAATTATTGAGATGTCCTTGGTGGGTGATATTCCCCTAACCGATCTCAAACCCATTGCTAAACAAATCGAAGACGAATTGTTGCAGCTAAGCAACGTCTCGTTGGTGAGCACAGGTGCTCCCGAAGATGAGATCGCGATTGAAATTCAGCCTGACACCCTGCGTAAGTACAATATTAGCCTCAGCGATGTGAGTCAGGCCATTCGCCGCCACTCAGCGAATATTTCAGCGGGAGAAATTCGCACAGAAAGTGGTGTGATTGCAGTACGGGTAGAAAACCAATATTACAACGGTGAAGAATTCGCGCAGATTCCCATCAAGATTGGCGCAAATGGCGCGAAAGTGTTGCTACAAGATATCGCCACCATTAAAGATGGTTTTGTCGAAGGAGAGCGTTACTTTAAATATTCTGGGGTGAATGCCATTTTCATCGATGTAAAAGCCACCAAAGATCAAAACATGATCCCCGTCGCGCAGTCGGTGCAGCGCTACGTTGAACAAAAGAACAAGTCCTTACCCGACGGCTTACAATTAAAAGTGTTAGTAGACATGACCTACTACCTCAATGGCCGTCTCGATATGATGTTAAAAAACTTGGTACAAGGGGCCATCTTGGTGGCCTTGATGTTGTCCATCTTTTTGCGCTTCAGACTGGCATTCTGGGTAATGATGGGGCTTCCCGTGTGTTTCTTGGGTGCCGTTATGATGATGCCGATTTTTGGCGTGACCATTAACATTCTCAGTTTGTTCGCCTTCATCATGGTGTTGGGGATTGTGGTGGATGACGCTATCGTCATTGGTGAAAGTGCCTACACCGAGGTTGAGGAAAAAGGCGGCGGCGTCGAAAACGTTATTCGTGGTGCCAAAAAAGTCGCAACCCCTGCAACCTTTGGGGTATTAACTACTATCGCCGTGTTTGCGCCCTCCTTGTTTTCATCGGGTCCAGACGGCGCATTTTTCTACAACATTTCTGTGGTAGTCATCTTGTGTTTGGTCTTCAGCCTTATCGAATCCAAATGGATATTGCCCGCTCACATCGCCCACATTAACTTCAAACCGGTGGTTGAAGGGAGTTGGCGCGACCGGTTTAACAAAGGCTTTTTTGGTTTTGTTTATGGACCATATCGTCGATTTGTAGAGCGGTGTATTGAGTGGCGTTACCTAGTGTTTACCGTATTCATTGCCATGCTGTTATTCAGTTTGGCTTTGGTGATGGCAAACTACGTGCGTTTTATTCCTCAGCCCAAAGTTCCACATGATTTTCCCAGTGTACGTATCGAAATGAATGATAACGTCTCTGACCAAATGACCATCGATGCACTAAAAACCATCGAACAGGTCATTTGGGATATTGATGCTGCCACCAAGGAAAACAACGGTGGGCAAGGCATGGTACGTGACTTGTTAGCCTTTAACCAAGGCCGCACCAATGCGCGAATTGTGGTGCCCTTAGTGGAAGAAGACAAACGTGTTTATGACACATTTGAACTTGCGCGACGCTGGCGTGAAGCCCTGCCCATTATTCCAGGAATGAAGTCGATCACCATCCAAGATTCCATCAACGGTGGTGGTGATAGCGGTGAGTTTGGCTATTTGTTGTTTGGCGCTGACATCGACATGCTTAATGCCGCGGGTCGAGAATTTATTGCCATGCTGCAACAAGAAAAAGGCTTGTACGATATCAGTTCGTCAATCGACCCGGCGAGCAAAGAAATTCAAATGGACTTATTACCCGTCGCCTACGATCTAGGTTTAAACCTCAGCACTATCGCCAATCAAGTAGGCGCCAGTTTCTATGGTGGTGAAGCGCAACGAGTATTACGTGATGGCGAAGAAGTGCGGGTAATGGTGCGTTATCCGCAGCTTACCCGTGAACGATTTGCTGAGCTCAAACATGCTGTGATCACCACGCCAAGTGGTCAAGAAGTGTTGTTGGGTGATGTGGTCACCTTAAGTGAAAAGCCGGGCATTAGCTTTATTCGCCGTGAAGGTGGTTATCGCAGTGTTTATGTGTGGGGCTCGATTGATGAAGAAACCGTTGAACCCAATGCAGTGACAGAGGTGATCGACGACAAACTGCTGCCACAACTCAAAGAATCATTCCCAGCGGTGAAAACCGAATTAGGTGGCGCCATTGAAGAGCAACAGTCTCAGCAAAATGAACAAAAGCTATTTTTCATTGCTGGCATGATCTTGGTATTTATCTTGTTGGCGGTGCCGCTGAAAAGTTACGGGCAACCCTTGATCATTATGTCGGTTATTCCGTTCAGTTTGACCGGTGCCATTTGGGGACACTTCTTTTTTGGTATTGATTTAAGCATGATGTCGACCTTTGGTTTGATTGCTGCAGCCGGGGTGGTGATTAACGACAGCTTGGT
Organism: Paraglaciecola sp.; assembly: GCA_009993955.1. Taxonomy (GTDB): domain Bacteria; phylum Pseudomonadota; class Gammaproteobacteria; order Enterobacterales; family Alteromonadaceae; genus Paraglaciecola. The sequence goes on from JAACSL010000002.1 coordinate 72,336, forward strand.
CATGACAGACTTCGTCAATCAGCGCCGAGCACAAGGTTACTCTATTCGTGAAGCGGTATCTGAGGCAGGTTGTGCGCGTTTTAGAGCCATTACCCTGACATCTATCACGACCTTTGTGGGTGTTTTGCCGATTATGTTTGAAACCAGCTTGCAGGCGCGTTTTGTGATACCCATGGCCATTGCCCTTGGTTTCGCCGTGCTTTATGCCACGCTGGTAACCTTGGTGCTGGTCCCGTGTTTATACATGGTATTAGAAGACCTAAAACGTGGTTTTGTAGGACTAGGTGGCAAACTAAGCAATGGTGGAAAATTCGTGGTGGGAGCGGTAAAACGTAAGCCAACATCAGTCGACCCAAGCCCCTCTAGCGCGCCTTAAAGCAAAGTAACAAGATGAGCCAAAAAGCACCGGCGGGTCATATGCCCAACGGTGCTTTTTTTATCAACGTATTAAGTTATTTGTAGTGGGTTTTCACTACCGTGGTAGCAGAGGTCATTAGTTTATGAATTGGGCATTTGTCGGCAATGGCAAACAACGCTACCCGTTGCTCGGCGGTTAAATCACCGCGTAGATGTAATTCACAGTTAAGTACATATTCTCCCTGTGTTTCCTGGCTGGTATCTCTGCTGATATCTACATCAACACCTTGCAAAGGCATATTTTTGCGTTTGGCATACATCATTAAGGTAATCGCTTTACATGCCGCCAACGCTGCATCATAAAAATCATGGGGATCAGGGGCGCTGCTCTCACCCCCCAGCGACGTCGCTACATCAGCAAATACAGTGTGCTCATCGATGTGCAGGGTTTGCCGATACTGCCCCGTTTCACTTTTGTTTAGTTTGATTGTCATCGTCGCGGTGTCCCATGTATTGTTTATTCAGAATTACCGTTGGCGCGCTGCGCTGGCTGGCAGCGGAATATACTCCTCGCTGTCATCCGGCACGACCGGAAAATTACCAGCTAACCAGTCTTGTTTGGCCAGTTCAATGCGTTCTTTACGACTCGATACAAAATTCCATTCAACATAGCGCTTAGTTAAGGTCTCGCCACCAATCACTGCAATGCGGGCATCACTGCTAGCCTGTATTTCGACCTTTTCACCCAATTTTAATACCACCATGGAATAAGGCCTTAAGGCATGGCCATTTAAACTCACTTCACCGCTGGCCACATACATGGCCAGCTCATTGACAGCAATATCCTCAATTTCAGGCAAGGCAAAACCTTGTCCCCTTGTCATCTGTGCTTCAAAGTACAAGGTAGCAGCATAAGTCATCACCGGCGACTTGAGGCCAAAAACTTGTCCCATTAATACCCGAATTGCTACATCATTTATCGAAGTTGTGGGAATGCTACTAGCGGGGTAGTGATAAAAGGCTGGGTCAATTTCCTCGAATTCTTCAGGTAAAGCGAGCCACAATTGTAAGCCATGCAAGCCATGGGCTTGCGCCCTGTGCTCAGGGCGTTCACGTTCAGAATGAACAATACCACTGCCCGCCACCATCAGATTGATATCACCAGGGCGAATCGCCGCCACACTGCCGAGTGAGTCTCGGTGCAGGATCTCACCCTCAAACAAATAGGTGACCGTCGCCAAGTTAATATGCGGATGCGGGCGCACATTCACCCCAGAACCAGCGGCAAAGGTTGCTGGCCCCATGTGGTCAAAAAAGATCCAAGGACCCACCATTTTTTGCTGCACACTCGGTAAGCTGCGACGCACCGTAAATTCACCCAGATTTTTTTCATGGGGCTGAATAATGCGTTCAACCGCGGCGAGGTAAGTAGAATCCTCGACTGGTTTCTGTGAATCGACAGATCTGTGGCTCATGGCGTTTCCCTTGAATGATGTTTATCGCAGCACTATTTGCTTAAGGTATACACAGAGTATATGGCAATAATTAAGAATAAAAATGGCTGAAATACGACAGTTTTCATCGATTTTTTAGAATTGTTTTCCCTGTGCAGCGTCTTTATGCCCTTCACTGGCTGTGCTTTTCCGAGCACTATTAATGTGTATACTGGAGCACCAAAGCAACCACAATCATCACCCTTGTTTTTATTGATAGCTGGGTTTCTTGATATCTGGACTAAAAGAGGTCAGTCCCGTCCCAATGCAAGCTAGTCGTCGTCCTTTTTTCCTTGCTCAATGGCAAGTGAATCCCACCACCAATGTTATCCGTGATGGTGATCAAGTTAAGCAGCTTGAACCTAAGGCCATGGATGTGTTGTTGCTGCTTTGTCAGCAAGCCGGAGAGGTACTCAGCGCCGACGACATAGTTGATGCCTGCTGGGGCAATGCTGAGATTGGTGATAACCCCGTGCACAAGGCTATCAACCAATTACGCAAAGCCTTGAACGACAACCCTAGTCAACCTCGTTTTATTGAAACTATTCGCAAACGTGGCTACCGCATTGTTGCTGAACTGACATTTCCTTTTGATGATGCTCGTAAATCCACGCCAACTAACTGGCTTGGTCAATCCCCCTTTCCTGGTCTTAGGGCTTTCAATCCAAGCGATAGCCAAGTTTTTTTTGGACGCAGTGAGCAAATCAACGATTTGTTACAACGCCTCAGTCAGCAGGTCACCACTGGACGGGTTTTCAGTTTAATCCTTGGACCCAGTGGCTCTGGCAAGTCCTCATTGGTCAACGCCGGGCTGTTACCAAAACTGCTCGACCGACATGGTTACGATGGTTTTGTGGTGGTAGACCACAGCGTCATCGATTTTGCCGATGTAAGCCAACAGCGCCTGATGCTTGATCTCGCTGCGGCGATGTTGGACTGGGACGTCGAAGACCAGCCCGTATTTGCCAACATGAGTGCCCAGACCCTGGCAGGGCAAGTCGAAAACAATCTTGAGTTCGTAATTCATTGCTGCCAAAAGAGCATTGAACTGTATACAAGCACAAACAACCGACCTTTTTTATTCCTGTTTATCGACCGCTTAGAAGTGTTGTTATCATCACCTCAATTTAGTGACCATCAACGCCAACACTTTCTCAGCATTATCGAAGCATTGGCGAACAGTGGCTGTGTCATGATCCTCAGCGCCTGTCGTAATGATTTTTATCCCTTATTGGTCAACTTTCCGTTTTTGCTGGTAAACAAAGACAAAGGTGCTCACTTTGATTTGTTGCCACCTAATCGTAGTGAATTGATGCAAATGATTCGTTTACCAGCATTGGCGGCCAATTTAACGTGGTCGCAAGAGAATGAACTTGGTCTCTCACTCGACGAAATCCTAGGCCTTGATGCTGCTAAATATCCAGATTCTTTACCGATGCTGCAATACACCTTGCAGGAATTGTACTTGCAGCGCAGTCAAGACAACGAACTCCTCAGCAGCGTTTACCTTGCGCTTGGCGGTATTGAAGGGGCAATAGGCAAAAAAGCGGAAGACCTGTTAGCACAATTGCCCACCAGCCGACAACGTGCACTGGATTACGTACTGTCCTTGGTTGTGACCCTGCATCCAGATGGCGAAACCATTACCAGTCGCACTGCACGTTGGTCGCAACTGCATAATCCCAGCCAAATCTCCCTCGTTGAAGCCTTAGTGGATAGCCGTTTGTTTGTATCACATTTGCAGAATGATGAAGCCTGTTTCAGCTTGGCGCACGAAGCATTGTTGCGCCGTTGGCAGCGCGCACGCAATTGGATAGTGCATCATAAAGACAGTCTTGCCGTTAAAAGCCGTTTGCAACTTCTCACCAAACGTTGGATGGATGAGGCCAACAGTAAGGCCTATCTGTTGGCCGAAGGCAAACCCTTGCAAGAGGCACTTAGTCTCAAAAGTAACACCCTTTTTGTCCTCGATGAACATGAACAAGCATTAATTCAAGCATCTTTACAGAGGGTAAAAACAAAACGTTGGTTCTCTGGCGTCACTATTGTAGTGCTGTGTTTGCTGACGTTTACCTCCGTTTTAATGAGCATAAAAAGTCAAGAAGCACAACAAAAGGCGCAGCAAAAGCAGCTTGAAGCAGAGAGCCTGTTGGGTTTCATGGTTGGGGATTTTGCTGACAAGCTAAGACGTGTAAAACGCATGGACTTATTGGATGGTATCAGCAACAAAGCGCTGGAATATTTCAGCCAACAAGACGAAGCTGACACGACCACCTTCTTCACCTTCAGCCAGCTTGGCCAAGACTTTAATGCTCGCTTTCAACATGCGCAAACGTTGGGCGCGATGGGAGAAGTCGCCTATTCAAGGGCAAAAAACGATGAGGCGCAGCAAGCTTTTAGTGCGGCTAAAGTGATATTGGACAAGTTATATCTGCAACAATCAGACAACCTAAGCTTGCTAAAAACCTTAGGGGCTAATGCGTTTTGGTTAGGGCAACTGGCCTACGATCAAGGCGACTACACCAAGGCTCAACCTTTATTTGAGCTGTACCGCGATTACAGTGAACAAATGAACCTACTGGAGCCTGATAATGTGGATGGCTGGGTTGAACTACATTATGCCTACAGCACACTGGGGTCATTATATGTGAAACAACAAAACTACCCAGTGGCCAACCAAGTGTTTACCGCAGCTCTAAATTTATGCCAGCAGGCTCTGCAACAGCGTCCTGGCGATGAAGGCCTACAAGGGGATATAGCTGATGCCTTGGCTTGGCTGGCAACAACAAGCCAACACTTAGGTAATCTGGACAAGGCACTGACACTCTACCAGCAAGGACAACAGGTTCTAGAACAAGCACGGCTGCAAGCACCAACTAACGCTAATTTGACTGAGCGCTTGGCCTACTCTCATTGGCAGCAAGCTAAAATATATAAATTTCGTCTCGAATACACCGAGGCCTATGGAGCCATTTCACTTGCCCAGCAATATTTACAAGAAGTCTTAAATCAAGACCCTGAAAACGAAATCTGGCTAAGTGATTTGCTGAGTATTTCACTCACAAAAATGTTGCTTGCCCATTTGTTAGGTCAAGCTGACAACAGTGTCGATATTGCTACCCTGAGTACCAATTTCGCCAGTATGGAAAATCGCTCACACACCTTAATTGAGCTTGCCAGTTATTTACAGGCCCTGGGGCAATGGCAGAAAAGTCAACAAGTGGTATCACACCTTGCTAAACATCTAGCTGAGTTGCCTGGTGAATACGGCGCTGATCAGGCTAATGCCCTAGCCTTAACCCATTTATTGGCGGCACGGCAATGGCATCACCTTGGACGCATCAGTGACATGCAGTCGTCCTGTGCAGCCGTGATCAAGGTGCTAACACCGGTTATCAGCACAAGCAAAAGTGTCGAATATTTATTACCTTTTGTGCAGGCTCATAGCTGTCTGAATAGCTTAGACTTAGTCCCTGAAGCATCACAATCACTCACCACCATGGGCATTGCTAATTTTGCATTCCTGCCCAACACCAACCATAAGGAAAACCGAAAATGACAGAGAACGTAAACATTGACTTCACCGTTTATGTCGACATTAGCACTTCACCTGCCACTTATACTTACACCAATGCTCAAGGGGTAAGTTGTGATGGTTGTGCCACCGTAACAAACAATAATACCAACATTATCTACACCCTAGGCACACCCGGATTAATCTTTGTTGACCCCATCATCACAGGTGACAATGGGGGTGACTTACAATGGAATATTACTGACCAAGGATTGTGTCTAAACATTCAGGACAGTGATATAGACAATGAAAGTGCCTGCCTGATTCTGGTGGTGGCGCCAGTCAATCAGCCGAGCCTGCGCTACCCAAGCCCAGATCCGAAGATAGTCAACAAACCGCCCACTGGCCCCTAGTGCCAGCCAGCAGAATTAGCTGCCATGTAGGTCTCTAACGTCTTACATGGTGGCGTTTGTTTAGCGCTCAGATAAACCCGCTCCACAACTTTTATTTCAATAAATTCATATAGTTGCAATCAGAAGACTACCGGAAGGTTAAGCAAAATCTTTTTCTCTAGACTGTTTCTCGTCGACCTTTTGAGGCCAACTCAGCCGCTTAGGATCATCACGGACTATCTGGAGAATACCCATGAAATTAACCTTAGTTGTTTATATTGGTTTGCTGACTTTGTTAGGGGCAATGACCCAAGCCGGCTTTGCCACCAACACCCTTAAATACGCATTTATCAGTATAAATATGCTTTTTTTGCCCATCATCTCTGTCTCGTTAGCCAAGGGCTATTTCCATTTTTCTACGCCAACTAAGTTGAATCCTAAGGGTTCTGGCCAGCCAAAAATCTCCATCGACCATAAATTTTAGACTGGATAAAAAAATGACTAAAGATAGCACTAATGGTGTAACACGCACCGACGAGATTTCGTTTGTCAGTAAATTAACCAAGGCCTTGGTTAATCCTAAAATGGCTTCTTTCATCAATATGATAGACGTGATCGCTGAGGGTATATTTATTGTGAATGAAGAGGGCATTATCCAGGTGATCAACCCAATCGCAGCTAAATTTTTGGGCAACTCACAAATAAATATGCTCAACCAAAGGTGGTTCCACTTTCTCCATGATCGCTACCGCGAACAATACGAATACATATTTTTAAATTGGCGAGATAATGCCAGTTTACCCTTGCACCATGGCCCCAAAGAAGTGTTGCTGCGTCGCGCGGATGGTTCATGGTTGGAAGCTGATTTATCACTATCTTGTCTACCAACAAGCCTCACGGATGGGAAACGTTTGGTGGCTGGTGTTATTCATAATCTCAGCAAACACAAAGCTGAATACCGTGAATTACGGCGTCAAGCGTGTACCGATCACCTCACTGGATTGGCTAATCGCTTTAACTTAGAAAAAACCCTGAACAGAAGTTGGAATGACAGCATCGTCAATCAACAACCAATCAGCTTGATTCTTATCGATGTCGACCATTTTAAACATTTTAATGATCAGTTTGGTCATGTTAATGGCGATAAGTGCCTGCAAAAAATTGCCAAGTCTATCGACAGCTGTTTGCCATCTGCAGACTGTTTAGCGGCGCGTTATGGCGGTGAGGAATTTGCTGTGATCTTACCCAACTGTCATAAACAAGGCGCTGACATTGTGGCTCGACACATTCAACAACAAGTGAATATGTTGCAGTTCAGTGAACTGGGTTTACCGGCCAATTTTCGGATCAGCGTAAGCCAGGGTTACGCCTGTGAACATCACGGGCAGTACCGTACACCAGAAGCGCTTATTTGTGCAGCAGATACCGCGTTATATCGGGCAAAAGCCGAGGGCAGAAACCGCATTAACATGAGTATGTAAACGTTGACGTATTGGCTAGGGTAGGCACACTGTCCCGCCCTGGCCTTTTTTATACACTAAGGTGAAAAAGCTGGCCAATCCCGCTAGATACCACCATGGCTAGGGTTCCCCAAAAAAGTACCCTGCCTGCGGCCTTAAGTTTGGATGCACCGCCTACCGCAGCTGCGACACTCCCCAAGGTGCCCAGTGCCACTAATGAAACCACGGCCACCGCTGGCACAACCATTGCGCCACTCACCACTAATAAGGTCAGTAAGGGCAATGCAGCACCTGCAGAGAAAGACAGCGCTGAAAACAAGGCGGCTTGCAAAGGTTGACCTTGGGCGAGATCGGTAATACCTAATTCATCACGGGCATGACTGCCCAAGGCGTCCTTGGCCATGAGTTGTCGAGCAACTTGATCCGCTAAGTCGGGTTTGAGACCACGGCCGCGATAAATGAGGGCCAACTCTTGCACTTCCAGTTCCCAGTTTTCTTCAATGTGATTTTGTTCCAAAGCTAGCTCAGCGCGTTCAATATCGGTTTGTGAACTCACCGAGACGTACTCACCCGCAGCCATGGACATTGCGCCGGCAACTAACCCCGCCAAGCCCACAACAAATAAATTGTCGGTGACTGCCTGCGAGGCTGCCACCCCAGCAATTAAGCTAGCGGTGGAGACAATACCATCGTTTGCACCAAGCACTACCGCGCGGATCCAGCCGATGCGCTCGGCTTTGTGTTCGTGGTTGTAGTTCATACTAATCTTTGAAACGTAACATGCGTTTTAGGGTGTCATCTTTTTTCACATAATGATGAAAAAGAGCGGCAGCCGCATGGATCGCCACTAAGTAATAACCCGCCGTGCCGATGGTTTCATGAATCTCTTCGATATCGTGGGCGAGGTCTTTATCTGGTCCAATAATGGCAGGTAATTGCCAACCAAAGAGTTGAACATGGTGGCCTTCTCCACTGACAATAGCCCAGCCCAACAGCGGCATAACGATCATCAGGGCGTAAAATGCGAGGAACATTAAAGTGGAAGAAATGCGTTGGAATTTACCGTAGTTTTCGCGATCGGGTGTGGTGGTTATTAAACGCGCCACAATCCGAAACCACACTAAAACAAAAATCGACAAACCTAACAAATAGTGCGCGGTTTTAATTAAATCACGCTCCTCTGAGCCACGCGGAAATTGGCCACGCAATTCAATGGTGGCATAAACGGCAACCATCACAAGTAACATGATCCAGTGTAACCAAACCGATATCGCCGCATAACGATTATTCATTTTTATCTCCCAAGTGAGCACGATCTCGAAGGTGCTAATATTACATGTAGTAGTTTAGTCGCCTAGTTTATCGAAACTACGCGTGTAAGTAAGGTGCAATTTGTTCACGGTGCAATGTTGTTATGCTGGCCGCTGACAATATGGTCAAATTTTTGCCATTTCCCATCCTGATAGCGTACCTCATAAAATGGCCAATAATTATTGTCCATGCGCAAGGTGGTGATTTTGGGTTTGTCATTAATATCTAAGGTTTTGATGAGCACAGACTCTTGATGCTGTTTGTGCAGCACAGCCATAATAAAATCATCCATTGAGCCCACCGCTTGCCCATCTACTTCGACAATACGTTGCACCGCATAGAGTCCGTAACGTGTGGCGGGTGAGCCATGACTGTAACTGGCCACATATATGCCATCAGCACTGAAATTGCCTTGTAATTGCGCCGCTCGGTGTGGGGCATGCAGATATAAACCAGACCAAAACAAAACCTGCTCAATGTCTTTGCCGTCTAATTCTGTGGTTTTAACCGTAGCGCTTTGCACCTTGCCTTCAGTCAAAAACGTCAGTTCAACTTCTGCTTGTTGGCTTAATTCCTCGACTTGGCGAAATGTCGATACTGGCACACCGTTAATGGCCAGCAGAATATCTCCTCGTTTTAGCAAGGTGGCATTGGCAGAACTGGCCGCGACATTTACCACCGTCAATAACTTATTGGCTGCGGGATTTTCACCGATGATTTTATCTAACCATGTTTCACTTAACCCCATTTGCAAGGCATTCACTGGTGCAATCAAGGTCAAGCCGAGATCCAAGGAATATACAGGCTTTTTGCTTTGGGCTAAGTCGATTAAATCGCGCACATAATCGGCAGACATGCCCACCATGGACGAATTTGCTTCTTTACCTTCATTGTCGCTGTGTTCAAAGGAAGACCACAGTGCCGTCACCTCAAACTGTTCATTCACCAAAATCCCATCGATGGCATTATTAGGGTTAACCAGAAAAATACCTTTGAGGTTGCGATCAACGTACTGTGGCACATCAAACTGGCGCAACCATAACTCGTCAACGGTATCAACTTCAGTTTGTCGGTACTCCACCACACCATCATAGTTCAAGCCTATTTGCAGGACAGCATCCCCAGCGAGCAGCGGTGTATGACTCAGGGTGATTTGCGCCACCGCAATATTTTTCAATAAGGCTGGGTCGTAGGATAACAACACAAGGTTGTGCAATGGATGCACGTACTCGATAGCGGCGGGAATTTCTAAACGGTTGTTAAAGGTTAATTTAACGTCGCCTAACATACTAAAGACGATACTGCGCGGCACAACAACCCAGCCGCGCTTTGCGTCCACAATCATGCCCGTACCATAACGACTATTACTGCCACTGCGCCCTTGAATGGAATAAGGACTGGTGAAACTAACATTGACTAAGGCATTAGCGATATCGTCAGATAAGGGCGCTGAGCTAACAGGCGCTGTGCTAACAGGCGCTGTGCTAACAGGCGCTGTGCTAGCAGGCTCAGCCGCTTGCTCATCTTGGCTCTTCGCAGCCAGTTCAAGACTGACGGGTTCACAGGGCCAAAAACCTGAAAGTTTGTCTTTCACGCAATAGCTGTGTTCAAACCAGGTACGATTTATCTCTACCAAAGCGTAATTGGTGCTGCTGGTTGTATTAAAATCGTAGTATCGCAAGTTGACCTTGATACCGTCTTGCAAGGTGCGCAGTTGGGCATTAAACGCCTCGACACTATCAACCACTACCCCATTAAATTCAGTTATTACACTGCGATTTGGCAAGCCACCTTGTTTAAAACCATTGCCCACATTGGCCACATAGACACCACTTAAGGGTTTATTAAAATGGCGTGCTTGCTGATAGGACAAATTGTGATAAACCCCTCCATCAAACTTCACAAAGGTAGCGGGAGTGATGTCATATAAATTTGTGACGTTTATGTCAAAGCTGAGTGTTGCACCTCGTCGTAATACTTGCACGTTCACCGTATTATTAACCTTAGCGTTGAGCTGACTCTCTAAACTTGAAAAGTCCACCAGCGCCGCCTCATTGACCGCCAACAAAATGTCGCCCACTGCAAGGTTTTGTGCCGCTTCACTCCCCGGAATAATGGACTGAATCACCAACAGACCAGATGCTTGGGGAAATTTGGAGCGGTATTGCTGCTCTAGTTCCACTGTTAAACCCAAACGTTTCAGCTCAGGATAAGCTGTTGATTCAAAAGTGGTTTGCATGGTGCCACGCGGGATATCTTGGTGCTGCTGTAAACGCGCCAAGGCCAAACGTATTTTCTCTAAAGGGACAAAAAAGGAATTCGCGGATTTTGATTGACTGCCAGCATTCAAGGCTACCGCTTCGCCACGAATATTGATCACCGGCGAGCCTGACGAACCGCCCGTGGAACTGGTGGCCGCTTGGATGTAAAAGGTATTGAAGTCGTTGTAGTTACCTTTGCCATAATTGGGCGCCGCACGATCGAGACGGGCAATGGTGCCATCGAGTATCGAAATTTTCTGTCCCGCATCATTGCCAATTATGCGAATATTTTGTCCAACACTGGGCGCACCAGCGCTGAGTTTAAATTCATGGGGCTTGAGGTAGTTAATCTGGCTTGGATCATAGCGGTAAAAACCGAAATCATGCACCGGATCGAAATACAAAGGGGTTAGATCTAGTTCTTCGTCATTAATCAAAATGGCTTTTGCGGTAATCGGACCGGGGGTGACAACATGACGATTGGTCAGAATGATCCCACGTTTTGCATCTACGATAAAACCTGTTGCATAACTACTGCTATTCCACTTTCCATCAAAACTAACGGGTACGTCCATTTGAATACTGACTACCCCACTTGACACCAATTTCACGGTGGCATCCCAACTATCATCAGTAGATGATGGTGAGCAACTACTTACCAACAAACACATCAAAATGATGCCACTCGAAGTTTGCCAATAGCGGCTTCTCACTGGTTTTCCGAGCATTCCTGTTTTACCTCTTCCATCTACTTATTAAAATACGACCACAACCATTCATCGTCTGCAGCTTACACAAAAACCCCCATTAGCGCCCAGAAATATTCGCCTTATCTCGGGCAAATTCGGCGATAAGCTGTCTTATCAGGCAAGGGATACCAGCGGAGCCAGTTAAAAAAAATTTAGTCTGGATCCTGAAGCGCAAAGTTCCTTGTTTAAGCACAAACGCTGAGTTTTAAAATAACTGCCCTAGCCAAACCACGAGGCATAAAATACAGTAGGCAAAGGCTAAAATTATCGGACCTCACCATGCAAGAACACCATACCGTTGCCCTTACCGACTTTATAGAATACCCACCGCAGGAGATGTTAGAACGATCAGTGCAGTTTTATGAGCAGATCAAACGTCGGCACAGCATCCGCCAGTTCAGTGACCGCCCTGTTGACCGGCAGATAATCGAAAACTGCATTAAAGCCGCGGGCACGGCGCCCAACGGTGCAAATCATCAACCTTGGCACTTTGTTGCCATCCAATCTGCAGCGGTAAAAAAGCAGGTGCGCGAACAAGCTGAGGCCCATGAGCAAGGTTTTTATGCAGGTCGTGCGGGGGATGAATGGTTAACTGCCCTCAAACCGCTTGGCACTGATGCACACAAACCTTATCTTGAAAACGCGCCGTGGTTAATTGCTATTTTTAGCCAAAAAACCATGGGCACTGACAGCGACAAACAGCAGAACAATTATTATGTACATGAGAGTGTGGGCATTGCCACAGGTTTTCTGATCCAAGCTTTACACCATGCGGGCCTTGTCACCTTAACCCACACCCCTAAACCCATGAGTTTTTTATCAAAGATTTGCCAACGTCCTGACAATGAACGGCCTTTTATGCTGTTAGTAGTAGGCTACCCTGCCACTAACGCCACGCTTCCTGTACATGCCTTAAATAAAAAACCCTTAAACGAGATACTCACGGTAATGTAAATTTTTAGGGGTGAGTGTTGGCCTGTGGCGCGTGACGAAACGCCTGCCACTGCATATACGTTAATGAGCGCCATAACCATTCCAGAGGCCCAAAGCGGAAATGCTTCAACCACAGCGCGGAAAGGGGTATTTGCATTAAAATAATAGCCAATGCCAAAAGCATCTGGGGAGCACGGGCAATCTCACCGTAAAAGCCCCCTGCATAACCATAGAAAATCGAAGTCAGAATCAGGCTGTGCATTAGATAATTGGTGAGCGCCATTTGCCCCATGGGCGCAAGTATGGCCAAGCGTTTTTGCCAAGACACGGTTTGTAGCAAGCTCATGATCAAACCTAAATAACCGGCTGTCATGAAAAATTCGGACACCGCAAACAATACATTGCTAGCGACTTGAATGGCGATAATATCGTCAACGGCGGGGGCAGACATGATGATAAGGCTGGCTATGGTCAAGGGTAAACCCACACCTAAACCCACAAACATACAACTTTTAAATAAACGACGATGCTCAGCAGGATTGCGCATGGCGCCAATATTGATCAACCAATATCCCAGCAAAAAAATGGGTAATAACATCGTTAACGTAAAGCCTGGTGAGATCAATAAATGTGTCACTGATTGCCCCGCCCTGAATTGTGTTGCCTGCCAGTAAGTACCATCGCGCAAGGCACTAATCTCAGCAGCCACCTCATCAGCTTGTTTTGCCTGTTCAGCCAAGATTTCTTTGGCTTGCTCACGCAAAGCCAGGGCTTCACTTTCTTCTGCTGAAAGTTCAGGTACTGTTAACGGCGTTGCGCTATTTGTGTCTTCGGCAACGCTAGGTTTGTCGTCAAGGCTTTGCACCGTTGTATTGACTATATTGTCTTGCCCGTTTGACACCTCAGCCAGGTGATGGTCATTATCGTTGCCAAGGTTATCAAAGGACGACGCTGTTTGAGTTAGTTCATTTGCCGCTACTGAAGCTGCTGACTCAAGGGTATCAAGTGATGTTTCTTGTTGTTCCAGTTCACTAACCAAGCGCTGCACGGTTTGTTGTTCTTGCCAAGCCTGCTCGGCATCGTTGGCATCAACACTCACACCATAACCAATACCCGCTATCACCGTGATCATAAAGGGCAACGCCAACCACCATAAGGCAATTTTTAGCCACGCCGCCGGATGATTGTATTTTTTCCACTTGCTTTCTAACAGCAGCACAAAACCCAACATACACAGGCCAGCAAACGCATAGTCGTGGAGGATGTCACCTTCCCATAAGAAAATAAGATGGGCCAGACCAATACACCACAACACCAGCATGCGTCTGATAAACCATGCTTTAAATGGGCGCCCTGCTTGTAGAGCACGATTGAGCATCACTGCAAACCCCATACCAAACAACAGGGCAAAAAGTTTGTAAAACTTACCTTCGACAAAACAGCGCACCAGCCAGCCAAACGCATAATCTAGCCCACTTGCGGTGCTGTCAAAGCTAGATAGTTCGGCGATGGGACGGTTAAACCATTCGATGTTCATGAGCAAAATACCCATTAATGCAAAGCCACGCAGGATGTCTAGGGCATCGATGCGTTGCATGGCACTTATGGGTTGCAGAGAAGGAAGTGGTAGCGAATGTGTGGTAACTAAAGGGGCGTCCGTGGTCAAAAGTGTAGATCCGTCGATTTTTTGCTGAATATAGTGATTTCAGTCCCTCATGTCGAGGCGCTTTTATGGCAAGCAGGCTGAGGCCATCAAGTATCTTCATCGGCATTGGCTAGGAATTTAACGAGTTTGCTATATGCTAGGAAAAATTTTGCTGAATTTACCGAGGCCATCATGCGTTTCCCGTTTTTTTCATTGCTCAGTGTGCTGTTAATAAGCCAGATCTCTGCAGCGAGTGAGCTGCGACGTTATACCATCATCGTTGATAACGGCGTAAAAGCTGGTGAACAAGTGGTTGAAATCAACAAACAAGGTGAACGGCAGGTGCGTTATATTTTCAAAGACAATGGCCGCGGACCAGAGCTGCAAGAAACGCTGACGCTTAATGATGATGGGACCTTGGCGTCGTATAACAGTCAGGGCAAATCGACCTTTGGGTCTGTCATAAAAGAAAAATTCCAGCTCGACGGGCAACAAGCCAGTTGGCAGGCTGGGGACAAAACCGGCTCTGCACGTATAGAAAACACTGCTTTGTATTTGCCAGTAGAAGGCTCCCCTGAGTTACTTTCAGTGGCAATCAATGCCTTGGCTAAAAGCGGCAACAACCAAATTAAGCTCTTACCCTCGGGTGTCATGCGCCAACAAGTTGTGAGTGATCTGATTGTTGAAAAAAGCGGTGAAAAACAAAAGGTGCAACTCTTAGTACTGAGCGGCGTGGGCTTAGAGCCTAATTTTGTTTGGGCAACAAGTGGCGATGAGCCACAACTATTTGCCAGTTTGATACCCGGTTATCAGACGCTCATCGCCGAGGGATGGCAAGGAAATGCCGAGCAAATGATGACTATTCAACAAAATGCTGAAGCCAACTTATTGCAACAACGTGCTAAAACTCTCCCTTTACCTTTAAACGGTTTAAGCGTCATCCGTAATGCGCGGATTTTTGATAGTGTCAGCGCTTCGGTTGGCTTGCCCACTGATATCCTTATGTTACGCGGTAAAATCACCGCCATAGTCCCCGCTGGCGAACTGACCACCGAAGTCGACAACTTCATTGACGCCAAAGGCAGCATAGTATTGCCCGGACTGTTTGACATGCACGGGCATATTTCGCGCTGGGAAGGTGGCTTGCATTTGGCCGCTGGTGTTACATCTTTGCGTGACATGGGTAACGATAATGCCACCTTACAAACCATGATGGATGAAATTGCCGCTGGGCAATTATTGGCGCCCAACATTTTCCCCACCGGCTTTTTAGAAGGGGAAAGCCCCATGTCCGCGCGCAACGGATTTGTGGTAAGTGATTTAGATGGTGCCAAAGCTGCCATAAATTGGTACGCAAGCCATGGTTACCATCAACTAAAAATCTACAATTCCTTCCCCAAGGCGATTTTAAAAGACACGGTTGCTTATGCCCATCAACGTGGTTTGCGGGTCAGTGGTCATGTACCGGCTTTTTTGAAAGCAGAAGATGCCATTGCAGCAGGTTTTGATGAAATTCAACACATTAATCAATTGGTCTTAAACTTCTTAGTTAAACCAGAAACCGATACACGCACCCTAGAGCGCTTTTATTTGCCCTCTCGGGAATTCGCCAACGTTGATCTAAACAGCAAAGCTCTGCAAGACTTCATTAAACTTTTGAAAGATAAAGGTTTGTCCATTGATCCCACATTAGCCACCTTCGATTTTCTGAAAAAAGTGGATGGCACCGTGGGTGACCCGTGGCGCGATATTGTCGACCACCTGCCACCAGATGTACAGCGCCGCTACCATACCGCGGAAGTAGATATTCCCGATGCCAGCACGGCCGCGTTGTATGCCAAGTCTTACGCTAAGATGGTGGAGTTTGTTGGTATGATGTATCGAGCTGGTATTCCTGTGGTGGCAGGTACCGATGAGTTGGCAGGTTTTACCTTGCAGGGTGAACTCGAATTGTTAGTCAAAGCGGGCTTAACACCTGCACAAGCCTTGCAAGTGGCCACCTTAAACGGCGCAAAATACAGCAATGCCACGGCCACCAAAGGGCAAATAGCGGTGGGCAAAGATGCCGATATCTTATTGGTCAATGGTGATCCTACGCAAAACATCGCTGATATTCGCCAACTCGCCTTAGTCATCACACAAGGTAAAGCCATTTATCCCAGCAAAATCTACCAAGCCATGGGCATAGAACCTTTTGTCACTGAGTTTCCCGAAATCATGCAGCGCAGTAACAAGGCCGAAGGTCACAGTGGCGGTTCAGTCAGTGTCGGCAATCGTCATCTGCATTAATAGAGATACACGGGTTTAACGAGGTGAACAAGCTCTACCATGAGCTGTGGATAATGTGTGGTAGAGCCTTGCGATTAGTCTTCGTGGAATGAGAGATAAACTCGCGCAGTAAAGGTTGCTAGTTTAAGGCACTAAGCCGCGACGTTTTAATAAGGCGTCAATGCTGGGTGGCTGTCCACGATAATTCTCATAACTTTGCATTAAATCTTCAGTGTTGCCTTTTGATAAGACCTGTTGGCGGAATGTTTCGCCATTTTTTAGCGTCAAGCCACCATGTTGTTGTATGAATGCAAAAGCATCGGCCGCCAATACTTCAGACCATAAATACGCGTAGTAAGCGGCTGCATACCCGCCACCAAAGCTGTGACTAAAATAAGTAGATTTATAGCGAGGGGGCACAGGGCTATAGTCTAGACCGTGTTTGGCCAAAGCTTGTTGTTCAAACGCGGCAAGGTCAGACACCGTGTCGTTGCTAGATAACATGTGCCATTCCATATCCAACACCGCTGCAGCTAAGTATTCGGTGGTGTCATAGCCTTGATTAAATTTCACCGCAGCTAGTACCTTGTCAAGCAATTTAGTAGGCATAGCCTCACCCGTTTGATAGTGCTTGGCATAGTTGGCTATCACCGACGGCTCGATGGCCCAGTCTTCATTGAATTGCGAGGGAAATTCTACAAAATCGCTGGCGGTGGCAGTACCTGCCAACGTCGGGTATTTTACTTGTGAAAACAGCCCATGTGCGGCGTGACCAAACTCATGAAATAAGGTGGTGGTTTCATCAAATGACAGCAAAGTGGGCTGGCCATCAGCGGGTTTGACGAGGTTGAGGGCATTAAACACCACGGGTTTTTCACTACGTAAAAAGTTTTGCGAGACTAATTCATCCATCCATGCACCACCGGCTTTACCCTCCCGGGCATAAACGTCTAAGTAAAATAGACCAAGGGCGCTGTCGTCTTGATTTAATACGTCAAACACACGCACGTCGGGGTGATAAACCGGCAGATCATGACGTTCTTTGAAGCGCAGACCATAGAGTTTTTGCATGGCGAAGAATAAGCCATTTTGTAACACTGCATTGAGTTCAAAGTAGGGTTTTACTTGGTCATCATCTAACTTGTATTTCGCTAAACGTACTTTCTCGGCATAATAAGCCCAGTCCCAAGGTTGCAAGTCGTCGTTTATGCCGCCTGCGCGCATTTGTGTTTGTATATCTGCAGCTTCGAGCTTGGTCTTGGCCAAAGCTTGTGGCACAAGCTCATCGATCATCTTGAACACAGCATCAGGTGTACTGGCCATTTGTTCTTCGGTGGCAAAACTCGCCCAGTTAGCATAACCCAACAAATTCGCTTTTTGCGCGCGTAATTGCACAAGTTTCAACAACACTGGGCCGTTAGTATCTTTTGCTCGATGGGCTGACTGTCGCCAAATTTTTTCGCGTAAGTCGCGGTTTTGTAAACGGCTCAGGATTGGCTGACGCGTTGTATTCACTAAGCTAATCAGGTAACCCGATTGGCCTGCTTGTTGGGCGGCAGCGGCCAAGGTATTGATCTCAGACTCTTTGAGTCCGGCTAATTCCTGTTTATCCCTCACCAAAATAACGTCTTGCTGGGTGGCAGCCAGTAGATTTTGTGAAAACGCTGTTTCTAAACTGGATAACTGCGTATTGATCTGGCGTATTTGCTGTTTTTGTTGCGCACTTAAATGCGCCCCAGCGCGCACAAACGCGCGGTAATACTCATCTACCAGCTTTTGATCCTCTGGATCCAAACTCGCTTTGTTGTGGTAAATAGCCGCGACTCGCTCAAACAGCATGGCATTTAAATAAATCGCGTCGCTGTGGGCAGCGAGCTTTGGTGCAATATCTGCTTCGATACGCTGCAATTCTGCATCAGATATCAGCTCAGACAAGGCAAAAAATATTGTTGATGTACGTTCAAGCAGTTCACCAGATTTCTCCATGGGTAACACGGTATTGGTGAAGGTTGCCATCTCAGGATTGGTGGCAATGGCGTTGATTTCGGCCAGTTCTTGACGCATGCCTAAGTCAAATGCAGGCTCGTAATTGGCACTGTTGATTTGGTCAAAAGGCGGCGCTTTGAAAAGCAAAGGACTGGCACTTAATAGTGCGTTCATGCTGGTAGTTTCTCGTTGAGAGGGCTTGCCAATAAATGCAGGCTCTGAGCAGGAAGATAGCAACAACACTGCGCTGACAGTGCTGGCTAGTAATGTCATTCGCATGATGTCACTCCAACGCATAGGCTGACTATTACAACCTACATAAATAGAGCAGGGACTCTAACAAGGGCGACATGTAAGCTCAATCACAAGGGGTATTTTATCACTCCTTTTATTGACCTTTATATTGTTACAAAATGCTTAAACTGTATCAGGAATAGCTTGATCACGACTGAGGATCCAGCATCGAGGATTGTGTTGATAACCCAGTGGCTGGTAATAATCATTGGCGGCAGGGGCAGCAAGCAAAATGACACTACACCGTGGGCCGAGTTGCTGTTGCACGAGTCGTTGTAATTGTTTACCGATCCCCTGACCTTGGTAATCTTGCGACACAGCTAAGTCTGATAAATAACAGGCGTAGTGAAAATCTGTCATACCACGAGCCACACCCACTAAACAGTCCTCATCCCAGGCCGTGACCAAAATATTGCTGTTTTTAACCATGCCGGTCATGCAGGCCACATCGTCAAGTGGTCGCCTAATGCCCAAACTACATTGGTTCAAGAGCGTTATATACTGCTGCGCGGTAATCGCTTGATCTGTTTTATAGCGAATGGCCATTCTCTCTTCCTTTCTGTCGACATTCTTGCCAAGCCGCACCGTGAGTCTTGGAATGCTAAAAATCGTATTCGAGCACAAAGCGCAGGGTTTCATCGTATTTTTCACCGTTAAAACCATTGATAAACGCCAGCTCCCATTTTAATTGGCGGATCCCCTCAAATCGA
Organism: Paraglaciecola sp.; assembly: GCA_009993955.1. GTDB lineage: Bacteria > Pseudomonadota > Gammaproteobacteria > Enterobacterales > Alteromonadaceae > Paraglaciecola. The sequence continues at coordinate 91,709 of JAACSL010000002.1, forward strand.
TGCACACCCATCAGTGCCGGACCAATGCCGATAAAGTCTTCACCTGTGTAAATTTCTATGGCCGGCTGAATTTCGGGCATGTAGCGATACCGGTATTGTAAGCGAAATTCGCTTTCCATTTCGTTGTCAAGGTTTTGTCCCCACTCGTAAATTAACAAAGCGTTAATGGTCAAACTGGTATGGACAAACTCTTTTTCAAACAATACCCCAGTGGTAATTTCGTAAGTATCGCTGTCATGCTGTTTTTCAAATTCAAGCAGTAAACCCCAGTCGGCCCAATATTGCCCTTGTTCGGTGAGCATGTAGCGAAGTTCTATCTCATAACCCTTCAAACCATAGTCGTCGGATTGATCACGTTCACCACTTAAATACGCTTCGACGATCAGTCGCTCAGTGATAGCTTGCCCATAGGCAAGGCGCTGCGCTAAATAGTTTTTATCTTCTAACTCACGAGCCACAAAACGCCATTCCACCTTGCGTTCGTTAGCAACAACTAAAGGATGGTAGACCTTGTCAACGGGGTTGCTATCGGCGTAGACACCTTGCATAAGCGATAACTCAAGCACCACCAAAATGAAAACTAAGCGTAGACTGTTCACTGTTGAACACCTCTTTGTACTGGTTTAACGCGTTTGAGTCGCCACACTTGGATAACAAGGGGGCACAAGATACTGATGATAAAAACACTCATGTGTAAAGCGGTAGGGCGAGCTACATAGCCAAACAAAACGTTGCATAAATGGCCGTATTCAGACTCATCATCTAACCACCATTGACTGTTCCATAAAACACTGGTTGTGGGTAATACATCCACCTGCACCAACAAATTACTGGCATTGGCCAACTGCCCAGCAACAAATACCAAGAGAGCCGTGAGCGGGGCAATGCGCCCAAAATGTCGACCCAGCCATTCCATGCTGAAATACAATAAAATGGCGATACTTAGGCAAATACCAAGACCAACAAAGGTGCCCACCAACAACGATTGCAATGCGTTAACTTGGTTTAAATAACCATTGAAATACAGTAAAAAATTACTGCCTTTGGTGACGATCATGACGACCACTAACAATACCGCTAGACGCATAGGCTCCAGCCACTTGCCAGTGTTGGTACGACTGAGTAAACCGTATGCCAACAACAAAACGCCGCTGTATAAAAGTAAATGCAGACTAAAAAAGATCCATTCAAGGCCTGCGCCATCAAGCCAAGCGCCAAGGCTATCTACCTGAGAAATAAAACCCAATGCGGTGATCAAGCCCACTAACACCGCTAAAAATTGTAGGTGTAAGCTTAATTTAACTTGCACAAACAAAAAGCCCAAAAGTATAAAAATTGGCAGGGCATAGTGCATAAATAGTATGACGGTGTTAATCAGCATGGTTTGCACCTTGATCCTTCACCACCACGACCTTGCCACGTGCGGTATTAGGGTTGTAACGCCCGTAAAACTCGTATTCACCGGGCTTGAGTGGGCCGATATAAATGTGAGTGGTACTCTGTGCAAACACCACTTTTTCACGGTTCAGCGAGAAACTGTCAAACTCCTCCGGCGTATCATCAAGGTTGTGGATGATGAGCTTCACCTTTTGGCCTGCCGGAATGGTAACACTAGAGGGATAAAACAAATGGTCTTTCAACTCCAGATGAAATTCGCTTAACGCCAGCAAAGATGAACTGAACAAACTCATGATGAGCAACAAAACAACGCGCAGCCTAGCCATCGTTGACCTCAGCCGCTGCAAAAGTGAGATCAACGCCCAGGCCACCTAAGGTCTGTGAGCGCCGCAAGCTGAGCTTGGCCTTGTGCAGCACAGCAATATGCTTGGCGATAGCCAAACCCAAACCGCAGCCTGGCACATCGCTGCTGTGGCGGTCGCCACCAACTCGATAAAAGCGTTCAAAAACACGGGAATATTCTGTTTCTTCAATGCCTGGCCCAGAGTCTTCAACACTCACCACGGGGTGTTGATTGAGGGTTTTCAGATTCACCACAATTCGCCCACCATGGGGCGTATATTTGCTAGCATTTGAGATTAAGTTCTGCAACAGAATAGTCAGTGAAAACGCGTCGCCGACCACCGTTTGTGTTTCGCCACTTAATTCGATGTCTTGCTGTTTTTGATCAATCTGAGGATAGAGATTAGCGATGACATGTTGGCATAAGTTGCTTAAGTTAATGTTGACAAAATGCCCTCTGAATTGCTCTGGGTTGGTGCGGTTTAGCAATAAAATTTGCTCTACCACGTGGCTCATTCTTTCAATGCCTTGCTGCAGAAAAGCCATATTACCAGAGGCTGTTTGGTCATCTTGCAAGGTCAACGCGAGGTTGTGAGCGTTGATTTGCAATACACTCAAAGGGGTGCGTAATTCATGGGCAGCATCTGACGCAAAACGTTTTTCACGTAAAAAAGCCGCATCCAAACGCTCTAATAACTGATTCAAGGTATCCACAACTGGCACTAACTCGGCGGCTTGTTGCTGCGCAGGCAGGGGACTAAGATCATCGGCTTTTTTGATACGTAGCGCTTCTGATAAGGCCGTGAGTGGTTGTAAACCGCGACTGATGATCCAAAACGTTAAAGCCGCCAACAACACGATGGACAATACCAAAGGCGTGACCGCTGCTAAAATTACGCTTTCCGCCAGTTCATAACGCCGACTCAAAGGCTGGGCAACCACAATCCATTGCTGATCACTTTCTAGCCAGTGGCTGTAGGTACGCCAGCGCTGCGCCAAAAAATTATTTTCACCAAAACCCACGCTTAAAGTGGCGATGGGCTGATTCACCTGCGGATTAGAGGTATTGATAAGTGTTTGTTCGTGCCAAATTTGATAAACAAAATCCACCTCGTTTAAATTCACATTTTGCCCAGGTTTGATGGCCGTGGCAGACAAGATAATCGCTAATGAATAGAGTTCGTTATCAAACAGGCTGGCTGCGCGTTGCATACTGCTGTTGTAGCCCTGAATGGCCGAGGCAAAAGTAACCAGTGTGATAACCGATACAAGAATTAAGGTGAGGTAACGACGTATCGACACAAACTAGAGACTCTTGGCCACGCTGTAGCCCACGCCGCGGATCGTTTTAATAAAACCCTCTGGCAGTTTTTTACGCAGATGGTGGATGTGTACCTCAATAGCGTTGCTTGCGACTTCTTCTCCCCATTCGTACAACTTCGATTCAAGTTGCTCTCGACTCTGAATGCGGCCAGCTTGTTCCATTAAAATTTTGAGTACCATGAATTCTTTGCGGGGCAAATCCAACGCTTGGCCAGCATAACTGACCAAATGTGCACTGGCGTCTAATTCCACTCCAGCAATATTCACCACAGAACTGGTGGCCGTGCCCAAGCGCCGTTCGATAACGCGGATCCGTGCGATCAATTCTTGTACATCAAAGGGTTTACTCAGGTAATCATCTGCCCCTTGGTCGAGACCTTTTATTTTGTCATCAATACTGTCGCGAGCGGTGAGAATCAGCACGGGTAAACGCAGATTATGCTGGCGAATTTTTTTCAGCAAACTCATGCCATCCATGTCGGGCAAACCAAGATCCAAAATAAGCATGTCACATTCATTGGTTTGCACCGTTAACCACGCGGCATTGGCGCTGCTGACATGATTGGCGGTAAATCCCTCAGTACGCAGGGACTGATGCAGGCCTCGAGCAAGTTGCATGTCGTCTTCAACTAACAGTATTCGCATATCTTTACTATTGCCACGTTACGATGTTGATCAAGCTTGAAAAGGTTATGGTATACCAATTTTTAATGCGATGTATTCACTCACCGCGGTGACATGGTGAATTGTTAATGTTTAGACAGATTTTAGCTAGCGCAAAGGCTTAATCAGGCTTGTTAAGGCTGGATGGCTTGTCGTCTTGCTTGACGTATTCACCTTCAATAATGTCGCCTTGTTGGGTCTTATCATCGCCTTGTTGCCAAGTATACTGGGTGTAATTACCTTGGTTATGACCTGCTTGCATCACTTTAACACTCAGTGTTTTTAATAAAGTTTTGGCAATCAGCGGGCGCGTGAGGGGCAAACACAATAACAAACCGGCAATATCGGTGATAAAACCCGGTGTGACAAGCAATACACCGGCCATCACCAGTAACAAGCCTTCAGCCATTTCTAGGCCGGGAATTTGCCCACTTTGCATTTTTTGTTGGGCTTGTAACAAGGTGCTCAAGCCTTGTTGGCGAACTAAATAAGCGCCGAGCATGGCAGTTAACACAACAACGGCCACGGTGTTCCACCCACCGATCACCTGACCGATGTTGATCAACAAACTAATTTCCACAATGGGAAGAATGGCAAAAAGTAGAAATAGCTTGCCCATGAGGCACTCCTATTTAGGTTAATTTACTTAGGTGGATGCATCCCGATTTTTTCAAGTCATGATACAAAACAAGTAAATTACAGTATTGATGAAATTAGCTAAGTCGCTTGGGGGTCTTTGTTGCAGCATGACATACTGTGCACGCAAATGAGACACTAACAAAAACTCGGCAAATTAATATTCTGTTAAGTCTGAGTCGCTACGCTGTCGCTTAGTTCACTGCACTGCAGTGCTGTTGATACCCTGAAAGAATCTCTTAACCAAAAGAAGTGTGGATAATGATATTGAGTAAAATGGCCAGAGCTAGCGTATTTAGCGCAATGACCTTGTTGATTGCCTTGGTGGCTCACGCCCAACAATCTGATGCGTTTAATGAATTATTTGTTGAAGAACCGCAATTTCTGCCCGAAGAACAAGCGTTTCAGTTTGATTTCTCCCAGCAGGATGATCAGTTGTTGATCAGTTGGACCGTTGCCGATGGTTATTATCTGTACAAAAAGCAATTCAAAACCGTAGTCAAAAATGCCACCCTCGGTGAAGCCCAATATCCACCAGCAGAAACCATAGAAGATGAATATTTTGGTGTATCAGAAGTGTTCAGGCATCAAGTTACACTGCAATATCCTATTTTACAGTCTGTACAGGATGGGGTAGTTAAAATTCAGTATCAAGGCTGTGCTGACGCAGGATTGTGTTACCCGCCTACGGTGAAAGTGCTCTATTTAAATGAAGTAAACGCTGGACAGGCAACAGCTGCAGCAACAAGTGATTATTCAGCAGCAGCGAAGGAGCCAAACTCCACAGATACAAGCACCACAGCACCTGTATCTCAGCAATTTGAATTAGCTGATTTACTTGCCAATGAGCAAAATCTATTTTGGGTACTATTAATCTTTTTTGCCTTAGGCATGGGCTTAGCACTCACCCCTTGTGTGTTTCCCATGTATCCGATTTTATCTGGCATCGTTTTGGGACAAGGTAAAAACGCCAGCGTCTCTCGCTCTTTCAGTTTGTCGATGATTTATGTGCAGGGTATGGCACTCACCTATTCGGTATTGGGTTTGATTGTGGCATCAGCTGGTGTGCAGTTCCAAGCAACCTTACAACACCCTGCGATTCTGATTAGCCTCACCGTGGTATTTGTCCTGTTGGCCATTGTGATGTTTGGCGCTTACGAATTACAAATGCCCTCAAGCTGGCAAGAAAAACTTAACGCCATGAGTAATCAGCAAAAAAGCGGCAGTTACATTGGGGTGTTTGTGATGGGGGCAATATCGGGTTTGGTGGCGTCGCCCTGCACCACCGCGCCGCTGACTGGCATTTTGTTATTCATTGCGCAAAGTGGCGATACTTTGCTTGGCTTTTCTGCCTTGTATGCCTTGAGCCTTGGCATGGGTGTGCCCTTGATTCTGTTTGGCATCACTGGCGGTAAATTACTGCCCAAAGCAGGTAATTGGATGAACATCGTCAAAGTGACTTTTGGTTTTATGATGCTGGCCGTGGCCTTGCTGTTTATTGAGCGTTTAGTCAGTAACGTATTTGTAGACGCGGCGTGGGTAGCCTTAGGGTTAGCCACCTTCAGTTATTTTTATGTCATGAATCAGGCCAGTGCCACTAGCTTTTTTAAGGGTGTGCGCAGTTTAGTAATTTTCGTTGGTTTGTTTGCCTCAGCGATGTTTGGCTACCAGTTATTTATGCAAACCACCATGCCGTTCAGCAATGAACAAAGCCCCCTTGCTGGCGCGAGCAAAGCCAGCCACCCTACCTTTGCGGTGGTAAAAAACTTAGCGGATTTTGAAGAAAAACTGGCAGCGGCAAATGCACAAGGTAAATCAGTGATGTTAGATTTATACGCTGATTGGTGTGTGGCTTGTAAGGAGTTTGAGAAATATACCTTCCCTGATCCAGCCGTGATGGACGCCCTCAGCAATACCGTATGGATGCAGATAGATTTAACCGACAACACGGCAGTGAATTTACAATTTCAAGATCATTTCAAAATCTTGGGTTTACCTACCATATTGTTTTTTGATGCAAAGGGTAAAGAAATGAACGCCGCACGGGTAACAGGTTTTATGCAAGCTAAACCGTTTGCTGAGCACGTAAGGCGAATCTTTTAACGGTGGGCCACCACTGTGCAAGATAAAAATACTTGGTGCAAGCTGGCTCAGCGCCAGCTCAATGGCTGGGTTTTGCGTAGGTTGTGTTATTTTGGTTTAGTGGTGTTATCTAGCAGTGTGCAAGCCACTTCGGATTATTATTGTTACGCTGGCTGGGCTTGTCTGGAAAAAACACAAAGTGATGCCCATATTGAATTTTGGTTAATTAATCAGTTACCTTACCCCATTTCAATGACCCTGACAGTGAGTGGTCAAAATCTAACATTATCAGCAAACACCGATGACCGATTCACGGTAAGTGCATTACCGGCAGGTGTATTTAGCTTGAATGCTGTCTTGCCCAAGGCTCAGCGTGTATTAGGCATGCGGTTAGCGCGACAAAACCCGGCCTTATACTTTACGGCCCAAGAGACATTAGAATGGACGCCGGGTGATATGTACGCACAGCATAATAGCCAATATCCTTACCAGTATCCTTATGCTAAAAATCAGTACTTTCCTATTGTGCAGGGTTTTGGTGGTGGTTATAGCCATCAAGGCGCCTCACGTTATGCAGTGGATTTTGCGATGCCCATAGGTACCCCAGTGTATGCGGCAAGAAATGGTGTCGTGATAGACTTAATCGAACATCACAATAAAGGCGGGGCGAGTCGACGCTTTGCAAAATATGCTAATTTTGTCAGCATTCTGCATGATGATGGCACCACCGGTGAGTATTATCATTTGCGCAAAAATGGCGTAGTGGTGGTCAGAGGTCAAAACGTAGAGGTAGGTGATTTATTGGGATATTCAGGTAATACGGGGTTTTCCTCGTTACCACATCTGCACTTTGCCGTGTATAAAGCCAAAGCCCAGGGTGAGTTCGAATCTTTACCTTTTCACTTCATGCCAGAACATGAGTGATGGATCAAACTTGACGGCCTAGTACCACATCCGTTCCACTAACTCCGGCAACTCTTCAGCAGGTACCGGTTTAGAAAAGTAGTAACCCTGCAGGTGCGCACATTGGTGTTTATTAAAAAACGTCACTTGTTCTTTGGTTTCGATACCTTCTGCCACACAACTCATGTTTAACTGCGTCGCCATGCTCAAGGTGGTTAAGATGATGGCTTCGTTGTTTTTATTTTTCCCAATGTCATCCACAAAACTCTTATCAACCTTAATGATGCTTATCGGGAACTCTTTCAAATATTTCAGTGACGAATAGCCCGTGCCAAAGTCATCTAAGGCAATCAGGAATCCAGCCCGTTGAATCTGCTGCATGAACTCTAAGGCTTTGTCATAATCGCGCATCAAGGCACTCTCAGTAATCTCAAAGCGGATCGCCGACACAGGCATTTCGTGAAATTCTAACAAAAGTAATATCTTGTCGATGGATGATTGATTTTCAAAATGTCGGGCAGAAAGGTTAACCGACAAATAACCGTCAAAACCGCCCAACCGTAATGATTTCAATACCGGCATGGCGCGTTCAAACGCATCGAGGGTCATTTGTTCAATTAAACCCAACTCTTCGGCAATAGGAATAAATTTGTCAGGGGGGATCATGCCGTTTTTGGTGGGCCAGCGCATGAGAATTTCAAAGCCCTCCACCCAGCCTTTGTCTACATTCACGATAGGTTGATAGTAATTTTTAAAGCGCTTCTGTTGATGCGCTATTTTTAATTTATTTTCTAACGCGAGACGTTCTTTGACCAAGGCATCCATTTCAGCAGTGAAAAACTGAAAGTTACTGCGCCCCTGCTCTTTCGCGTGGTACATGGCGATATCTGCATTTCTCAGCAGTTCTTCGGCGGTTTTCCCGTCACCAGGATACATGGCAATACCGATGCTCGACGAGACGCTGACCGTTTGATTGAGTAAGGAAACAGGTAGGTCGATGACCTCACTGACTTCAAATACCAAAGCACTGATGTTTTCCACCGAGCTTACATCTTCAATCATAATGACAAACTCGTCTCCCCCTAACCGGGCAACGGTGTCTTCTTTGCGCAGTTTGTCGGTCAGACGTTTGGCTATAACTTTAAGCAGTTCATCCCCCGCCTTATGACCAAGGCTGTCATTAACTTGCTTGAAACGATCGAGATCGATAAAAAATACCGCAATACTATTATTATGGCGGTTAGCATGCTCCAGTCCGCGTTCAATCCTATCCAACAATAAACTGCGATTGGGCAAGCCCGTCAACGCATCGTAGTTAGCCAATTTAACTAATTTGTGCTCGGCTTTTTTCTGCTCACTGATGTCTGACAAAATCAGTAAATAGTACTCAATGCGTTCAGGTTGTTGTTCGTTAGCGATGGCATTTAAATACACCAAAACATCACATACGGTGCCATCTGAGAAAACAATTTGGTCTTCTCCCTTCCAATGATCATTGGCTTTTAAAGACACAAGTCGATTGATAAAACTCTCCGTATTGGCAATTTGTGCACGACTAATAATGTTCAGTTCTTTAGCTAAGTCTGCGCCTTCTTGAATACCAAACGCCGAGCAAAAAGCATCATTGGCGGCGATGGCTTGGCGTTTATCATCAAAAATAATCACCCAATCGTGGGTATGTTTGAAGGCCTCACCAAACAAACGCAGATTTTCTTTGTTCAACATCGTGTCGCTGATATTGGTATATGTGCCGGTGACCAAAATCGGTGTCCCTGTCTGCTCATCGGTCTTAACTGCGCTACCCGTGTCTCGATACCAGACCCATTCTCCGCGTTGATTACGCATGCGATAACTCACGTCCAAATCCGCATTGCTCTGCGCTAAAAAGTCGCGCCAATTCGATTCATAGTGTGCTTTGTCTTGTTCGTGCACCAACTCAAGGTGTTGAGCAAAGCTGATTGTGTCGTCATCAAAGGTATAACCAAGTTCAGCACGCAGACGTGGCGCATAAAATTGATCGTCGCTTAGTTGGTATTCCCAAATATCACTGTTACTTGCGCTTAAAGCGAGGGCTAATTTGTTTTTACTTTGCACCATTTGCTCATGGGCGGTCATTAAGCGTTGATTGTGAATATGTCGACGCCACCACCAAATAGACAAACAGATGAGCACAATGACACCATAAGCCGAGTAGGCAACAGGCGATAACCACGGTGCGTAATTAACCTTGATATTAACTATCGCAGGCTCAGTTAATGATCCATCAATAGAGTCAAACGCTCGGACTTCCAAACGATATTTACCAGGTTCTAGCTTTGGAAAGGAAATTTCTGGAGCAGTGCTAATGGGATAACTCACCGTACTCGAACCCACCAGTCGCACTTGGTAGCGTTTGTTGCGCTGATTTTCAAAGTCCAAGGTAGAGTAGTGTATCGCCAAGCCTAAATCGTTGTATTGCAGTTCAATCGTTTGGTTAGACAGATCGGTTAACGGCAGGGGTAGCTTATTGGTATTGAGGTTAATTTGGGTAATGAATACCGATGTCGCTACATGATTTTTGCTACTGAGTTTTTGCGGATCAAATATTGTCAAACCTTTGAGGGAACCGAAGACCATGCGGCCATCGTCCAGCAACGCATTGCTGTATTGGTTAAACTCCAAGTTCACTAAACCTTGCTCAAAACCAAATTTTTGGATGGTGTGAGTGTCCGCAATAAACTTGAGTAACCCACTGTGAGAGCTCATCCAAATATTGCCCTCTTTATCCAACTGCAAACCGTAGATGGAATTACTGGGCAATAGATCATTGCGTGAATAAAAGTATTTTTGTTCATGGGTAGTGGCGTCAATCCCCACCAAACCATAAGTAGGGTAGGCAATCCACATGATATTGTTTTTATCCACTACCACGCTATCAGGGGAAATATCATTTTTTGCGTACTGCTTAGGCAAGGAATGCAAGGACGTGAGCGCCTTGGTGTTATTGTCCATCTGCCACAGTTGGCCAAGTGTCGCCACAAAAGTCGCGTTGCTATCGGTTTGAGGATGATCAAAAAATCGATAAGTTAGCTGAGGGTTAATTTGTGAACTGAGTTGCTCAAGGCGCACAACCTCACCGGTACTGGGCGAATACTGATAAAAATCACTGCGACCAATGAGCATCAGGTCATCATTGGGTAGCTTATGCATGGCAAATACATTTTTGTTTAAGATAGCCTGCTGATTTTGGTTTGCGATTTTCAGGGGTAGATTTTGTCGGCGTTGAGAATCGAAACTAATCAACCCCTCATCCGTGAGTAACCACAACTTCTGGTCTTTGTCAGGAATGATTTGATGTACTGTGGAGGCAGAGGTTTGCACTTTGTTATCGGCAGACACCATAAAACTCTCGGTTTGGCCGCTTTTAAGATAATAGAGGTTCAAACCGTTGCGTGTACCCACCCACAGATTGTCTTCGTTCTGTTGCGCGATGCTCCAGACTTGGTTGTGACTTAATACTTTATTTTGGCGCCCGCCTCGTGCATTAAAGACATTGTTAAACAGCGTGGTTCTGGGTGACCAATAAATCGCACCATCAGACTCAGTGCCTAGCCAAAAATTTTGATTTCGATCAATGAGGATCTCACGTAAGGCGTCACCGGCCAAATAGTCCCGACTATCGGTGGGTAAAAAAAGTTGCTGCAGTTGTTTTCCGTCTGGGTAGTAGCTATAAAGGCCCTCATCCGTGGCCACAAAAAACTTATTGTCGGGCGTCTGCACCATGCGCCAAATATTGCGCTCAGCAATAATCTGGGTGCTTTTAGGTAAAAGTGATTCAGTATTTGCCACGTAATTCAGTGTGGCTTGCAAAGGCATTGAAAACAGACCTTCAACCGTACCAATCCACAAGTTATCTTCATTATCAATCAGCAGAAACTTGCTATTTGTATTGTCGTTGTTGCGTGCAATTTTTTGCAGATAATCTATGGGAACGGCCACCTTGGTGCTCAAATCTAGGCCCAACAACCCCGTGGTGGTGGCGATAAATAGGGTATTTTTATATTTGCTTACCCACCGAATGTAGTCTGTTGTAAGTAACTCCTCACTTAACCCATACACCACAGTATAAGCATGGGTCTTGGGCGAATAACGAAGCACTTTTTCATCCATGCCCAACCAAATATCACCTGTCTCATCTTCAAATATTGTATTGGCTGGTTGTATGAAATTCGGATCTTGGGAATATTTCAGATCAACACGACGGGTTAATGTGTTAGTGCTTAATTCCAACTCGTAGACCCCTGAAACCAAGGTGCTTATCCATAAACTGCCCCGGGAGTCTTGAAAAATATATTCAATTTGAGTTTCAGCAAGCTCATCATTGGCACCGTTTATCGGCACACTTTGATAACCATCGTAGCGATTGAGTCCACCTTCGGTTCCCACCCACAAAAAACCCTGCTGGTCGAGCAGCATAGTTCTGACAGTGTCTTGAGTTAATCCCTGCTCAGTGGATAGACGAGTAAAGGTGGGTTCGGTGAGTAAAGGTACTGCTTGGGTATGACTAACGATGGTGAAGGCGCTCAACACCATGAAAAAAATGCGCGATTTTTGCCCGACATTTACCCATAGCCGGCTACATGCGTTGTGCATGGCACACATAAAATGAGGAGCATGAAGAACTGTTCGCACGTTAATTTTTATCACACATTATTGTTATCAACTACGTCAACCTAAACACTATTTGTGACTATCCGTGTAACCTGCATGGTCGCTCTACCTTAGCCACAATGTACCTAACTTGAGTTGGCGTAAATCATTGTTTTTTATTATATAGAGCCGAAGAAAGTGCTTAAAACTTAGTAAACTCCGGTTATCTTGCGTTATTTTCAAAGTATTGGCAAAAACTTGTTAACGTGTGCCAAATAGTTTGTCTCCTGCATCCCCCAAGCCGGGCAATATATATCCCTGATCATTGAGTTTTTTGTCGATGGCAGCCGTGTATATGTCTACATCTGGATGTTTGGCACGCACCGCTGCAATGCCTTCTGGAGCGGCCACAAGAAACAGCCCCATAATGTTTAAACACCCTTTTTGTTTGAGTAAATCGATGGTGGCAATCAATGTACCACCTGTTGCCAACATCGGATCAACAATTAATGCCGTGCGCTCATCTATGTCTTTTACCACTTTGTCAAAATAGGCAACCGGTTGCAGGGTTTCCTCGTTACGATAGAGACCAACTACTGAGATTTTGGCATTAGGAATGAGCTTCATCACGCCGTCTAACATACCTAGACCTGCTCTTAAAATGGGCACCACGGTTATTTTTTTACCGCGAATTTTTTGCGTTGCGATGGCTTCTCCATTCCAACCAACAATGTGATTGTTTTCGGTCTCAAGGTGACGAGTTGCTTCATAGGTCAAAAGATTGCCTACCTCACTGGCAAGTTCGCGAAAATCCTTGGTACTGACCCCCGACTCCCGCATCAAACCTAATTTATGTTGAACCAAAGGATGTTTAATCTCGTGCACTGCCATTATTTTACCCTTATTTTTAAAATGTGTTTTTTGACTCAGTGCCGCAGCCATCAGCCCTGCAACTTGGTATTACAGTGTAATGCATGTTCCAACAGTTCTGGGTAAAAAGCTAAAAAAGTTGTCTCAAAATGCTCAAACTGTGCATCCACAAATGCCTGGGCTTCATCAGCAAAGCTAATTTTACCGTGCAGACGCCGTTCGATCCCTTTGAAGGCACGCAAACAACTGCTTCGCTGGTGATAATTTGTTAGCCATTGTTGCCTGATTAAACTGTCAGATAGCCCTTGAAAGTGCGGTGATACAGCTTGGTTAAATGAAGCGAGTTGAGTGTAAAAAGACGAAAAAAGTTGTTCAGCTGGATAATTGGCAAATTTGGACCAGTGATACAGCAATAAGTGATCAAACACGATGTCGATAACGATACCTGCGACACGCCGGATGGATGGTGAAAATTGTGCTCGCAACGCGACGACGGCAGGGTGTTGATCGGTGTAAACATCAACTTGGCGATGCAACTTAATGCCTACAACTAAACGCTGGGGTAAACCCACATAGTTTTGGCCTTTAATAAAATCGCCAAGGAAGTTGCCCAATAAATCACTGTGGCAATGTTGAGCAATGTGTAAGTGCGCAATGTAGTTCAAGCTAGACCTATTTCGTAACTAAACATGACAAACTTTGCAGCAAAAATCGCTGATAAGACCAGTATTTTGCTGCTAAATTCAAATTGAGCCCTATAATGGGGTCACTTTATCGGCCCCTTCGGTTATTTTGTACGCAAAATACACGAATTTACGAAGCGAAATCACTGTGAACGTTTTACTTTTGAATGGGCCCAACCTAAACATGTTGGGTCAACGTGAGCCGCACATTTATGGTGCCAGCAGTTTAGATCAGATAGTTCAAGAACTGCAAACCAAGGCCGGTCTACTAGGCCTCAGTATGAAACATGTTCAATCAAATGCTGAGCATGTTTTAATTGACAGTATTCACGCCGCGTTTAAAAAATGTGATTTTATCATCATCAATCCTGGCGCATTCACGCATACCAGCATTGCGCTACGCGACGCGATGTTGAGCGTAGCCCTACCTTTTATCGAAATTCATCTGTCAAACGTGCATGCCAGAGAAACCTTTCGGCATCATTCCTATCTAAGTGACATTGCTCAAGGGGTCATTTGTGGGTTTGGTACTCAGGGTTATGAGTTTGCTTTACAAGCAGCCCACAAATTTTTGACTCAAAAAAAATAGTGCCCAGATCACTAACACATTATTCAGATATTCAAGAACAGAGAGAGACACAATGGACATACGTAAAATAAAAAAATTAATCGAACTGGTGGAAGAATCCGGCATATCAGAATTAGAAATTACCGAAGGTGAAGAATCCGTCAGGATCCACAGAAGTGGCAGCCAAAGTGCTGGTATGCAGGCACCCATGCAATACGTACAACCCCAATATATGGCAGCACCTCAAGCACCAGCACCCGTGGCTGCACCTGCCGCCAGTGCAGCGTCTGCAACAAGCGAACCCAGTGGCCATATTCTGCGTTCACCAATGGTGGGTACTTTTTATCGCTCTTCCTCACCGGGTGCTAAGTCGTTTGTCGAAGTGGGCCAAAAAGTCAATGTGGGTGACACCTTGTGCATTATCGAAGCGATGAAAATGATGAATCAAATCGAATCTGACAAGGCAGGGGTGATTAAACAAATTCTAGTTGAAAACCAAGAGCCCGTTGAATTCGATCAACCCATGTTTGTCATCGAATAAAGGCGATTAACTATGCTTAAAAAAGTTCTCATTGCCAACCGCGGAGAGATTGCCTTACGCATTCTGCGCGCCTGCAAAGAGTTGGGTATCAAAACCGTTGCTGTGCATTCAACAGCTGACGAGTCCCTCAAACACGTATTATTGGCCGACGAAACCATCTGTATCGGTAAAGCCTCGGCCACTGAAAGTTATTTAAACATCCCGCGGATCATAGCGGCTGCGGAAGTCACCAATGCCGATGCAATTCATCCAGGCTATGGGTTTCTTGCCGAGAATGCCAGTTTTGCCGATGCGGTTGAACGCAGTGGTTTTATATTCATCGGTCCTAAAGCTGACACGATCAATCTGATGGGCGACAAAGTATCAGCCATCAAATCGATGAAGGCAGCAGGCGTGCCGTGTGTGCCTGGGTCTGATGGGCCTGTGGGTGACGATGAAGTTGCCAATAAAGCCACAGCCAAGCGCATTGGTTATCCAATTATCGTCAAAGCAGCGGGGGGCGGTGGTGGTCGCGGTATGCGCGTGGTGCGCAATGAAGCAGAACTTACCGCATCTATCGCCATGACCAAGGGGGAGGCCGGAGCCGCTTTTGGCAATGACATGGTTTACATGGAAAAATTCCTTGAGAACCCTCGTCACGTTGAAATTCAGGTACTGGCCGATGGTCAGGGCAACGCCATTCATTTGGGTGAACGTGATTGCTCGATGCAACGTCGCCATCAAAAAGTGGTTGAGGAAGCCCCCGCACCTAGTATCTCAAAAGAAATGCGCGCTAAGATTGGGGCACGTTGTTGCCAAGCTTGTATTGAAATTGGCTATCGAGGCGCAGGTACGTTTGAGTTTCTGTTTGAAGACGGCGAATTCTATTTCATCGAGATGAATACACGTATACAGGTTGAACATCCGGTCTCTGAAATGATTACCGGTATCGATTTGATCAAGGAACAGTTACGTATTGCCGATGGTCAGAAGTTATCCATCACTCAAGATCAAGTGCAAGTTAGAGGTCATGCCATTGAGTGCCGGATTAACGCAGAGGATCCCGATACCTTTATTCCCAGCCCAGGAAAAATCAACTTATTCCATTCACCAGGTGGTCTTGGTGTGCGCTGGGATTCACACATTTACACCGATTATTCAGTGCCACCCTTCTACGATTCGATGATTGGCAAACTGATCACCTACGGAGAGACACGCGAAGTGGCGATTGCGCGGATGCGCCATGCTTTAGATGAATTGGTCATTGGCGGAATAAAAACCAACATTCCTTTACAAAAACGCATTATGGCTGATGAAAACTTTGCCAAAGGCGGCGCCAACATCCATTACCTTGAGAAAAAACTAGGTTTGGGTGGACACTAAGTGATTGGCTTTACTGACCGCCTGCTGGCGGTCAGTACTACTCAATAAATAGAATGAATTAACTTCCCACATCATGAAAAAGTATGCGAGATATTTTAACGAGCTCTTGCGTACCAGCATTTATTTCCGTTATCACACTGCCTGTTTTCTCAATAAGTCCCATTCCTTCTTTTGCCCGCGTGACAATTTCTTCCATTGACTTAACAGCTTGCATGGCCAAGGTATTGTTTTGTTTGACCACTTCATCAATTTCAGCCGTGGACTTGCTAGTGCGTGCCGCCAACTGCCTAACTTCGTCAGCTACAACAGCAAAACCCCGTCCTTGTTCACCGGCCCGCGCCGCCTCAATGGCTGCATTCAGCGCCAGTAAATTAGTTTGATCGGCAATGGCTGTTATAGTGTTAACGATATTGCTAATTTGATCGGATTGCTTGCTGAGTGAGTCTATCCTCGTCGCTGCAGCCGTTAAGCTGTCCGTTACCTGTGCCATGGCTTGTATACTGCTTTTAACCATTTCCATACCTTGATGGGAGGTTTTTTCAGTTTGTTTGGAAGATTCATACACTAACTCACTACTGCGTTTTGTGGTGCTGTAATTTTCCGTACTGTCAGACGCAAACTTTTTCACTTTGATCAGGTTGCCATCAAGATCATAAATAGGATTATAGGTGGCCTCCAACCACACAGGTTCGCCTTGTTTATTGACACGTTCCACCAGACCACTGAAAAACTTTCCTTTGCGTAAACTGACCCAAAACTCTTTGTAATCATTGGAACTGACATAGTCTCGTTTGCAAAAGGCAGAATGGCTCATGCCAACTAATTCAGCTCCACCATAACCCATGGTGCGTTGAAAGTTTTCGTTTGACGACAACACTTTGCCACTCATATCAAATTCAACGATGGCCATTGAATTCGACACGGCTTGTGCTTCACTTTTTAGCAAATGCATCTCAACAATCGATTGCGTGACATCAGAGGCAATTTTAATTACCTTACTCACCTTGCCTGCTGCGTCAAATACTGGCATGTAGCTGGCTGCTAGCCAAATATCACGACCTTTACGGTCCACGCGCTGGAACTGGCCACTGAGATCCTGGCCATTGGCCAAATTTCGCCACATTGTTTTGTATTCATTGCTGTCAGCGTATGTTTTTTTTCAAAACATGCTGTGATGTTTACCCACAACTTGATTGGCTTCATAATCCATGGCTTGTAAAAATTTCGGGCTAGCAAACAGAATATCGCCGCTCGGTGAAAACTCGATAACTGCCATACTATTGTAAAGGGCCTTTAAGACCGCTTGACTGAGTTGATTCTTGGCTTCACAGCTGGCAAGTTGTTCAGTCAGTTGCTTATTGTTATTAAAAAAACCCATGAAATAATCTCCGAGACTACTGCTGCGTATTAGCTTAGTATGGTGATGTGTATAAGCAAAAAAAATTCACTTTTTTCTACTTTAATTCAACAAGATAGCTGAAATTT
The DNA here is from genome assembly GCA_009993955.1 of Paraglaciecola sp. Classification (GTDB taxonomy): domain Bacteria; phylum Pseudomonadota; class Gammaproteobacteria; order Enterobacterales; family Alteromonadaceae; genus Paraglaciecola. The sequence continues at coordinate 109,194 of JAACSL010000002.1, forward strand.
GTCATTATTCTCTGTGTTGACAGCATGTAATGAACAAAGACTACTACTTTATTTAGCGAAATTATATGCCCTGGATTCAATTAAAAATTAATAGCCCAGCCAAATTTGCTGAACAACTTGGCGATATGTTAAGTGCCAATGGTGCGCAAGCAGTCAGTTTTTTTGATGCCAAAGATACGCCTATGTACGAACCTAAGCCGGGTGAAGTGATGTTGTGGCCAGACACCCAAGTAGTGGGTTTGTACGACGCTAACCACGATATGCCAGCTGTTATTAAACGCTTGGAAAAATCTAAATTATTGGGTAAAGGCTTCAGCCATAAAATTGATCAACTCGAAGATAAGGACTGGGAACGTGAATGGATGGTAAATTTCCACCCCATGCAATTTGGCCAGCGCTTATGGATCTGCCCAAGTTGGCGCGATGTGCCGGATCCTCATGCCGTTAATGTCATGCTCGACCCCGGTTTAGCCTTCGGTACAGGCACCCATCCTACCACCGCGTTATGTTTAACCTGGTTAGACGGCTTAGCACTGGACGGTGCCACTGTGGTCGATTTTGGTTGTGGTTCCGGTATCTTGGGCATAGCGGCATTAAAATTAGGTGCACAACGAGTAGTGGGTATTGATATCGATCCCCAAGCAATTCAAGCCAGTCAAGACAATGCCAACCGTAACGGTGTAGGTGAAAAAATAGAACTCTATTTACCGGCTGAGCAACCTACATTACACGCCGATGTGGTACTCGCTAACATTCTGGCCGGTCCCATTCGAGAATTACGTCATGTTATCAGTGGCTACTGCAAACCCGGCGGGCGTTTAGTGTTGTCTGGGATTCTGGACACTCAGGCCCAAGAAATTAACGACCTATACAGTCAAGAATTCGACATGGATGCCATTGCCATTCAGGGTGACTGGGCGAGGGTGAGTGGGGTAAAACGCTAGTTTTACCCTTGCGCTGACGCTTCATTATGGCCTTCGGCCACTAAGATCTTTATGTGCTGCGCACGGCAATCAATGCGCTTCGCTTACTTTTAACATCATTCGCTGCGCTCAAGCCATCCATGGCGGTTGAAACACGGCAGGGACTGCCAGTTGCGCAGCAATGTTCTTTTTATTTTCCTCTCGACTCAAGGTTCCCTGAGCATTGCGGGCTCATTCAGGGCAAATTGCAGGGATGCAATTTGAGCAATCCTCACGTCGGGAACGTGTGATTGCGACCTGAATTAGCCAAGACGCACAGGGTTTAGAACCTTGCCGGAGAGCGGCTTCTTTTGCCTACTTTTCTTAGCTGTTGAAGAAAAGTAGGGGCGAGCCTAGGGACTAGGCTTGAAAAACCCGCAATGGATTGCGGTGGCGAAGCGATAAGTTTGGTGCGCGCAGCGCATAATCTTGGTTTTAAAAAGAAAAAGCGAGAATGGTGCCGACTACCGGAATCGAACTGGTGACCTACTGATTACAAGTCAGTTGCTCTACCAACTGAGCTAAGTCGGCACACTAAAGGAACTGATTCTGCTTGCTTTACTGCAAAATCGGCGATGATTTTATGGATTCAATCGCCGTTGTCAAACACATTCACAAACAGACCGAAATTTTCCTATAAAGTCGACAATCGATGGGCTTCATCCTTCAGCATCGGAAAGTGTTCTTCTGGCACATAATGGGCGAATGCTTGGATTTTTTGACCTAACTCGGCGTAATTGTCGGCGCTAATATTAACGTGGCCCATTTTGCGTTTGGCGCGTACAGTTTTACCGTATAAATGCAGATGGCAGCCCGCAATGCTCAACATGTCCATGGTAAAATCATCGCAGCCTATGATGTTTAACATAGCGGTAGGTTTAAACACAGTGGTGGCGCCCAAGGGTAATCCGCTGATCGCCCGTAGATGATTTTCAAACTGGCAGGTATCGGCCCCCTGCATACTCCAATGCCCAGAGTTGTGTACACGTGGGGCGATTTCATTGACCAACAGTTGTTCGCCCATTTGAAAAAACTCAACGGCCAGCACGCCCACGTAGTCTAACTCTTCAACCAGAGCACGAAATATATGCTGAGCTTGTTGGTTTAATGCTTCCGTTACCTGTGTAGCTGGGGCAATGGTTACATGCAATTGCCCCTGATGGTGCAGGTTTTCAACTAAGGGATAAAATACGATGTGGCCGTCTTTTCCACGTGCCCCAAGCAGTGACAATTCACGTTCAAACTTTAACATTTTTTCGATGACTAAGGGCACTTTTTTGAGATCAAGCTCACTCAACTGCTGTTTTAACGCCGGCAGTTGTTGAAGCCCGTTGAGGCGCCATTGTCCGTAACCGTCATAACCGTCGCGACTGGCCTTGATGATTAACTGTTCACCCAATTGTGCCACCGCGTTATCTAATAAAGCCAGATCATCGATGATGTAATTGGGGCAGTTGTCGATAGCCAATTTGGCTAACAAAGCCTTTTCTTTGACGCGGTCCGCGCCAGCTTCAATGGCCGCTTTTGCAGGATAAAACTTGCCACTGGCGTTGACCTGTTCAAGTAAATCTTGCGGGATGTGCTCAAACTCTGCAGATATGACGTCTGCCTGCTCAATAGCTTCGTTCACCGAGCACGTAAACACCGTTTTAGATAACGGATCAACCACACTGCGCGCATTGACATCGATGGCCATAACGGTCAAGCCAAGTGGATAGGCAGCGAGTGACATCATACGTGCCAATTGTCCTGAGCCGAGAATAAGTATGATCATACTGACTACACCAACGATTATTGTGGCAAGGAAAGTTCAGTGACGGCTAATACCGCGGCTGTCTGTTCAGCTCTGAAATCTAGAATAGCTTGTTGCACGTCGCTATCTTGTAAAGCAATCACCTGAGCAGCCAACAAACCAGCATTGGCTGCACCGGCTTCACCAATGGCCAACGTTCCTACCGCAACACCTTTTGGCATTTGCACAATGGAAAGCAGGGAATCTATGCCATTGAGCTGACTAGACCTTACTGGCACCCCAAATACGGGCAAATGTGTGTGTGCAGCAATCATACCGGGTAAGTGAGCCGCGCCGCCCGCTCCACCAATAATCACTTGAAAACCTTCAGCGGCAGCGCTTTGGGCAAAATCAGTTAACAGTTGTGGTGTGCGATGCGCCGACACCACTTTTGCCACATAGCTGACACCCAACTTGTCTAACATCAACGCCGCCTTTTGCATGGTTGGCCAATCAGACGTTGAACCTATTACTATTGCCACTTTTGGCATAATCTTCTCGCTTTATTAGCAGTAAAGCCGGCAAAGGATTAACCCTGAACGGCCCCACTATAATTTGGGATGCGGATTGTAACTTAATTAACCTTGTTGCATAAAGTCTAAAGTCAGATTTACCAAGACTTTCACCCCCGTCAGCATCCCAGCGTCTTCCACTTTGAACTCGGGTGTGTGGTGAGCAGGGGCTTGTTCTTTTGGCAGATCGAGGAGTTTGCCGCCAACAAACAAATACAAGCCTGGCACTTGTTCTTGATAGAACGAGAAGTCTTCAGCGCCGGTTACCGCCGTCACCAGTTGCACTGCCCCTTCCCCTGCAGTGCGCACCAAAGTCGGTAACATTTTGCTGGTCAAGGCTGGGTCATTAAAGGTGATGGGGTACTGATAGTCCAAGGGTAAGGTTAACTGCGCTGAGGCCCGCATGCTATCCGCAATGCCTTTTACTTTGCGCTGCATAGCCTCATACATTAGCTCGCGGGCTTGGGGGTTTAAGGTGCGGATGGTGCCCACCAATTCCACTTGCTCGGCAATAATGTTGGAACGCACGCCACCATGCACCGAACCAATAGTGACCACCGCTGCATCGTCGAGTAGTTTAATTTCACGACTGACAATGGTCTGCAAGGCCATGATCATCTGTGCGGCCGTCACCACAGGATCAACACTTAACCAAGGGTAAGCGCCGTGTGCTTGTTTGCCACTGATCACAATTTTAAATGGGTCGACGGCAGCCATAATGCCACCTGCACGGTATTCAACTACGCCAACATCGGTGTCAGCACTAATGTGCAAACCGAAGATCACATCAACATCAGGATTACGCAACACCCCTTCTTTTACCATGACTTCAGCGCCACCTTGCTCACCAGCGGGCGCGCCTTCTTCTGCTGGTTGAAAAATAAACTTCACTTTGCCTTTTAGCTGAGGTTTGAGGTCCACCAGCAGTTTTGCCGCCCCCATCAGCATGGCGATATGTGTGTCATGGCCACAGGCATGCATAACAGGCACTTGATTACCGTTAAATTCGCCTATTTCTGAGGATTTATACGCCAGATCATTTTGTTCCAACACTGGTAAACCATCAATATCAGCACGCAGCGCCACCACCGGTCCCGGTTGACCACTATCAAGAATGGCCACTACGCCGGTTTTGGCTATGCCCGTTTGCACGTCTAAACCTAAGCTCTGCAAATAATCGGCAATATAACGGGCGGTTTTAGTTTCTCGATTTGATAACTCAGGGTACTGATGAAAATGGTGGCGCTAGGCAATGACTTGCGGCTCGATAGCTTTGGACATGTCAGCCACATTTGGTTGTGCGGCTTGACTGAAAAGGGGTAAAAGTAGCAAAGCGGCTAATCGTTTCATCATTGTTGATCTATAAAATCATGGTGTGAAACCACTATGTGCAAGGTCAATAAGCTTGTCAACAATAGCAATGCAGATACAAAAAAATCCGCTGGCAGTTACCTGACAGCGGATTGATCATTGAGGTGTGTAACTTGCTGTGTATTAGCTTTTTTGTCTGCGCATCGCCGTAAAGAATTCGTCATTGGTTTTGGTCATCGCCAACTTACCAATCAAAAATTCCATGGCATCGATTTCTGACATTTCATGCACAATCTTGCGCAAAATCCACATTTTTTGTAGTTCATCTTGTGTGGTCAACAACTCTTCACGACGTGTACCAGAGCGGTTGTAATCAATGGCAGGGAAAACACGTTTCTCGGCAATTTTACGGTTCAAGTGTAATTCCATATTACCTGTACCTTTGAATTCCTCGTAAATGACTTCATCCATTTTTGAGCCGGTATCGACTAACGCCGTCGCAATAATGGTTAAACTGCCACCTTCTTCAATATTTCGAGCAGCGCCGAAGAAGCGTTTGGGTTTATGTAAGGCGTTGGCATCCACACCACCGGTCAACACTTTGCCCGATGAGGGAATGACCGTGTTGTAGGCGCGGGCTAGACGGGTAATCGAGTCCAGTAAGATGACGACGTCTTTTTTGTGTTCAACCAAACGTTTGGCTTTTTCGATTACCATTTCAGCTACCTGAACATGGCGACTCGCGGGTTCATCAAACGTAGAAGCAATCACCTCGCCGCGCACCAGGCGCTGCATTTCGGTTACTTCTTCTGGACGTTCGTCGATCAACAATACCATCAATACACATTCTGGATGATTGGCAGCAATTGACTGAGCAATGTTCTGCAATAATAAGGTTTTACCCGCTTTAGGCGGCGCGACAATCAAACCACGCTGGCCACGTCCAATAGGGGCGGCCAAATCGAGAACACGTGCGGTAATGTCTTCACTGCTGCCATTGCCACGTTCCATGGTTAAACGTTGGTTTGCGTGTAAAGGAGTAAGGTTTTCAAATAAGATTTTATTGCGGGAGCTTTCAGGGCGGTCAAAGTTTACTTCGCTGATTTTCAGTAATGCAAAATATCGTTCACTGTCTTTCGGCGGTCGAATTTTGCCTGAAATCGTGTCACCCGTGCGCAAATTGAAGCGTCTTATCTGACTGGGTGAAACGTAGATGTCATCGGGTCCAGCTAAATATGAAGAGTCATTGGAACGCAAGAAACCAAAACCGTCTTGCAAAATTTCTAACACGCCGTCACCAAAGATATCTTCACCGCTTTTGGCGTGGGCTTTTAATATGGAAAATATAATATCTTGCTTGCGTGCACGTGCCATGTTCTCGAGATTCATCTCGTCGGCTAATGCTACAAGTTCACTGATCGGTTTATTCTTGAGTTCCGTTAGGTTCATATTGGTGGGTCTTTATGCTGGAAGATTGCCAAACGGCAATGTTGGTTGAATAATTCAAGGGTTTTTACTAATTCACATGTTTGATTTGAGCAAAATAGGCTGTTCAGGGAAGAACGCTTAAAACTTAACACCAAACAACTATAGCGTCTAGTGAAAATATGCGCTTTGTCAGCCGCGCTGTCAATTAAACCTTGTAAATGACTTGACGCTTCTGCTTTGAAGACAAAAAGTTGGGGAAATGTGAGGTAACCGCGTGGTGCAATTTAGTCGTAAAAAAGCCCAGTGGTACTGGGCTGCGTAACTAACAAGTTGAATGCTTGGACTAGATATTGTCGTTCAAGAATTCAACAAGTTGTGACTTTGACAAGGCGCCAACTTTGGTTGCTGCCACGTTTCCACCTTTAAACAGCAATAAGGTGGGGATACCTCTGATGCCATACTTAGGGGGGGTGTCGTTATTTTCATCGACATTCAGCTTGCCAACTGTTACTTTGCCGTCGAATTCGTCAGCAACTTCATGCAATATTGGCGCAATCATTTTACACGGACCACACCATTCCGCCCAGAAGTCAACCAACACAGGACCAGCAGCATTGATAACATCGGCCTCGAAACTATCGTCAGATAACTGGATAATTTTGTCGCTCATTCTTTTCTCCGTAATTTTTACTCTCGCTGATAGTATACAGCGCGGTCATGATTGTTATATAGAAACTGGTTTTTAATGCAAGCACAGATAAGCTATAAGCTATGCAAACAACACATTTAACAGAAACACATTTCTCCGACTTGCCCATAAATCCGCAAGTCATTAAAGCCCTGAGTGCAGCTAACTTTAATCACTGCACGCCCATTCAGGCCTTAAGTTTACCGCCGCTGCTACAAGGACTCGATATTGCCGGTCAAGCCCAAACGGGAACCGGTAAAACTATCGCTTTCTTAGTGGCAACGTTCCACTATTTACTGAGCCATCCACAGGAAGCCAAAAAACAGCCGCGGGCCATTATTATGGCACCAACCCGTGAGTTAGCGGTACAAATCTTTAATGACGCAGAATTGCTCAGTCAACATACTGGTTTGTCCCTAGGCCTGATTTATGGGGGCGAGGGTTACCAAAGTCAACGGGATAAATTGCAAGAGGGTGTCGATATTATAATCGGCACCACCGGGCGTATTATCGATTATTACAAACAAAACGTGTTTTCTTTGGAGCATATCCAAGTTGCGGTGCTGGATGAAGCAGATCGCATGTTTGACTTAGGGTTTATCAAAGACATTCGTTATTTGTTTAGACGCATGCCCAAGCCAACTGAACGTCTGAGCATGTTATTCTCAGCGACCTTGTCTTATCGGGTGCAAGAATTAGCCTATGAACACATGAATAATCCAACCCATGTGCAAATCGATCCTGAGCGCAAAACGGCGGAGCGTGTACAAGAAGAACTCTTTTACCCTTCCAACGACGATAAAATATATTTATTACTCAGTTTGATGGAAGAAGAGTGGCCAGATAAAGCCATTGTCTTTGCCAATACCAAACACAGTTGTGAGAAGGTAGCCGATTGGTTGCAAGCTGATGGTCATCGGGTGGGGTTATTGAGTGGCGATGTGCCGCAAAATAAGCGCCTAAAAATACTCGAAAATTTCACTTCTGGTGTGTTAGACATACTCGTGGCCACCGATGTAGCCGCCAGAGGTTTGCACATCCCCATGGTCAGTCATGTGTTTAACTACGATTTACCTGATGATGCTGAAGACTATGTGCATCGCATCGGTCGCACAGGTAGAGCAGGCCAAAGCGGTAAATCCATCAGCTTTGCTTGTGAAAAATATGCCTTAAATCTGCCTGCGATAGAAACCTATGTCAGCCATTCTATTGCCGTCACCGATTACGACCCTGAAGCCTTGATCCGCGATGTCACTGCCCCTGCCGCGCGTTTTAAAAAACGCATGCAAAGCGGCAGAAATCATCCACGTCGTCCATCTGGCCAACGTCCACCACGAAATAAATGAACAGCGAAAGTCCTGTTGTCATCCAACTAAGTCAACCCGAGCAGCTCTATGCTGCGGTTGACTTGGGCTCTAACAGTTTCCACATGGTGATTGTGCGAGTATCGGCAGGCAGTGTGCATATTATTGGCAAGGTAAAACAGAAAGTACGTTTGGCCGCTGGCTTAGACGAAAACATGTGTTTGGATCAGGCTGCATTAGAACGTGGCTGGCAGTGTTTAGAAGTATTTGCTGAACGCTTGCAAGACATTCCATTGGCCAATATCAAAGTGGTGGGCACTGCCACTTTACGCCTAGCCAGCAATGCCAATGAATTCATAAAAAAAGCCAACAAAATCCTTAAACATAAAATCCAAGTCATTCCCGGTGAAGAAGAAGCACGGCAGATATATTTGGGTGTGGCCTATACCTCCGCCAATCAAGGCAATTCCTTGGTGATTGATATCGGTGGTGCCAGTACCGAAGTGATTGTGGGCAATGACATGACCCCCATCGAACTGGCCAGTTTAAATATGGGGTGTGTCACCTTTAAAGAACGCTTTTTCAGTGATGGCTTGATTACCGATAGCGCCTTTTCACTCGCCATAGCAGAAGCGAAATCCCTGTTAGCTCCCGTAGTAAAAAATTTCACTCAGTTTAAATGGCAACAATGCTTAGGCGCCTCAGGTACCCCACAAGCCATTGTCGAAATTCTGATTACGCAGGGCATTAGCGACGCTATTCGCCTGTCGTACTTACACAATCTGCAACAACAATGTATCGATTGCATCAGCATAGATCAGCTCGACATTGAGGGACTCAGCGAGTCCAGGCGAAGTATTTTCCCCAGTGGTCTTGCCATTCTCATCGCCTTATTTGAAGAGTTAGGCATCAGCCACATGCAGATTTCAACTGGCGCGCTGCGTGAAGGCTTGATTTATGGCATGTTAGACAACATGCAGGCGAATGATCGCCGGGCGACAACACTTGAACAGATGATGCAGCAATTTCATGTGGATGTAGAACACGCCAACCGAGTAAAAAACCTCGCGCTCCAGTTTTATAAACAAGTGCGCGCGCAAATTGACATTGATATTCTGGACTGTAAAGCGGCATTGATCGCCGCCTGTTTACTGCATGAAACGGGTCTACACATTGAATACAAACAGCATCATATGCATGCTGCCTACATTCTAGCTCACGTGCCTATGGTGGGTTACACGCATCAACTACAGTCTGCCATAAGAGTATTAGTGCTCAGTCATCGCAGTGACATTGAGCTAAAGCACTTTGAACCATTCCAACCTCAATTACGCGTTGTGTTGATTTTGTTGGTGAGAATTATTCGTTTAGCCTGCTTGTTATCAATCCGCCGTAAAGATAAATTGCTGCCGAATATAGAATTAGTCGTTAGTGACGATAGTTGGTCCGTCAATTTCCCAGCAGGATGGCTAAAAGAACACCCCCTTATTGATGCAGAATTAGCCAATGAAAAATGGCAGCAGCACAAGGTGGGATGGAAACTTGAATGTCAGTAATAGGCCATTTTTAATATGGTCTAGCTCTGTAAAATGCCGCACTCTGGCTCGTCAATTTACGTGAGTGATTATTGTTGCGCTGGCATTTGGTGTTTGTACTAATAGTCAGCTACTGTGAGAAGGAGACAAAGGGAAAATACTCTTCTTTTTAATATAAGCCGCTGTTGTGAGGGCATGATACTGTGGCGGCATGCATGCAATCGAATTCTCCAGATGCATCTTTAATATCCAGCTTACAACAACGCATTCTTCAACTCGAAAGTGCTCTGATACAAACGCAGCCTTCTATCTCTTCACATCCATATTACCAGCAGCTTTTCAACAATATGTTGCACGAAGTACATGTCTGGGATCTGGTTTTTGACAATAAACAAAACATTATCACTTGGCGGTTAAAAGACGCAAACAAGCTTGCTCTCAAGGCTTGGAACAAAAATCTAGAAGACATCATAGGTAAAACAACCGATGACATTTTTCAGAGCAATGCGACTGAAAAATTTATGCCTATTGTGCAAAAAATATTCGCCGAGAACCAACCCTACACATGGGAAGCCTATTTCGAACGTACTGACCAATATTTGCAAATGACCAGCATCCCGTGCGATGGCTATTTTATCAGTACAGGCATCGATATCTCGCCACAAAAAAGAATAGAAGTTGACCTCAGAGAAACGGTATTAAAACTGACTGAAGCAATATCCTCTGGCAATGTGGGTCTGTGGGACTGGGATATTGTCAACGATAAGGTATTTTTCTCTGCCGAATGGAAAAGGCAGCTAGGGTATGCTGATAGCGAAATAGCAAATGACTTCATCGAGTGGCAGCAACGAGTCCATCCCGATGATGTTGAAAAAACCATGGACTATATCAATGCCACTTTAAACAGTGACGCCTCTATCTATGAAACCGAATTTAGAATGCGCCACAAAGATGGCTCCTATCGTTGGATTTTAGCCCATGCAACGATTACCAGAGATAATCAAAATAAACCTCTGCAAATGGTGGGTTCACACTTAGATATCACCGAACGTAAGCGCTTAGAAGACACCGTTTTACAACAACAAAAAATGCAAGCTTTAGGCACTCTGGCCGGAGGTATCGCTCATGACTTTAATAATTTACTTACGCCGATGATGGGTTTTACGCAACTTGCAAAAATGTCTATCAGCGATGAGTTAGTGTTAACAGGATACTTAAATAAAATTGAGGATTCGGCCAAACGCGCTAAAAAATTAGTGCAAAAAATTCTCTTGATGAGTCGAAAATCCATTCAAAATATCGAAACTGTCTACCTTGATAAAATGATTACCGAGGTTGTAGATTTACTGAAAGTATCCCTGTCGAAAAATATTACTATTAGTACTCGCTTTTGTAACAACCCCTTGCCAATTGCTGCCGATCCAAGCCAAATTTATCAAGTCATTTTAAATTTATGTACCAACGCCATTCAAGCGATGCAAAAGGGAGGAGAGTTACTCATTCAATTGTCTTTACTGACTAAACACCACGACTCATCTGATAAACCTTGGGTTTGTTTGTCGATTAAAGACACCGGGACGGGTATGAATGAAGCAACACAAAAGCGTATTTTCGAACCGTTTTTTACAACCAAAACCCAAGGAGAAGAAAGAGGCACCGGACTAGGGCTTTCCATCGTTTCAGCCGTCATTAAACAGCATCAAGGTGAAATCATGGTAGAGAGTGAGGTAGATGTCGGCACTGAATTTACCTTGTATTTTCCAGCCATGACTGAGCAAGCAGTAGCGCAAAAAACAGAGCTTTCTGTGATCAAAAAAACAAGTAACAAAACGGTTCTACTTATTGATAATGAGCCATCGCTGTGTGAAATCAGTGAAACGGTGTTAAAACAGTTAGGTTATCAAGTATTCACTTTTTTAGATGGACATCTGGCCATTGACTATTTTATCAAACACAGGCAAGAGATTGATATTATTGTCACTGACTACTCAATGCCTGCCATTACTGGCCCAGAGGTCATCGCTAAAATTAGAGAGTTTGACACACAAATACCGATTATTCTGTTGACTGGCTTTAGCAACTTAGCCACCGAGGAGAACAGAGTGTTGTGGGGCTGCAACAGTATTTTGAGCAAACCCTACAACATTGAAAAATTTAGCCAAATTATCGATCAGTCGATCAAAAAATAACAAAAATGCGTCACAACTTTGTTGACTCTACATGATGAATTGTGCGCCTATCTACTCAGTAAAATTGCCGCTTGCTTGGCAAAGTAGGTTAAAATGCCGTCTGCCCCCGCGCGTTTAAATGCCAATAAAGATTCAAGAATTACCTCATCTTCTTTCAACCAACCGTTGGCAAAGGCTGCTTTGTGCATGGCGTACTCGCCACTTACTTGGTAGGCAAAGGTGGGCACTTTAAACTCGCTTTTGCACCGTCTCACTATATCGAGATAAGGCATACCGGGTTTAACCATCACCATATCAGCCCCTTCTTGTAAATCCAGAGCGATTTCACGCATGGCCTCATCAGCATTGGCTGGGTCCATTTGGTAAGTCTTTTTATTTCCCCCTTTTAAATTGCCTGCTGACCCTACAGCATCACGAAACGGACCATAATAGCCAGAGGCATATTTTGCCGAATACGCCATGATGCAAGTATTAACATAGCCATGGGCCTCTAGGGCTTGGCGAATTGCACCGATACGCCCATCCATCATGTCAGAGGGAGCCACGATATCGGCGCCCGCCTCTGCATGTGACAGAGCCTGTTTGACTAATACCTCTAGCGTTGCGTCATTCATTACGTAACCCTCTTCATCTATTAGTCCGTCTTGACCATGCGACGTAAAAGGGTCGAGAGCCACATCAGTGATAATCGCTAATTCAGGCACGGCTTGTTTGAGCGCTCGTACTGCTCGTTGTGCCAAGCCTTGCGGATTGAATGACTCACTGGCACACAGGGATTTTAATTGGGCTGCCGTCACCGGAAATAATGCAATCGCGGGGATCCCTAATTTCACCAAGAGTTGAGCTTCGGCCACCAGTAAATCGATGGACAAACGTTCGATGCCAGGCATAGAGGCAATGGGCTCACGCTGATTACTGCCATCTAAGACAAACATAGGATAAATAAGGTCTGCCGTTGTTAGGTGATGTTCTGCCATCATACGTCGCGTAAACTCTTGTTTGCGCATACGACGTAAACGGTTTGCTGGAAAATGTGCCTGCATAATTCTATTCCTGTTGTGGCGAACTTTGATCGAGATAAGCGCCCTGAGTGTTATCTCGACCACTGCTTTTTGCGAGGTAGAGCTGTTGGTCAGCAAGGGCTAACAGGGCATCATCGGCCATGGCAATATCAGTGATCGCTGTGGCGATACCTGCGCTAATAGTCATGTTAATTTCTGTATTGTCTGCCACAACACGGTATGCACTTATGCTCATCCGCGCTTGCTCAACTAAGGCCATCGCACCGGCTAAGTCGGTATTGGGTAAAATCAAAACAAATTCTTCACCACCGTAGCGACACAGATCATCACTGGGGCGTTTTAAGGCTTGCTTGAGCAAGCTGGCTACTGCTTTGATACACTCATCCCCTGCCAAGTGGCCATGAAGGTCGTTGATCTTCTTGAAATGATCAATGTCTAACATGACGATGGATAAGGGTGTACGTTCGCGTCGACTACGTCTTATCTCTGCCACGTATTTTTTGTCAAAATAGCTACGATTGCGTATGCCTGTGAGAGCATCTAGGGTGTTTTTTTCCTGTAGTTCGCGATTAATCTCTGACAATTCACGTAATGCGATCTCTAACTCTAAGGTGCGTTCTTGCACTTTGTATTCAAGATCTTCTTGCGCGCTCTCCTGCAGATTCAACAAATCCTGTTGATTTTGTTTATCCTGCATGGCTTGCTTGAGTAGTTGTGCTTGGGCATTCAACAATGCTTGCCCCTGTTGGCTATGGTTGATTGCAACCACCAAGGCCAACAACAGAATTTCCATGGCCGCCCCAAGCACCAAGAGGTAATCATTGGGTAAGGTAGTGTGCAGAATATTGAGATTATGAAACGCCACGATGACGCCGCTAAAAAATAGCACACTCCAAGCCAAGGTAAATACCCCAGCAAGACTCACCCCTTTGCTCCATAACCAAATGGCGACCACATAGATCAGGGTACCTGAAACCACCAACGCCATTAAGAATATGGGGATGAACCAACTTAGGGGTAGGATTAAACACAACATCGCTGACAATAAATACACTAAGGCCAAGCCACGCAGACCTCTGCACAGCTTTTGACTGAAGTCTTTTACATTCAACAGGCGATCACAAAAAATCAGGGCAAAGGCCATGCTCAAATTGAGTAATACCGGCAGCGCATACTGCTGTACCGAGGGGAAGTCTGGCCATAAATAACGAAACGCATAGCCGTGAATGGTGGCTAAACTGAGGCCCAATAACAACACGTAGCTGCAATAAATGGCAAAACTACTGGCTTTGGTGGTAATAAAGAAAAAGAAATTACTCGCTGCCATGGCCAGCAAGAAGCCAAAGAACATGCCCATGAACAGGCTATGTTGCGCATTAAAGTCAATGTATTGGTCATGTTGCCAAATATTCACCGAAAAGTGTAATAGCCCCTTGGTTTGCACTCGAACATAGACAGTAATGGCATTTGTACGCGCAGGCACCGGAAACAAAAAATTTTCATTGGCGATGGGGCGTTGACCGAAGGCTAGCTTGTCACCAGTTTGAATGTGACGAATAACGGTTTGTTCACTCACAAACCATAGGTCGATGTAATCCAGTAAAGGATAGTCTATTTCGAGTAATGGATGCCCGCCCGTCGTGGCAGGTAGGGTAAAGCGATACCAATGCACGACATCGTAAGGTGAGTTGATAGCCACCTCTTGGTCGGCATCACGCCATTGTCCGTCCGGCATACTTAATATATCGCTTAGCGTGACCTTCGCGCTAGCATCACTAAAGTGCTCAATCTGGCTAACAATAGTGTCTTTGGGACGAGCCATACTTTGCATGCTGATATACGCGGCCGCAATCAATACTGCACACAATACAAAAAGCACCCATAACCAGTGACGACGTATCGTGATTTGCCAAGGACTATGCATGCTTTGCCCCTAAATTAAACAAAGCATGGCTATTGGCCACGCTGTTTTGTTCAATTTCTGCAACACTTAAACCCATTAGATTTGCTACTTCTTGGGCAATATAAGGGAGGTAAGCGGGTTCATTTTGTCCACCATCTACTTTGCGGTTATTGGCGAGGCCTTTGGGTCGTAAATAAGGCGCGTCGGTTTCAAGCAGTAATTTGTTAAGCGCCATATATTTCAATGCATCGCGTAAGGCTTCACCTCTATTTTGGTCACATACCCAGCCGGTGATGCCAATGTACAAGTCCAAGTCCAGATAGGCCGCCATTTGCTGACGATTACCGGTAAAACAGTGCACAACCCCTCCCACTAAAGCAGGACGGTATTTCTCTAGGAGGGAAATTTGCGCCGCAAACGCATCACGCTCGTGCAAAAACACTGGCAAAGCTAATTCAACGGCCAGCGCTAGTTGACGTTCGAAGGCATGCAGCTGCGCGGCTGGGGGCGAAAAATTACGATTGAAATCCAAACCACACTCCCCAATGGCCACTACTTTGTTTGAGTCAGCCAAGGTTTTTAACTCTGCGTAACTGTGATCGTCAAACTCACTTGCATGGTGGGGATGTACGCCAACGGTGGTGAACAGGTATGGCGGGTACTGCTCTGCCAAGATGACAGCTTCACGGCTTTTACTGACGGATGTACCGGTTAATATCAGCTGATTGACCTTGGCCGCTTGGGCACGCTGCACAATCGCGCTGAAGCGTTCTGCTGAGTCAATGAGATTAACGCCAATATCAACCCAACTCACTGCTCACCTGGCAACCAAGGCTGATAATCCAAGGAATGAAAAAAGCAACCAGCTTCACAGGGTATTTTCCTGCTCGCTATCTTGGCGTTTTTTAGTGTAGATCCCACCAACAATCACACCAAATTCAAACAAGATCCACATGGGTACCGCCAACAGTGTTTGGGAAATAACATCAGGTGGTGTGAGTAACATACCCAACACAAATACCCCAACAATCACGTATGGGCGTTTCGCTCTTAACGAAGCGGGTGTCGTGATACCTGTCCAACACATCAACACAATGGCAACAGGGATCTCAAACGACAAACCAAAAGCGAAAAACATCTTCAACACAAAATCTAAATAGCTGGTGATGTCGGTGTTATTCACCACACCTTCTGGGGCAACACTGGTAAAAAAGGCAAACACCAAGGGAAAGACCACGTAGTAGGCAAAGGCCATACCGGCGTAAAATAATAAGGTACTAGACAGTAACAAGGGTGCCACTAAGCGTTTTTCGTTTTTATACAAACCAGGTGCCACAAACCCCCATACTTGGTAGAGCACCATGGGAATAGCAATAAAAAAAGATAAAACAATGGTTAGCTTAAAAGGGGCAAAAAATGATGAGGCAACGTCAGTAGCGATCATTTGCGCATTATCCGGTAGCGCTTCAAGTAAGGGAGTCGCTAGCCAATGGTAAAGGTCCTGAGCAAAGTAGACGAGGCATAAAAACACGATAAAAACGCTTGTTACAGCCTTAAGCACACGACTACGTAGCTCAATCAAGTGGGCAATCAAGCTATTGGGGTCAGCCATGAATGATCACTCTTTTGAATACGGTTTTTGGACAGACTCGGCTGCTTTGCGCAGTTCGTCGACGGTTTCTTGCAGCTTGGGTGACAAATTCTGCATATTTTGTTGTTCAGCCTTTTTCAAATTTTCATGCATCTCATGAATTTTAAATTGCTGTTCGACTTCCTGACGAAAGCCATTGGCCATGCCTTTGATACTGCGCACGGTTTTTAAGGTCGAACGGATAGCACCCGGCAGCTTTTCTGGCCCGAGCACAACCAGAGCTACTACGCCAATTAAAACCAGCTCAAAAAAGCCAATATCAAACATTAGCGGCGCTCGTTATGCTCTGGCGCCGCACTCTTCTTGGCCGCCGCTGACTGGGCGCTTTTGTCTTCTACTTTATCTTTGTTGACAAAATCAGCATCGCCGTCGGCGTCTTTGCCATCTTTATCTTCATCACTGATGGCTTTTTTAAAGCCTTTCACGGCTGAGCCCAAATCGCCACCTAAACTGCGTAGCTTCTTGGTGCCAAATAACAACACAATGATGCCTAAAATTATCAGCAATTGCGGAACACTAATACCAAACATGAGTTACTCCAAATAGCGGTTTGTGATCATTATACGTAGCTAAATCAAAAGGTCACTGGAATAATTATTGCTAATCATTGCTAAGGGTTCTGCAATACTGTGATGAGTAGACCTAATTCACACACGACAAAGGAAAGGTACGAGGGTGAAATGTAGACGTTTAAGTTTATATGCCGCAATTTGGCTAAGCGTGCTAGCCACTAGCGCATCACATGGGCAAACAGTGCCAGGCGCCCAAAACCATGATGCCCCTCAACCAAACACACCAAAAGGTTTATCCGACGCAGTCACTTCAAAGGTTGAGGAAGCATCAACGCTAGCCAGCGATGAATCACCTTGGTTAGACTCAATGCACCGCAGGGTGAGTGAATCGGTGAATGACACAGCCCGTTGGTTTGATCAATTTTTTATGCTCGATGAACAGATAAGCAATGAACAAGCAGTGGGTGAGGCAAGGTTAAAACTGGGCTGGCGCCCGCGCACTAACGACCTGAATGTATTTGAAAGCCGCTTTAAAGTACGCGTCAGACTTCCGAATTTAAAAAATCGGGTTGACTTGGTTTTGTCTGATTATGACGACGAACAACCCGATACGCCGCTGCAGTACAACCAAATAGACCGTCAAGATCAGCAAGATCGCTTCAGTGTAGCTTTACAGTGGCGGCGTCAAGCAGACAGTGGTTTGTCACATAGAATCGGCATTGGCAGGCGTTTACAGCCTTTTGTAAAAAGTCGTTATCGCAAAAACCTGTCCCTGAGCGAGCACACTGACATCCGGGCAGAAACGTCGCTTTATTACTACAGTAGCGATGGCTTTGGGGCAGAACTGGCCTTAGCTTATAGTTATGCCATCAAAGAAAACTCGTTACTCCGTTTTAATAATAACTTTTATTTTCGTGACAATTCCAATGATTGGTTGTGGCAGCACAGTTGGCAACATCTTTGGCAATACAACGCCAATAATGCGGTGATTAATGGCCTTTACATCGAAGGACTTAGTCAGCCAAGTTATCATTTAGAAGAGTACTTGATTAGCAGTCGCTGGCGGCAAAGTACCAGCAAAGCTTGGTTATTTTATGAAATTGAACCGTTTATTACTTGGCGTAAAGATGAAAATTTCAACACCTCTTACGGCATTGCCCTGCGGGTTGAAGGCTATTTTGGAAAAATTTAAACGCCTTAATACCGCCAAAATCAATCGACTTTAACGTTCCACGCCCGTATCCAACATAGTCCACCACCCGCCAGCAAAAACCCCGCTAGCCATAGGTGACTGTGATAAAGCGGCACAATGCTGGCCAATACAATAATGGTTGCGCCGAATATCAGCCACTTGGTACGTTTATGTTGTTGTTTTTGCAGCCATTGCAAACGCTCAAACTGCTGGCGCTGCTGTTCTGGCAAGATTTTTATTTGTTTGAGGGTGTCATACACCAGATCGGGTAGTTCTGGCAGCTTTTCCGACCAATATGGCGCATTGGCTTTGATCTTGGCATACATGGCCTTAAGGCCAATTTGTTCCTTCATCCAATTTTCCAAGAAGGGCTTCGCCGTCTTCCACAGATCTAATTCTGGGTAGAGTTGCCGACCTAAACCTTCGATGTACAACAAGGTTTTTTGTAAAAGCACTAGCTGCGGCTGGATCACCATGTTAAACCGTCTGGCAGTATTAAACAGTTGCAGCAAGACATTACTAAATTCGATTTCGGCAAGGGGTTTTTGGAAAATGGGCTCACACACACGGCGAATGGATGCTTCGAAATCATCAATATTGGTGTCTGACGGCACCCAGCCAGAATCCACATGTAATTGCGCTACCTTGCGATAATTGCGATTGAAAAACGCAATAAAGTTTTCCGCTAAATAGCGTTTGTCTTCACTGTTTAAGGTGCCAACTATGCCAAAATCGATGGTGATGTACTGGGGATCTGCCGGATTAAGTGTCGAGACAAAGATATTCCCAGGGTGCATATCAGCGTGAAAGAAACTGTCGCGGAAAACTTGGGTGAAAAAAACTTCTACCCCTCGTTCTGCCAGCTTTTGCATATTTGTATTGAGGGCTTTGAGTTTGGCCACATCGGAAATTGGGGTGCCATAGATGCGCTCCATGACCATAACATTACGATGACTGTATTCACTGTAAATGGTGGGCACATACAAGGCCGGCGAGCCTTCGAAATTTCGTTTAAATTGCATGCCATTGGCAGCTTCGTGGCTCAGGTCAAGCTCATCAATAATGGTTTTTTCATATTCTTCTACCACTTCTACCGGGCGTAATCGCTTGCCGTCGGGCAATAATTTCTGCAAGGCCATGGCTACCGTGCGCATTAACTCAATATCTGACTCGATGGTACGTTTGATCGCCGGGCGGATAACTTTGATGATAACTTCTTTGCCATGCAGTTTTGCGGTATGAACTTGTGCGATGGAAGCAGAAGCCAATGGCGTTGGATTGAAATCACTGAATAACTCGTTAATGTCAGCAAGATTAAACGCTTGCAAAATGATGTTCAGTGCAACCTGACTATCAAAAGGCGCCACTTTGTCCTGCAAAATGGCTAGCTCGTCTGCAATATCTTGGGGTAATAAATCTTCTCGTGTCGAAAGCATTTGGCCAAATTTAATAAACACTGGCCCAAGGGTTTGCAAGGCTAATCGAATGCGTGCCCCTTGGCTTTTGTCTTGGTGTTGGTTGCGTAACCAAAAAAAACTATAGCGCCCCAGCTTGGCATACCACGGCAACCATTTGGCGGGAATAAGTTCATCAAGGCCATGCTGTAGCAAGACTTTATTGATGTAGTAGAGACGCAGAATACGCATATTAATGTCCTACCTTTGCGGCCATTTCTAGGCGCAGTAGTCTGGCACTCAGACGCTCACTGGCACTGCGTAATTGATCGACCTCATCACTAAAATGCGCCAGTTCTGTCGCGCCAACGGCTAAACCATCGGCACGAAGCAGTTGTGCACTCAATTTGCTGCGCCCCGCTTCAATCTGGGTTTTT
Organism: Paraglaciecola sp.; assembly: GCA_009993955.1. Taxonomy (GTDB): domain Bacteria; phylum Pseudomonadota; class Gammaproteobacteria; order Enterobacterales; family Alteromonadaceae; genus Paraglaciecola. Next base: position 129,026 of record JAACSL010000002.1, read on the forward strand.
GCCTCATGCAACGCGCTGCGCGCCCCCACAAAGGTCTGATGGGCCAGCGCATCCCCCACGTATTGACTCAATTCCTCTTCCCAATCAATGTGCAATTCTTGAAATAAACTGCTGACACTTTGTGCCACATACATGTCACCCACCAGAATCAATTTTTGCTCTTGAATAAGCTGGGTCAACTTGCTGCTGTCGCGTAACTGCTGCAAGGTTTCGATATTGAGTTCCAGCATGCAACTGGCCTTAACGAGGTCATCAGGCTGTTCGACTATCGACAGATCAATGCGCTGAGAAAATTGCAACAAGATTGGCCATGGCAGTTCGCGCAACCTAACTTGCAAACTCTTGCCTTGCAGCTTTTTTAAACGCGCCTGACTGTCAGGATCGAGGCCAATGACATGATTGAGCAAACGCTCAACGTTGGCGCTGAGAAATTGAGCCATGGGCATCTTAGAATTTATAGCCACGATGCAGGGCTACAATACCGCCCGTTAAATTTTGATAGGTCGTTTGTTCGAAACCGGCATGTTCCATCATCGCTTTTAATTCTTCTTGGGGCGGATGCATACGGATGGATTCAGCGAGGTACTGATAACTGTCAGCATCGTTGGCCACCAGCTGACCAATTTTGGGCAGCAAATGGAAGGAGTACAAATCGTACGTTTTGCTCAATAGTTCGTTGCTGGGTTTGGAAAACTCTAATACCAACAAACGCCCACCGGGTTTTAACACCCTGAACATGGACGCCAAGGCTTTGTCTTTATCGGTAACGTTGCGTAAGCCAAATGCAATGGTAATCACATCAAAGGTATTGTCTGGAAACGGTAATTCTTCGGCATTGGCTTGCACATAATCGACATTGCTTACAATCCCCAAGTCGCGCAGTTTATCACGCCCCACTTTGAGCATAGCCTCGTTAATGTCGGCCAAAATCACTTTGCCGCTCTCACCGACAATGCGCGAAAAGCGAGCGCTTAAATCACCCGTACCACCTGCCAAGTCAAGCACCTTATGCCCTGAACGCACGCCACTGCAGTCGATGGTGTAACGTTTCCACAAACGGTGAATACCAAGGGACATTAAGTCATTCATGATGTCATATTTGGCGGCAACCGACTGGAAAACCTCTTTTACCAAGGCCACTTTTTGCTGAGTCTCTACCTGTTTGAATCCAAAGTGGGTGGTAGTCGGCGTATTTTCGCTGTGTGGCTGTTCTGTTTGTGGAGCGTGGTCACTCATCGGTTTTCCTTGCACAGTGTTGGCCAATCGCTGGCCAACACCCATCACGATTACTCTAATAGGCGTAGTCTACTCAATTCTGAGCAGGCTCAACAGCTAAGAATGTGATTTGTTTTAGCTGTTTGCTCGACAAAAACCTATGCCAGGCGGTGCAATGCGCAGAGTTTATTGCCAGCAGGATCGCGCAAATAAGCCAGATAGAGTTTGCCATTTACGCCAGTTCGTACACCTGGGGGATCTTCACACGGTGTGCCACCGCTGGCTAAACCAGCTGCATACCAGGCATCAGCAAGTTCAGGGGTTTTGGCACTGAAACCAATCGTACTGCCGTTACCATGGCAAGCTGGCTCACCATTAATTGGCTTACTCAAGGCTAAAACGCCGCTATCTGTAAAATAAAAACAGCGACCTTTTTCATCCATTTTTCCCGGTTTAAAACCCAGCGCCCCCAAGGTGGCATCGTAAAATGCTTTGGACTGCTGGACATCATTGGCACCTAACATAATGTGACTGAACATCGTTTTTCCTTAGTTAACAAAAACATACACAGTAAATCAGGACTGGCTGGCATAACCCAATCATGATTTTTTTTGGATCACCATAAGCGGTAAGGATAATCTACCCCTCAAGCTCATCGCTTAAACGAAATTATCACCCACGCTATTGGCTAGCGTAATACTTAGCGCCTGTAAGGAAAGACCACTCTGCGTAGTCTTTGAGATAACTTGTTTACGTTTTTTAACGAATAGGTCAACGGTCTATCGATGATAATTGTCTCGGTTATTGTTAGTTTGAAATCACCAATGCTTTCTCAGAACCGATAACCCCTAGAATAAGGCCATGGTATCTGCCTTGGTCGGTATAGATATGCAACATCCCGCCGTTAACAAATTTTCCCAAACTTTCATTGCTACTTAACTTATCAAGCGCCAAATTGACATGCTCGAAGTCTTCCGACGAAACAAGCACTGCGCACAATGACTCTGCGCAGACCGCAGCAGAATTGTCTAAGCCGCTCGTATTTTGCAAGTAACTATTTACTGTCTGGTCAATGCTGTATTCAGTCTCAAAACTAATATGGTTTTTGTTATCTGATAGCCGTAATGTTTCTAAAAAATCTGTGACTTGTGCATATGACATATTTTCAATTTTTTCACTTTGTAAAATATGCCTGTGTCCGTCCGTTTGCAAAACTTCGCCTTCTTGAAGTCGCTTCTCACCTGTCGGAGGAGACAAGGATTCGATATCGCTCAAATTTTGCTGATTCTGATCTTTTAGACCAGCGAACGTTTCCGCAGGTTGTGTGATTTCCTTCTCGATTCCACTTCTCTGGCTCTCACTATTTTGCTGGTGATCAAATTCACGCCCGTGATTCTGCTCGGTTGTTTTTGTGAAGACTGATTCACCTTCGTCTATTAAAAAATAGTTTGTACCAGAAATAACAAAGATTATTAAAAACAGCGTAAAGAGTATCCGTAAAGATTTTCTCATTTCTGCACCTCAAAGTAATTTTCAAATAAAAGGGCACAAGTGCCCTTGAATGCTTTGGTCATCTATGGATCTTTAGGGGCTACTGGAGCTTGGCGTTTCCAAACATGTCCACCACAACAATCTGAAACGTTTCCATCTTCATCCACTACACAAGTATTGTCACACTTGAACGTACCTTTAGGTGTAGTAACCGTACTTTCTGCAAATGTAAGCATGCTAGTTGCTACAAGCATCCCACCCAACAGAAAAGAAGCCGAACTACATATAATCGTTTTTCTATTCATATAATGATTACCTTTATTTTGGGTTATCAGATTTGCTAAGAATAAGTCCCTCAGCAAAGCAAAGCAAAGGTAAATAATAGACTCGAATAGATCAAGAAATAAGGTAAATTATTTTAACAATTTCAACCCTATTTTTTCTACCTAGCTTAAACGAAATTATCACCCACGCTATTGGCTAGCGTGATACTTAGCGCCTGTAAGGAAAGACCACTCTGTTGTTGCCATGTATTAAAGCACTGCTGAATGGCTTGCAGACTGCGTTTAGACTGCGCAGAGCCACTGATGATGTTGTGCTGGCGGAAATAGCCCTCAACATCTTGACTCAGTAAAAAGGTATCTTTGCCCATTGCTCGCAGCATATATGGGCCGGTGTTGCCCCCCAAACGTGCGCCATGTTTTTTTAAATAGGCCCACAAACCAATGATGTCTGCGCTTGGCCAGTTGGCCACAAGCCTAGCAAAACTGCCGTGCTCGCGACGCACTGCAGCAATCATCATGGCATTTTCTCGAATGGTTTTTACCTTGCTGTAATTGCGAATAATACTCGGGTCTTGTGCTTTGCTTTCAAGCATTTCATCTGGGATCAACAGCAACTTATCGATGTCAAACCCCCAGAATACACGTTCAAAGTCTGGCCATTTGTTGCGCACTACACGCCAAACAAAACCAGACTGAAAGACTTTTTTGCTCATTTCAGCCAAAAAGCGATCATCACTCAAGGCCGCCACTTGCTGATTACTCAGGGGTTGACTGACAATCTTTGCTAAGGCGACAGGCCCACCTTTGCGCTCACAAGCCCGTTGATAAATCCCTTGGTATGTCTCTAGCGCTGACATTTATGCAGCAATGCCGGAATGACGTAATAAAGCATCAACCTCAGGTTCACGCCCCCGAAAGGCCACAAACAATTCCATGGGTTCTTTACTGCCTCCCATTTCTAAGATGTTATGCAGGAAATCTCGACCCGTGTCGGCATTAAAAATCCCTTCTTCCTCGAAACGACTGAAGGCATCAGAAGAGAGCACTTCAGCCCATTTATAGCTGTAATAACCGGCGGCATAACCACCAGCAAAAATGTGCCCAAAACTATTTTGAAAGCGATTAAAGGCAGGAGGTATCAACACTGCCACTTCTTTACGCACTTTATCGAGCGCCGCTTGCACACTGCTAGTTTGTGCGTCGACAAAATCTTGGTGCAAGCTAAAGTCAAAGATACTGAATTCCAATTGCCTGAGCATTTGCATGGCCGATTGAAAATTACGGGCGGCCAACATGTTATCTAACAAAACTTGCGGCAAGGGCTCACCGCTCTGATAGTGGCCTGAGATGAAATTTAAGGCTTCAGGTTGCCAGCACCAGTTTTCTAAAAACTGGCTGGGTAATTCTACCGCATCCCACGCCACACCAGCTATTCCGGATACACCACTGACGTCGATTTTGGTCAACATATGGTGAATACCATGACCAAATTCATGGAACAAGGTCACCACTTCATCGTGGGTGAACAACGCGGGTTTGTCGCCTACTGGGCCATTAAAATTACAGGTTAAATACGCCACAGGATGTTGTAATTGTCCATCGGCTTTGATGCGGCGAGTTTGACACACATCCATCCATGCCCCGCCACGTTTGTGGGCTCGGGCATACAGGTCGAGGTAAAAGCTGCCACGCAGATCGCCGTTGTGGTCGAAGATGTCATAAAAACTAACGTCGCTATGCCACACATCAACGCTTTTACGCTCCACCACAGTTAAACCATACAAACGTTTGACGACTTCAAACAAACCGTTTAACACCCTAGGTTTAGGAAAATAAGGGCGTAATTGTTCGTCGGAAATTTTATAGGTCTGTTCTTTGAGTTTCTCACTGTAGTAGGCAAGATCCCATGATTGCAGAGCGTCTAAAGCAAAGTGTTCGCTGGCGAAGGCTTGCAGTTGAGCCACATCTTGTTGGGCTTGGGGTTTTGAACGCTTGGCTAAATCATCTAAAAAGCCCATTACCTGATCGACAGAATTGGCCATCTTGCTGGCCAATGAATATTCAGCATAGTTGGCAAAACCCAACAAACGTGCCTCTTCTTGACGCAGACTCAAGGTTTCATTGATGATGTCAGTGTTGTCCCATTGGCCGGCACAAGGCCCTTGATCTGAGGCTCGGGTGACGTAAGCACGATACATTTCTTCACGCAGATCGCGGTTGTCAGCATAAGTCATCACCGGTAAATAACTGGGAATATCTAGGGTAAACAACCAGCCGCTTAGCTCTTTACTTTTAGCCAGTTGTGCCGCTGCTTCGAGGGCAGATTCTGGTAAGCTTGCCAACATAACCTCATCGGTAATGTGTTTTTGCCAGCCCAAAGTGGCATCCATGAGGTTGTTGCTAAACGTTGAACTGAGATCAGACAAACGACTTTGGATCTCGGCGTAACGCGCCTTTTTGTCGGCATCGAGGGCCACACCGGATAAACGAAAGTCACGGATGGCATGTTCGATCACTTTTTGCTGCGCGACACTTAATTTGGCAAAGTCCGCCGACTGTTGCAGCTGACAATAGGCTTGGTATAAATCGCTATTCTGCCCAACCCATGTGGCGTAATCAGATAACGCGGGCAAACACGCATCGTGAGCCTCACGTAGTGCATCATTGCTGACCACCGAATTCATGTGTGACACAGGCGACCAAATGCGACTCAACTCATCATCACATTCTTCGAGCGGCGCGACTAAGTTGTCCCAAGTAAACGTCGTTTGCTTAAGCAAGGCATTGATTTGGTTTTTACAACGTTCAATGGCCGCCATCACTGCCGGTTGAATATGCTCTGGTTGGATCACTGAAAAAACGGGTAAAGAAGATAAATTTTGCAATGGATTGCTGCTTATTGGGGTCATGTTGGGCATCTTATCGTGTCACTGTGCTGTCATTGTTGGGTTGTTTATCAAGATTCTCAAGAGTAGCCGGTGAAATCAGTTGATAATGTGAAGCGATTAGGCTGATTGAGTAAAGGCGCTGTTCATTTTACGGTATTGCCTTTATCTTGGTTTAAATTTTTGAGAGGTGATGAAAAAACCATGAGTGAGTTAACAACAGACTTTGATTACATCTGTATTGGTGGGGGCAGCGGTGGTATTGCCTCAGCAAATCGCGCGGCAAAATATGGACAACGTGTAGCCTTGATTGAGGCCAAAGCCATTGGCGGTACATGTGTGAATGTGGGTTGTGTACCCAAAAAGGCCATGTGGTACGGCGCCCAAGTCGCAGAGGCCATCAATCATTATGCGGCGGATTACGGCTTCGATGTCACCGTCAATCAATTTAACTGGAAAACCTTGGTGGCCAGTCGCGAAGCCTACATACAGCGCATTCACGGCTCCTATGACCGCGTCTTAGGCAACAATAAAATTACCGTAATTAAGGGCTTCGCTACCTTCGTGGATAAAAACACGGTGGCAGTAAACGGCCAGCATTACACGGCCAAACACATACTTATTGCCACTGGTGGACGTCCCAATATCGACCAAGTGCCTGGCGCCGAATATGGCATTAGTTCAGACGGTTTTTTTGAATTAACTGAACAACCTAAACGAGTTGTGGTAGCTGGGGCAGGTTACATTGCTGTAGAGCTGGCTGGTGTCATGCATAGTCTTGGCAGTGAAACGCATCTGGTGGTGCGCAAAAATTCGCCACTGCGAAATTTCGACAGCATGATTTCTGAGACCTTAGTGGAGATCATGCAAAAAGACGGGCCACGGTTACACAACCATCAAGTTATTCGTGAAATTATCAAAAATACGGATGGCAGTCTGACTGTAGTGCTGAGTAACGGTGAACGCATCGAGACTGATTGTTTTATTTGGGCGATTGGCCGCAGCCCTGCCAATGATAAATTGGGCTTAGACAAGGTTGGGGTTGCGCTGGATGAAAACGGCTACATTAAAGTTGATAAATTCCAAAACACCACTGTGCCGGGTATTTATGCAGTGGGTGACAATATTGGCAAGGTAGAACTGACACCAGTGGCGGTAAAAGCAGGCCGTTTGCTATCTGAGCGTTTATTTAACAATAAACCTGAGGCACACATGGACTACAACCTCATCCCCACTGTGGTATTTAGTCACCCTCCGATTGGTACCATTGGTTTAACTGAACTGGAAGCCATTGAGCAATACGGCGAAGACAATATTGAAGTCTTTAATTCTAGTTTTGCCGCCATGTACACGGCATTGACCTCACATCGGCAAATCACCAAGATGAAGCTGGTGTGCGCGGGCAAAGACAAAAAAGTCGTCGGTTTACACGGCATCGGATTTGCGATGGATGAAATCATTCAAGGTTTTGGGGTGGCCATGAAAATGGGTGCAACAAAAGCAGATTTTGACGCTTGTGTCGCCATCCACCCAACCAGCGCTGAAGAATTTGTCACCATGTAATACCACGGTTTACATGCCTCCCCTTTTGGCAAACCCCGCTTGGCCAGCGCCAGTGGGGTGTGCTGATTCCGTCCCCGGACAAAAGTTACGTTTTGCTGTTTTAAGTGAACCCGCAATTTTCTTAGACCACACAAGGTCTGTTTAGGCCTAAACTTATATTCGCCTAAATTCGAGCTGATTAACCCCTTGTGCTAAGTCACTAGCGCCACCTAAGGTGTATAACGTAAAGGGGCTTAATTTGTTGACTTTAGTGGATTTTCAGCAACGCTGTTAAGACAAAAGTACAGGTAAGCAGATTAGTTCGCTACTCACAACGAGACCCCCGTATGCAAAATTTTCTCAATTCAATCAGCAGCAAAATACTGGCCGGCTATGTTGCCATTTTAATCATTACCCTAGCAGCAGCCTTACCGCTTATTTCAAACACCACTCAGATCAAAGTTGGTGTCGCGGGATTTATTAACGATAGCATTCCGAATCTTACTGCCCTGCAACATATCACAGACCAAATTCGCCAACTTGAATTGGCCGGATACTCGTTATATGGACTCACCAGTAATGTGACGCAATTCGAGCAAAAATATGCTGACCTTCGCCAAAAAATTAACAAAAATAAACTAGCCTTGGCTGAGCAAAGCCGTGAATTTGATGCCCAGCTTCCGGTGTTGTTTGAGTTACTGGAAAACTTACGTCTTTCCATGCAGCAACAAAATGTCGATTGGGACACCGCACGGCAACAGTTAACTGAATTAACTGATCATGCCACTTTACTCAATCAACAATTGGCTAACATCACCGAATTGATGTCCAGTGAGGCACAACAAAGCTCTGAAGGGATCCTCAACGATCTCGATTACACCATGACCATGTTAGTGGTGATGCTCATCATTATCACCAGCGTGGTTTTCCTCGCTTTTGTCTTCGCCAGAAAGTGGGTGGCAGCCCCCATTGAACAGTTGGCCAGTAAAATTGCCCTTATGTCGAATAACCGAGACCTCACGTTGCGTTTGAGTGAGAGTAGCAGTGACGAAGTAGGCAAAACCGCTAAAAGCCTGAACACCTTGGTCAGCTTAATCAACACAGGCATGTTAGACGTGGTTAATGCGGTACTCGATATTGACCAAGCCACACAATCATTAGCCAATACCTCTGAAGACTCTGAACTTACCGTGCAACAGTTACGCAAGCAAATCCTGCAACTGGTTGAGGTCATCGACCGGCTGCATGCTCAAATTCAATACGGTGTGGAGCAGGCTGAAGCGTCTGCTCTGGTGGCTAAACAAGGTGCTGATGAAGTAAAAAATGGTGCCAATGAAGTAGATAAAACAGCCAATAGCATCGGCGCACTCGCCTCCAATATTGAAACAACTGCGCTTAAATTAGGTTCGCTAAAAACAGCAGGTAGCAAAATTTCTGGCGTCGTGGGCACCATTGCGCAAATTGCTGACCAAACCAATCTTTTAGCCCTCAATGCTGCGATAGAAGCCGCTCGTGCAGGAGAAAGTGGTCGTGGTTTTGCCGTGGTCGCCGATGAGGTTCGAACGTTGGCCACACGCACACATCAATCAACCGTTGAAATCAATCAAATGTTAGACGCGATTGTTACCCTGATTACTGAGTCAGTAGACACCATGGAAACAAATCAACGCGAAGCAAGCGCGTCAGTTTCACAAGCACAGCACACCGTCACCAGTCTTGCTGCGCTGCGCCAATCCATAGTCGATATTAGCCGTCAGGCCGAACAAGTGGCTAAATTAAATAGCGAAGCAGGCAACGAGGTATCAAGTGTTCAGGGCGCCGTGCAACACTTTGAGGCTTTGGGTGACAAAGTTAAAAATGGCAGTGATCACACGCGCCAAGCAACAACAAGTTTGACTAAATTAGCCGCGAACTTGAGTAAGATGCTCGCTCACTACAAGCTACAGTAAATCCCTAGGATGAGGCAAACAGGCAACACTTTTGGCGACTGACTAATTTTGCCACCAAGCCATCAGTAAATGGTTGTTCCACCTAGAATTGTGGTTATAATCTGATCCACTAACAAGTTGGTGGCGTTTAACTGTCACGAAGTCGTGGAGAGAGTCTTTGAAAATGAAAAGTGTTTTATGGTTGGCAATGGGTGTGTTTTTGGCATTTTCCTCAAAGTCTCAGGAAGCCAGTAAAGACGATATTCAAGCGCGGATTCAACCACTAGGTAAAGTGCATGTTAGCGGTGCGAAGGCTGAGACTGCAGCGGCAGGTCCGCGCTCAGGTTTGCAAGTTTATGCTAAAGCTTGTGTTGCTTGCCACAGCGTTGGCGTATTGGGTGCACCAAAATTCCAAGACGCGGCCGATTGGGCGCCACGCATGGCACAAGGTTTAGACGTAATGTTAGGCCATGCCATCAAAGGTTATAATGCCATGCCCCCCAAAGGCACCTGTGGTGACTGCAGCGATGACGAAATTAAAGCGGCCATTGAGCACATGATTGAAGGCTTATAAACTTTTCTATCGTCGAAAAGTTTAGGCAAATAAAGGCCACCTTTGGGTGGCCTTTTAGATCCTAATAGTTTATTTTATCCGCCTAGCATTTTGTCTTGTTTTAGAACCCTCATGTCGAAAATTAATCAGTATGACATCTGATCATAGTGCGCAAGAGTTGTCCTTAGAAGAACTAAGGGAGTTGGTACCACAACTCCAACAACTCACTGATAGATACAAGCGATCTGAAGCAATTCAGAAGTCGCTATTCGACATTTCTGAACTGGCCAGTTCTATTAACGAATTATCCCGTTTATATCCGGCAATTCATGAAATTATTGCGGGCTTCATGCCGACAAAAAACTTTTTTGTAGCGTTTTATACTGAAGAATCTACCAATATCGAATTCGCCTATTTTGTGGATGAATTTGATGAACAGATCATCAATCAAATTTCTGCCGAAGATCTCAAAGGCAGTATCACCGGTTACATTTTGCGTACCGGCAATCATCTTTTTTTGACCCAAGAAAATTATCGCCAACAGGTCGCCAATCTAAACATCAAAGATTTTGGCGCGCATTCGGTTGATTGGATTGGTGTGCCGCTTAAACGCGGCACCCAGGTTATCGGTGCCATGGTGGTACAGAGTTATGACGACTCCATTCGCTACACACAAGCGGATTTAGAAGTCCTGCTGTTTGTCTCGCAACACATCGTCAATTGCTTAGACCGGGTTAAAAGTCGTGAACTGACTGAAAAAACCATTCGCGAACGTACCAAGCAGTTGCGTCAGATAAACGATGAGTTGCAGGAAGAAATATCTGAACGTCAGAAAGTCGAATCACTGCAACAAGCCTCGTTTGAAATCTCTGAACTCTCGGCGTCCATCGATGGCGACATGAACGATTTTTATGCCGCAATTCATGACATTCTCAGACGTCTTATTGGCGCGCCAAATTGTTATGTTGCCCTATTAGATAGCAGTAGCAATTCATTGAGCTTTCCCTATTACAAAGATGAGTTATCCGCTCATGTTGAACCTCGCTCTTTACGTTTGGGTTTGACTGAATACGTTATTCGCCAAGGTCGTGCTGAACTCATTGATACATCACGGGTAAAAGAGTTAACCGAGCAAGACGAGTTAGATAAAAAAATCGCACCGAGCATGTTAAAAACCGATACCTCTTGGTTAGGTGCTCCGCTTTTTATTGACGGGGTGATATCGGGTGTTATTGCCGTGCAAAGTTATGGTGCCGAGCAAAAATACGCGCAGAAAGATTTGGAATTTTTGCGTTTTGTTTCCCATCATATTGCAGTCGCTTTGGGGCGTAAGCGCTCCTCAGAGGCCATTCAGCTGTATAACCAACAGCTTGCCGAAAAAGTAAAAGAACGCACCAATGAGCTCAATCAAGCGAACTTATTTTTGCAAAAACAAATTGAAGAACGCAAACAGATCCAACTAAAGCTCGAACATGATGCTCATCATGACGGACTGACTGGTTTAGCCAATCGGGTCTTGTTTAATCATCGCTTAGAGTTGGCCTTAGCCAGCAAAGCACGTTATGCCACTAACCACTTTGCCGTGGTATTTATTGACCTAGATCGCTTCAAACAAATCAATGACTCCCTTGGGCACCATGCCGGTGATATGTTTTTAAAAGAAGTGGCCAAACGTATTAGTGCCTGCATTCGTGGTCATGACTTATTGGCTCGCCTTGGTGGTGACGAGTTTGTGGTGCTGTTTGATAACTTTGAAGCGCCTAGCGATATCGAAGAAATTTCTTCGCGTATCATCAGCGCTATCGCTGCGCCCTTTGTCATAGAAAACAAAGAAATGTATTCCGGTGCCAGTATTGGCATTGCCTACATTGAAAACGGTTATCAAACCGCTGAGGAGATTTTACGTGACGCCGATGCAGCAATGTATCAAGCTAAAACCTTAGGCCGTGGCCGCTATATCATTTTCGACAAAACGATGCGGGAAAAACTGCTGGAAGAATTGGAAATCGAAAGCGAATTCAGACAAATGCTCAAAGCAGCGTCGTTTGAATGTTATGCCCAGTCGGCGTTCAATTTGGTGGATAAAGCACAACTTTATACTGAATGTTACATCCGCTGGGAGCATTCGACCCTCGGTAAAATCAAGCGCGAGCAATACTGGCAAATCGCCGAACAAAGTGGTCTGACAGTTGAAATGGACAACTTTATGTTAGACAAGGCGTGCCAGATCTTGAAAGAGTGGCAAAGCGCCAGAGACGGCCGCCAAACACAGCGCCTAGCCATCAACCTGTCTATTCATCACTTAACACAAAGTAATTTAGCACAGCAACTTATTGAACGGATTAAAGATGCTGATGTTGATCCAAAAATGTTAGTCATTGAATTTGATGAGAATGACTTAAACCGTCGTTCACAGTTTATGTTGCCGGCGATAAAAATCCTCAAACGAGCGGGTATCGGTTTGGTGTTGGATAATTTTGGTAGTGGCTTAGCATCGTTAAGTTATCTGTATGCCTATCCTTTTGATTTCGTCAAAGTCGACCATCGTTTCATGAAGACCATCCCGCGCTCAGAGCGGAACTTAAAACTAATTCAGTCAGTATTGTCTATCTCCAAGCATCTCAAGTTTAAACTGATTGCTGAAGGTATCGAGTCTGACGAACAACTACAGGCGCTATTGAGTGCAGGCTGTGAATATGGGCAGGGTAAGTTTTTACAAAAAGCAGCAATACTGGAATTAGCGGCAAACAGTTTCAGCCTTAACCCCAACGAAATAGCTAACGCCAGCTAAATGATGTGTGGGCGTCACACGATGGGCGTCACACGATGGGCGCAAGACAAAAATTATCACCAGCCCCCGCCAAAAATTCTCCTTACAAACAGATTGAATATCTTCTTGCGATAAACTTGAGGCGTGTCTGTTATTTTTTACCAAGCATTGAGCGCAGATTTGCGATGCCGATCTCATTTTTTTGCTGACGGACTTCTGGGGAATCTTTTTTCTTGGTCGTCTCCCAGAGAATATCATCCTGCGGCAGCTCGTATAAAAAACGACTTGGTTCCGGATTGATCACCTCGCCATATTGACGGCGCTCCTTCACCAGGGTGAAAAACAGCTGGCGCTGGGCACGGGTAATACCCACGTAAGCAAGGCGACGTTCTTCGTCAATATTGTCTTCATCAATGCTACTTTGATGAGGCAGCAGCCCTTCCTCCATGCCCACCATAAATACATAAGGAAACTCCAAACCTTTTGATGCATGCAAGGTCATGAGTTGCACTTGATCGGATTCATCTTGGTCTTCGCCCCGTTCAAGCATGTCGCGCAAAATTAAGCGATTTACCACTTCTTGCAAAGTCATGGGGGCATCTAATTCACTGCCTTCCAACATATCGCTTATCCAGCCAAACAGGGTACTAATGTTGGTCATGGCCATTTCTGCAGCCTTGGGGCTCGTGCTGGTTTCATACAACCACTCTTCATAGCCCATGGCTTTGATCATTTCACGGATGGTGGCAATACCATCGCCGCGCACCGCGCGATCGGACAGTTCCACCATCCATCGCCCAAAGTGCTCTATCGAGGTTAGCGCTTTGCCACTGCAATGTTCTGCTAGCTGGGGTGAAAATATTGCGGCAAACATCGAGCAACCAAGCTGATTGGCAAGGTTGCCCAGTTTTTCCAAACTGACTCGACCAATGCCTCGAGTGGGCGTATTGATCACACGCAGCAATGCATTGTCGTCATCCTGATTAACCAAGATCCGCAGGTAAGCCATGATGTCTTTTACTTCAGTTCGTCCAAAAAATGACATACCGCCGCTGATTTTGTATGGAATGCGATTGCTCATTAAGACTTTTTCAAATATCCGCGATTGGAAGTTACCGCGGTATAAAATGGCATAGTCTTTAAACTGAGTCCCTTGCATAAACTTATGTGCTAATAACTCGGCCACCACACGTTCTGCTTCATGTTCCTCATTTTTCGCCACAATAACCTGTAAATGTTCGCCATAACCTAATTCACTGAACAACTTTTTTTCAAACACATGAGGGTTATTCTGGATCAAGATGTTGGCGCAATGCAGGATGCGCCCAGATGAACGGTAATTCTGTTCGAGTTTGACTACTTTCAACTTGGGAAAATCTTGTTGCAGTAACACTAAATTTTGCGGGCGCGCCCCACGCCACGAGTAAATGGATTGATCATCATCGCCGACCACGGTGAAACGTGCTCGTTCACCCACCAATAAACGCACCAGTTCATACTGGCTGGTATTGGTATCTTGATACTCATCCACCAACAAGTAACGAATTTTACTTTGCCATTTTTGCCGCACCTGCTCGTTAGATTTCAGCAGTAAGGTGGGTAACATAATAAGATCATCAAAATCTAAAGCATTATAGGCACGCAAATTATTGTGGTAACGCGCATAAAATTCTGCAAATTCGCCATCCGCGCTGGACAAAGACGCGGCATGTAAATGACTGGGCAAGATTAATTCGTTTTTCCATGCGGAAATTCGGTTTTGCAGCGCAGCTAATTGCTCTTTGTCGCCGTCTAGTTCATGACTGGTCAAATCTTTTAACAAAGCTAAGCTGTCTTTGTCATCAAACAAGGAAAAACCTGCTTTCAACCCTAAACGACTCACCTCAGCCTTGATGATATTTAAACCCAAGGTATGAAAAGTAGAGACCTTGAGTCCACGTGCTTCTTTTTTACCCAAGGTTTGCGCAACCCTCTCCTTCATCTCCCGCGCCGCCTTATTGGTAAAGGTCACCGCGGCAATATAACGTGCGGGCATATCGCACTCGCGCACCAAGTAGGCAATTTTATTAGTGATCACCCGCGTCTTACCGCTTCCCGCACCTGCTAACACTAAGCAAGGCCCAGATATGTAGTTAACGGCTTGATTCTGACCGGGGTTAAGTTTCATGCATGTCTCAGTGGGGTTAAACGCAGCAGGGGATTGTAAGAAATAATCCACCACTTGACCAATAACAATCTGGCTGTGCAATGGTTTAAGTGGTTTATATTATGACTTTCGTTACAATACGGCCGATAGCAAGCTGTGACCAAAGGACAATCCATGTTAAATCCGAAAAAACTTGAAGAACTGGCCAAACAAATTTCCGACGCTCTACCTCAAGGGGTAAAAACCATGGCGGAAGGCGCCGAATCCAAAGTGAAGCAAATATTGCAAGCTCAGCTCAGTCGTCTGGATTTTGTCAGCCGGGAAGAATTTGATGTACAAACTCAGGTACTGATCCGCACTCGCGAAAAGCTCGCGGCACTTGAAGCTCGCATTGCTGCCTTGGAAGTGCCTAAACCTGCAATAGATAATGAGTAATAATGCCCACTGCCATGCTTAATCCCACCCAATGGTTGTGCAAAAAGGCCTGAAAACATTGATCCCTGAGTCGATCTTTGATCAAGTATTGCTGATATAAAAAAAGCTGAAAACAAAGGGCTAAGGCCAACCAAACGGGCCAACTCAGGTTTGCCAAGTACGTGACTCTCGCCAGTAACACTAAGGTCATCATCT
The DNA here is from genome assembly GCA_009993955.1 of Paraglaciecola sp. Classification (GTDB taxonomy): domain Bacteria; phylum Pseudomonadota; class Gammaproteobacteria; order Enterobacterales; family Alteromonadaceae; genus Paraglaciecola. The sequence continues at coordinate 144,470 of JAACSL010000002.1, forward strand.
GTAATATGAAGATGATGGCTTTATCAAACTGGGCAAACAGGATCGCGGTGGATTTCACCCCAATTTTCAGATCATCATCTCGATCCACCATGGCATATTCCGTGTCATAGGCCACCGTCCAACATAAATTGGCGGCGTATAGATACCACACTACTTCACTCAACTGCTGATTAATGGCCATAAATGCCATGGGTATCGACCAGCCGAACGCAGCACCAAGTACAACTTGCGGAAGATGGGTATAACGTTTCATAAAGGGATAGCTGACGGTTAAGGCCAAGCCGCCAAACGCCAGCAAAACCGTTTGCCAGTTAAGGGTTAATACCAAAAGTAACGCACACAGCGCCAAACCCAAAAAACACCCTAGAGCCTGCTTGGTACTCAACTCTTTGCTGGCTAGTGGGCGCTGCATGGTGCGTTTTACCGCCCCATCGATATTGCGATCGGCAATATCGTTGATAACACAACCCGCTGCCCGCATCACAATTGTGCCAGCTATAAATACCAGCAAAATCAACAGTGGCGGCGTTCCTTGCGCTGCAATCCATAAAGCCCAAACACAGGGCCACAGTAACAAATAAATGCCAATCGGTTTATCCATGCGCATCAAACGCCAATATGGATTCAGACGGATTGAGTTAGGCAAAAAATTCAAACAACAATACACCCATTAACGAAGATTTTTATAGGCTGGGGACTGCGGCAAAAATACCTCGGCCACTGACATAGTCAAGCTGTTTACGGTAAACAAAGAGCGTCTACCCCACAAGGCAAGGCCATCAACAGACAAAGCCTTACTGCTTGCATCAACCTTAGTTAACCAACTTTGCGCTGGGTTCATACAAGTTATTTGGAAAGGGTAGCGCTTAAAACGCGGATCATTAAATAACATTTTCCCCAGTGGCTGGGAACCAAGCCCGGCTAATTCATTGTCACACAGTGATTGAGGAAGTAGCGAGCGTGCAAACACCCAAGGCTGATTGTCACCATACAAAATCACCTCTCTTACTTGCCAAGCTTGGGCTTGATTGGCGACCTTTGTTGCCTGCAAGAAATGATTTTCCTCAAGACTCGGCGTAACCGGCCGTTGACATAATACGTGAACACGGAATTCTCGACATTGTGATTGCAAACGCTCGGTTAATGAGCCAGTGTCCAATAGCCAATTTTTCAAGTACGGATCGCCGATGGTGAGTGCAGCTGGATCAGACCAAGATGTCTCGATACCAATAGGCAGAACGCTGTGTGTAGAACGGGAAACTAGGCTCAAAATTCGGTCTTATCAATAAATTCCGCAGCATGATAGCAATTGATGCAATGAGACTAAATTGTTTTATGTAAACCCAGTAAACTTGGTAAACTATGAAGTCTGTAAAAAAGGAGGACAAACTAAACTCATGATTAAAAAATCGGCTCAGCTTTGGTGCATGATAAGCCTAATGGTATTGACCTCTTTGCCACTTAACGGCCAGGAAATACAGCGTAAAAACTATGCATACTTCAGCATAGAGCCTGACATTGTCACCAATTACTTGGGTGCCAACGCGAGAAAACTGGGGTATGTGCGGGTAACGGTTGAGCTGATGTTAGAGGATGCCGATTACTTAGAGGCAGCCGAACATCATGCCCCCCTGTTAACCGCTGCTACCATTGATATTTTTGGCCGACAGCCGGAAGAGAAAGTAAAATCATTGACTGGGCGCGAAGATATTCGTCGTGCATGTTTGGAGCGTTTGCGGGAATTGATGAAACGCGAAACCGGTAATGAAATGATTAAGGACGTGATTTTTACTAAATATTTGTACCAAAGTTAAGGGATGTAAACCCCCTAGCATAGGAGTGCGTTAACGCGGTATTAGCGGCGACTCAATTTGGGGATCTGCACCAGCAATAAAGCAAATAAACAGCCGGCTATGAGCCCAGCTGTATGAGCTACATTAGCCATGGGGATCCACAACACATCAGCGTAACCAATCACCAACCAAAGTAGCAGAAATATGATGAGGGGTTGCGGCAAACTGATACCCCAACTGGGACGCAACCACCCCAACCACCATACACAGCCAACCAAGGCATAGACCACCCCTGACAAACCGCCAAAATTAGGCCCTTCAAGTATTAATTGCGCCACATTCGAAAAAATCGCACTACTTAAAAACAACAACACTAAACTCATCAAACCAAAGTTTTGTTCAAGCTGTTGCCCCAACATCCACCACCACAACAAATTAAATATGATATGCAGACTACTGAAATGAATAAGTGCCGGCCCAATCAAGCGCCACCACTGTTGATCGGCCACTAACTGCGGCCACGGGAGAATGCGCAAACTTGCATAAACACTAGTAAAGCCGCTTATCTCCAATGCATAAATCACCAAGCAGCTAAGCAGAATCAAGGCAGTAAAGGGTGTTTGTTTTAACTGTGCGCGTATAGCGGCAAACGAAAACCAGTTAATATTTGCCATAGAGACTGACTCACCTGCTTGCCACACCGCATCTTGATATTTTTCTTGATGAGGATTGGCAATAAATTCTTGAGCAATGTGTTGTGCTTCAGGAAGTTGTAATGCGTCGCTGATTACTACGCCGTGCGCCTGCTGTTGATCAAGTCGCACGTAATGTGCGGCAATATGCTGGGTGATAAGGTAGTTCACCAGCATACGGGCTGCACGTTCTTGGCGAAATGCGACGAGAAAAGTTGAATCGGTGATGTGTCAGCCCTGCCTACACACTATGCTGAATGGGCAATGGGCTGGGCTAAACGCCAAGCTTCAAAACCACCATCCAGGCTATAGACTTCATGGAAACCTTGATGAATAAGAAACTGAGCAGCTTGTTGGCTGCTATTGCCGTGATAACAGCAAACAATTACCGGGGTTTCGAAATCCGTTTCGGCCATAAAGCTATGTAAGCTGCCATTGGTTAAATGCATGGATTGCGGAATGTGACCCAATTCAAACGAGCGCTCATCACGAATATCAACGACTTTAGTCTGACCATCCGCCAATTTTTCTTTTGCCTCCAGCACCGATATGTGGGCAAATTGCTCCATCATGACTTATTCACCTCGTTTATTGTCAATTACAGCCAGTCGAGAATAACCTTGCCTGACTGCCCAGATCCCATCGTTTCAAAGCCCTGCAAAAATTGATCGACTGGGAAATGATGGGTAATAATTGGATTCAGGTTCAAACCACCTTGGATCAAGCTCGACATCTTATACCAAGTTTCAAACATTTCGCGACCGTATATACCTTTAATAGTTAATCCTTTAAAGATCACCTGGTTCCAGTCTATGGCTACATCGCCGGGGGGAATGCCCAACATTGCTATTTTGCCACCGTTATTCATGTGCGCCAACATATCGCGCAGGGCGGCTGGCACCCCAGACATTTCTAGACCCACGTCAAATCCCTCAGTCATACCAAGATCGCGCATCACATTTTTGAGACTGGTTTGGGCAACATTGATGGCACGGGTTGCACCCATTTTCTTCGCTAAATCAAGGCGATAATCATTTACATCGGTGATCACAACGTTACGCGCACCCACGTGTTTAGCCACGGCGGCGGCCATAATACCAATGGGCCCAGCACCTGTGATCAATACGTCTTCGCCGACTAAATCAAAAGACAACGCGGTATGCACGGCATTGCCAAAAGGGTCAAAAATTGCGGCAAAGTCACTGCTAATGTTGTGTGGAATTTTAAAGGCGTTAAAAGCAGGAATCGCTAAATACTCGGCAAAGGCGCCTTGACGATTTACCCCAACACCGGTGGTATTGCGACACAAATGACGACGGCCAGCGCGGCAATTGCGGCAGTGGCCACAAGTAATGTGCCCTTCTCCGGATACCCGATCTCCTATTTTAAAACCACGCACTTCTTGCCCCATATCCACAACTTCACCCACGTATTCGTGGCCAACAACCATGGGCACTGGGATGGTTTTTTGTGACCACTCATCCCATTGATAGATGTGCATATCAGTGCCACAAATAGCGGTTTTGTGAATTTTTATCAACACATCATTGTGGCCTACTTCTGGCATCGGACTGTCCGTCATCCACATGCCTTTTTCTTTATGTAATTTGGCTAAGGACTTCATGCAATCACTCCTAATTCTTTACCAACGGCGATAAAGGCATCCACCGCCTCATCGACTTGCTCTAGGCTATGTGCGGCAGACATTTGAGTGCGGATCCGCGCTTGCCCCTTAGGTACCACAGGGAATGAAAATCCCACCACATAAATGCCACGTTGCAACAACATATCTGCCATGGTGGTGGCTAATTTAGCATCACCTAACATCACAGGAATAATGGCGTGATCTTTACCGGCCAGGGTAAACCCAGCGTTTGTCATACGACGCCGAAAATGGGCACTGTTGCGCACCACCGCCGCACGCAATGCCTCACCATTACCCATCATATCGAATACTTTTAATGAGGCCGAAACAATGGGCGGTGCCACAGAATTAGAGAATAAGTAAGGTCTCGACCGTTGACGTAACCAACTTATGACCGATTTTTTACCAGATGTATAACCACCTGAGGCGCCACCTAACGCTTTACCCAGTGTGCCAGTGAGTAAGTCCACTCGCCCCATTACCCCACAGTATTCATGACTGCCACGTCCGCTCTCACCCACAAAACCCGTAGCGTGACAATCGTCTACCATCACAAGGGCGTGATATTTGTCGGCTAAGTCACAGATGGCAGCCAAGTTAGCAATCACACCGTCCATTGAGAATACACCATCGGTAGCAATCAATTTTGTGCGTGCACCATCCGCGTCGGCTTGCTGTAACTGCGCTTCCAGTTCTTGCATATTATTATTGGCATAGCGATAACGTTTGGCTTTTGACAGTCTCACCCCATCGATAATACTGGCATGGTTTAAGGCATCCGAAATAATGGCATCTTCAGCGTCTAAAATGGTTTCAAACAATCCGCCGTTGGCGTCAAAACATGAGGGATACAAAATGGTATCTTCCATACCTAAAAAGCCGGATATTTTGCTCTCCAATGCCTTGTGGATATCTTGTGTACCGCAAATGAAACGAACTGATGCCATGCCAAAACCATGGCTGTCTAAGCCTTGTTTAGCGGCCGCAATTAAATCTGGATGATTGGCTAAACCAAGATAGTTGTTGGCACAGAAGTTCAAAACCTGACGATCATTGGCTACTGTGATTTGGGCTTTTTGGCTTGAGGAAATGAGTCGCTCGTGTTTATACAGGCCTTGCGTCTGCGCTTCATCAAGCTGCTGCTCAATGCGTTTAAAAAAATCGTCTTTCATCATTTATCCAAAGTAAACTAGGGCGGCGCGTAGCTGATTATTCTACTGGAATAGTGGACTATTTTGCGAACCTGTCGGTCAGAATTATTTATTTAAAGTCATGCAGGTGTGTAAAGAATTTTACAGGCAAAGGTTGCAGCGTTTATGACTAAGTGACAAGCCTTAGCGAGCATTCCTCGGCTCAGCATAGTTAGCCACAACCACCACAGTTCTGTTAGAGTATCGTCTTGATTTAGTTCAACAATTATTAATGCATGCGCAAACCTTACCGCCCATCCCTGCCTGAGCAATTCAGCCTGTTTGCCTACACGCTTGTGTGGCTGTTGTTATTGCCATTTTTGGCTGTGTGGTGGCTTTATTCTCGCTATAAACACGGTGTTAACTATGCAGCAGAGCATTTAACTCGCTTCGCGGTATTGGCTCAGGTGGCACAAAAAAATGGGTTTTTATTGCACTGCGCCTCCGTGGGTGAAGTGGTAACTATGCAGCCAGTGGTGCAGCAATTACTCAAAGCGTATCCCGATGTTGCCATTACTATCAGCACCAACACCCTAACTGGCAGAGAACGCGTGAGGCAGTTATATGCTGATCACGTTTGCCACATGTATTTACCCTACGATCTACCGTGGTTTATGGCGAAATTATTGCGCAAACTGCAACCTCGTATGGTGCTCATCACGGAAATGGAGTTGTGGCCTAACTTAGTGCATGTGGCATGGCGCCAAGCCATACCGGTCTACGTGGTCAATGCCAGAATGAGCGATAAATCACTGCGCACTTATCAGCGCTTGGCATATCTGACTAAACCACTGCTGCACAAACTCAGCGGTATTGGCGCTCAGGGCCAACGTGACCTAGAGAATTATCAGCACCTAGGCGCATTAAGCGAGACCTTAAGGCTCACGCATAATTTAAAATTTAATATAAATATCGATCCGCAGCTACCAGATCAAATTAGCAAGCTTGGCCAACAGCTTAATATTGGTAGTCGCTTGGTCATGGTAGCAGGCAGTACCCACGAACCTGAGGAGAGTTGGATCCTTGAATGTTTTCGCTTGTTAAGCAAAGATTTTCAAGATCTACTGTTAATCATCGTGCCCCGTCACCCTCAACGTTTTGCTGAGGTAGCCACGCTCTTAGCCGAGCAGAATATGCGGTTTGTCACACTGAGTAGCCAGCAAGCCTGCCAAGACACCACGCAAGTCATACTTGGGGATAAAATGGGCATGTTGCAGGTGTTATATGGTTTGGCAAATGTAGCGTTTATTGGTGGCAGTATCGCAGCACGAGGCGGGCATAATGCTCTGGAGTCTGCAGTCATGGGTGTACCCGCGGTGATGGGGCCCTCTACCTATAACAATCCGCAGATTTGCCAAACCCTTGAACAAGCCGGTGCACTGGTTATTGTTAATAATCAACAGCAGATGCAACATACCTTGCAAGCTTGGTTACACGATACTGCGGCGAGGGAATCGGCAGGAGAAGCAGGACGCGCAGTGATCAATAATAATCGCGTGGCCTTAGCTAATACCTTGGCCTTTCTCAAACTCTAGGTTTTTATGTCAACCCTCGGTCTACCCTGCTACTGCAAGCTGCGAAAGTAATCGATCAAGCGCTGCGCTTCATGATGCACACTGTAATGCTGCTCAACACTTTCTCTACCCGCTTTACCCATAGCCTGTAGTTTAGTTTGATCACTGAGTAGGAGATCTAACTTTTCATTTACCGCTTGTTGATCGTTAATGGGTACGATGTAACCATCGATGCCGGGGCGCACTATTTCTTCCCATGCCCCCGCCTGGGTTGCCAAAACCGCCGCACCACCGCTCATGGCTTCCAACACCGTCAAACCAAAACCCTCGTTGTCGCTCAGCGCTGTCACTAACGATAAGCTACTGAAAATTTTAGGTATTTGTGCAAAGGGTAACTCGTCGGTAAAGGTAATGCGCTGGGTTAACCCGGCGTCAGCAATTTCTTTTTGTAAGCCAGCGACAAAATCTTTGTTGCTCGACGAAATCGCTCCAACTACCACCGCATTCACCTGTGAGTATTTGTGCAAGGTAGCAATACAGCCACGCACAAATAAATGCACACCTTTTTGCTTGCGCACCCGACCCAAGATACCAATGCCAATCTCGCCACCGTATCCCAGAGCTTGCCAGGCTTGCCGTTTGTCAGGAGCAGGGCGGTACTCGTCACTTTGCACACCATGGGGATTCACCATGTCTGGCGGTTCAGCCAAATAACCCGCCGAACGATTACTCACGGCAACTACACCGTCCATACGTCTGGTTAACCAGAGGGTCAATCCCGAGCGATGACGTTGAGCGGCGGAACTGAACACCAGTTTTATTTTTGCCCCAAATACATATTTCAATACTACGCCTTGGATCATCTCATCCACCCGCCGTGCATGAAAAATTCGCCATTTACCATTGCTAAGCGGCGTTCGACAGAGCTTCACAGTTTGCCAAAAACTGATTACCAGTGAAGGATCAGGGACAAAATGTTTGCCCATAATCCGCAGGTTAATTATCTTGCGTTGTTCCGACATCACCTGCAGCATTGTCGAGGTCACACCCGAAAAATTGCTGTTCGAGTTGCCGATTATTAGTTCTATTTCATCTTGAGAAGATGATTTGTGCTGCTGTGTGACCATTCACTTGCCTATTGATAACAAAAGAATTCATTGGGTTAATCAAACAGGAATTCGGTATTGTTGTGACATTGCATTACAATGGGGAATCGTTCCTGTGTACAGCATAATAGCATGCCTGATTTAGTCCAAAAAACGACAAAAAACAATATCTTACTTTTTGATCAAAGCCTATTGCCAGAAATGACTGATGAGATGTTTAAGCATGACTATTGGTACGACCAACATAAAGTCATCGGTCAGGCTATGGGTCGCGGTACCACCTTATTTTTTACACACAACGGTCAGCAGTTTGTATTACGCCACTATCGTCGCGGTGGCCTGATTGCTAAACTTATTCAAGACCGCTACTTCTATACCGGTTTGGCCAACAGTCGAGCATGGCGGGAGTTTCATTTATTGAATCAGGCTAACACCCTAGGACTACCCGTGCCTCGCGCGGCAGCGATGTGGGTGCAGAGGCAAGGCTTGTTTTACCGTGCGGACATTATTTTAACGAAGATCCCTCACGCCATCGATGTGTTTACCTTGCTGAAACAACAAACATTGTCAGCACCTCTGTGGCGTGCCATCGGGGCGGCAATCCGACAATTGCATGATGCTCAGATTTACCATCATGATTTAAATATTCACAATTTGATGGTGGATGACAAGCATAAGGTGTGGTTAATTGATTTTGATAAATGCGCCCAGAAGACGGGAAACACTTGGAAGGCTGCCAATATGCAGCGCTTGTTACGTTCGTTAAACAAAGAAAAAAATAAACAAAGCGTGTTTCACTTTAGAGCAGAAAATTGGCAGCAATGCAGTGAGGGTTATCAGGGCAAGGTATGAACTTCACTGCAATACGTGGCTTTTCCTTATGTTTTACCTGCACTTAGGTTATGCTCATGGCATGATTCTTTTATAAAATACATTATGCACACCAAAGCCATTTATCCCGGCACCTTTGATCCCATTACCAATGGACACGCCGACTTAATCGAACGCGCTGCCAACATGTTTGCCTCTGTAACGGTAGGCATAGCTGCCAACCCCAGCAAAAAGCCCTTATTCAGTCTTGCTGAACGTGTTACTCTCATAAAAGAAGTGACCAAAGGATTGCCAAATGTAGAGGTAATTGGCTTTAGCGGTTTGCTGGCTGACTTTGCCGAAAAACACGGGGCAACAATTTTAATCCGTGGCTTAAGGGCGGTGTCTGATTTTGAGTATGAATTTCAACTTGCCAATATGAACCGGCGCTTGAATCCCAATCTAGAGAGTGTCTTTTTAACACCATCTGAAGAAAACTCTTTTATTTCAAGCACCTTAGTAAAAGAAGTAGCGCTGCATCGGGGCAGAGTGAATGACTTTTGCCATCCTGTCGTGGTGGAGGCCTTGCACCAAAAACTGCACCCAAGCGAATAAATCAAACTACGTTTGGCAGTGACCACAAAAAAACGTATTGCGCTGACCAATGGTCAGCGACTCAATAGATGATCCACAAGCCACACATGGCTGCGCCGCCCGACCATAGACGCGAAGCGCTTGGGCAAAATACCCCGGTTTACCGTCCGCTTGAGCAAAATCTTTGAGGGTAGTGCCTCCTTGGTCGATAGCGGCTTGCAGTATCTGTTTTATGCTAGTGCCCAGACTTAAGTAGGCTTTTAGACTGACTTTGCCCGCAGCCTTGCGGGGATCAATACCCGCCAGAAATAATGATTCACTGGCGTAAATATTGCCAACACCCACCACTATTTTGTTATCCATGATAAAAGATTTCACTGCCACCAACTTGTTGCGTGACAGTTGATAAAGACGCCGTCCATCAAAGTCTGTTGTTAATGGCTCTGGACCAAGGGTAGTCAGTACACTCAGTGCTGGTAAACCTTGTCCCTGCCATAAACAAGCGCCGAAACGACGGGCATCATTGAAGCGCAGACACACGCCATTTTCTAATACGATGTCAATGTGGTCATGTTTTTTCACTGGTGTGTCGGCATTGACGATATGCAGTCGCCCAGACATGCCAAGGTGCAATACTATGCTACCCAATGTCGTATCAATCAGCAGGTATTTAGCGCGGCGTCTTACTTGTTCAATGACCAAACCTTCAGCCAGATGAATGTCGTGAGGCACAGGCCAGCGCAACTGAGGTTGACGCACGATAATTTTGCTAATGCGTTGGTGTAGCAGGTGGGGCGTTATGCCTAGTCGACTGACCTCAACCTCTGGTAACTCAGGCATGTGGAGGCTCCGCCAGACGTAAGTCATCAAATGTGCTGCCCTGCAACTGAAAAACTTGCTGTTGATACAAAACCAAGGTTACATCGCCTACTTTGAATAATTCATATTTGTGTGTTTGCCCTTGACCCAGCAAGGAAATAATCACCACCTGTGAAACGCTGGCGTCTGACAAGGCCAAATTTTCTGTTGAGGCTTGTGTAGTAGCAGTTTGCCACTGAGTAACTAACTTTTCGATTTGCTCGATGTCAGCACTGCAGCCTACACAGCGCCAACTCTTTGCAATGCGCTCAACTTGATAAGAGCCAAAATCGACTGTGCTGATCTGGGCGTCGCTTGGCAATAGGTGGTTATCAACTATGTTGTCGCTGCCACCATTTAAAAAATTGGAGGTGCGATTAAACAACAAAATGAGCACCAGCATGCTGATAATGAGTACATTATTCCAAGCACGTTGTGTAAGTTTTAGCATGAGCACAAAAAATCAAGTGGCGAGACTGGCAGTATCGCATAAGCCTAGGTGGGTTGACTATGTTTGCAATACGCAAAAAACCCGGCAAATGCCGGGTTCTTCAGGAGACAAAACCAGTAAAAATTACTTAATCTTGGCTTCTTTAAACAACACGTGCTGACGAATTTTAGGATCAAACTTTTTGATCTCCATTTTGCCAGGCATATTACGTTTGTTTTTATCGGTAGTGTAGTAGTAACCAGTACCAGCAGTAGACACTAATTTAATTTTATCACGCATGATCTGGTTCCTTAAATTTTAACGCCGTTGGTACGCAAATCAGCTAGTACTGAGTCGATACCTTTTTTATCAATAATACGCATACCTTTAGTAGATAAGCGTAACTTAACGAAACGGTTTTCACTTTCAACCCAAAAACGGTGGGTTTGCAAGTTGGGCAAAAAGCGGCGACGAGTCGCGTTTTTAGCGTGCGAGCGGTTGTTACCTACCGCTGGCCCTTTGCCAGTAACTAAACATACTCTGGACATCGTATTGTCTCCAAACAATCTAAAAAATTTTAGCCTCTGACAAGAAACACTAAGCAACGTGCCAGTTAACGCTATTACAAGAGGGCGCATTTTATACAGCAAAGGCCTATTCTGTTCAAGCAAAATGTACAGTAAATCTGCAGATTTACGCTTTCACCGCTTTTTAACCTTCAACTCAAGGTGACTTTTGCGTTATTTTAGCCTGAATCCGTCTAACTGCGAACAGTTCCTCCAACTCACGTTTACTCTACGTCACTTACACCGAACGGCTTTGCATGAAATATTTATAGCTAAACCTCAACCACTGCAAAATATGCCAATGCTGCCAATAAACAGCAGATAGTTTTTTTTTGCTCCAATTTATTTGCTGATGAAACAAGGTGTAGAACTTCAACTGCTCTTTGTGACTCAGCAGTTTATGCCTACGTCCATCACGCATGTTGCCTACCAGAAGCTCAAAGGCAAATTCACTGAAAAATAATCTCGATTTATCACTCAGTTCAGGGAGGTGATGTTGCCAAAGTGTCAGCACACCCTCCAAGGCGCAAGCGGTATCTTCTAAACGCTGGCGTGTGTAGGTAGCCAAAATACTGTTGGGTCGTTTGCGATAAGCGACCCAGCACGATGGTTGATAAAAGTAACTTTCTGCCCGTAAACCCAGTCTCGGGGTTACCACAATATCTTCCATCAATCGCCCCACAGGGAAACTCAGTGTATCAGCCCATAAACTACGCTTTGAAATTTTTGACCAAATATGCAGTTTCTTGCGACGGAAAAGGCCCTGAAAAAACAGTTCTTTATCAGTGAACAAACGAGCCGTTGGCCCACGAAATGACACTTTCTTGCGAGTTTTCTGCGGGTAGATGACTTGGTAGTCACATAAGACAATATCGGGGGAGTGCAGACTTACAATATTGTGCAAATGCGCAATAGCTCCTTCCATTAAGTAATCATCTGAGTCGAGAAACCACACATAGCGTCCTTGAGCCGCGTGTAAGAGAGTATTGCGAGCAGCACTTAAACCGGCGTTTTTGCCATGTTTTAACACGGTGACAGGAAACCAAGCTTGATTTGCGATGGACTCCAAGATCAACAGAGAATCATCGGTGGAACAATCGTCTACCACAATAATTTCTACACCTACCTTAGCCTGAGTCAGCACAGAGTTAAGGCACTGCCGTAAATACGCTTCCACGTTATAAACTGGAATTAAAATGCTGAGCCAGATTGGACTTTTCAGTGTCATTTCCATTATGCAATTACCTTGAGCAATTGTTGATTTGAACAACTAAAACACGATAAACAGCTTGATGATTAAGCTGAAAAATTGACCATTACTGGCCAAATTCATTGATGCAGTTTGAGATAGGTCGAGGCGTGAATCTGTAAACATTCGCGCTGAATTTGTTACAAATTGCTTGGGTTGACGGGGTGTAGGTACCCAAAAAAACCTCGAGACGAGGCCTGATAGTCGATGGCTTATCTGGGAGAGTTTGTATTTTCTACTAGGCCTCTGAACAGTGACATATAAGCACCTGCCATGTTCTCAATGGAAAATTCTGTCAATGCTTTGTTTTGACCTCGATGAGCAAGATTTTCAGTCACCCTTGGGTTATCTAATAAATACATAATTGCATCAGCAAGGGCCTGCGGTGACTGTGGCTCAACTAAGTAACCATCCACCTTGTGCTCAATCATTTCTTGTACACCCACGACTCGACTGCCGATGACCGCGCAACCCGCAGCCATAGCTTCAATCAGAGCAAGAGGCATACCTTCGTAATGAGTGCTTAATACAAACAGTTGAGTTTCCGCTAAGAGCGTGGGTAAATTTTGGCAATGCCCCAAAAATTCAATCTGCTCCTGCAGCTGCAAACTATCGACCAGGGCTTGAGCTTTGGCCAAATGACGTTTATTGCCCAAACCAGCAAAACGCAGTTTTACCAGCCTACCTTGTGTTTTCAGAAGATTAACGGCATGAATCAAGGTGCTTTGATCTTTTTGCCGAGCAAAACGTGCCGCCATGAGAAGTTCCGGCTTGCGTTGATTAAAATCAGTGCCCGACGCTGACTGGAATACGTGTGTGTTGATGCCATTGTTGATGGCCATGGTTTTTTCCGGTGCAAAACCAAGTTTTAACAGACTTTGTTTCACGCCCTCAGAGCAACCAACAATGGCATCCGTAAACTGACTCAACCACTTTGCTTGTTTGAGCCTGAATCGGGTGTAGCGCTCGCGAGAGTTATGCTCCACGTGTATCATGTGCGGTACCTTGGCTAGTAATCCAGCATACCGCCCCCACAAATGCTCGCTAAACCCATGCACCACTAAAATGTCGGGTTTTTGGCGTCGACACACCCGATATAATTGAAAAACCGTGAGTAAATGAAAAGCACCTGACACCACCTCAGTCTGAATACCTTGCGCACGGATCTGCGCTATTTTGCTTGCACTGGTTGAGCTTTTTTTACGCAGCACTAGGGTAGATTGGATATCTTCACTTTGATTGGTGGCCAGAATAATTGACTTGGCAACATTGGTAGACCCTGAAAAGCCGCCTGAGACAAAGTGAATGACACGCATTGAAATTCCTTGCTTAACATACTGGACAACGATGAGACACACCACAAAGGTGTTGGTCTTCAATTTGAACGATAGCAACATAGTAACATTTTTTACCAGTCACCATGCATTGGCTTGGTAAACAAGATATAAAATATCTATGCCAAAAACGCAGTCTACAACAAGCCACGCTGAGCAAAAGATACCGCGTCACCATCGCCGATCACAAAATGATCAAGGACTTTGATATCCACTAATCCCATGGCATTTTGAATACGTTGTGTAATGTGCTGATCGGCCTGACTTGGTTCTGCCACACCTGAGGGATGATTGTGGGCGAGGATCACCGCAGCCGCATTGTCATCTAGCGCCTGTTTAACTAAAACACGAGGATACACGCTAGCACTATCAATGGTGCCATAAAACATCGCTCTGTATTTGATTAAGCGGTGCTGACTGTCTAAACACAACATGGCAAAGACTTCTTGAGGTTGATCACGCAAAGCAGCCAATAAATATTGTTTGGTGGCTTCAACTGAAGTCAGCGCGTCAACCTTGTCTAATTTTTCTGCTAAGTAACGTTTTGACATTTCGACACAAGCTTGCAATTGCACAAACTTGGCTTGGCCTAAGCCTTTCACTTGGCAAAAGTTAAACTCGGATGCACCAAGTAACCCTCGTAAACTGCCAAAATTACCCAGCAAATCCCGGGCTAAATCCACTGCATTAGTGCCTTTTATGCCAGTGCGCAAAAAAATGGCTAATAGCTCGGCATCGGACAGGCTATGGGCGCCAATTTTGAGTAATTTTTCTCGGGGTCTTTCGTCACTTGGCCATTGTGAAATCTTCATGCATCCTTGCCTTTGATAGTTTGTGGGACTTTTCTATTCGACATCAGTGATGAGTTGAACAAAATAAGCCTAGCAAAAGGCGGGTGATCCAGCCAATAATGTGATTAAATTTGCTTTTGTTTACCTTGCATTGATTCATGTCCATCGCGAATAACAATATTTTATTAGGTATTACTGGCGGCATTGCGGCTTATAAAACGCCTGATTTGGTGCGCAAATTGAAAGCGCAAGGTGCTAATGTCAGAGTGGTAACAACGTCATCAGCGGCTGAATTTGTCAGCCCTCTCGCCCTGCAAGCTGTGTCTGGTAATCCGGTCTCTTCAGACTTACTCGACAAAGATGCAGAAGCCGCCATGGGCCACATTGAATTAGCAAAATGGGCCGATATCTTATTGATTGCCCCCACTACCGCTAACTTCATGGCAAAATTAGCCTTAGGTTTAGCTGATGATTTACTGTCAACGCTTTGTTTAGCCACCACTGCCCCCATTTTCATTGCGCCTGCCATGAATCAACAAATGTGGCGAGCTGCCGCGACTCAGCATAATTTACATACCTTACTCAGCCGCCAAATCACGGTGCTCGGTCCGGCTGCGGGTGAACAAGCATGCGGAGACGTTGGGCTAGGACGAATGCTCGAACCTCAAGAGATAGTCGAGCTATTACATAATAAGTGCGAGTCGCCCCGTCCACTTTTACATGGCAAAAAAGTGGTATTAACCGCGGGACCGACCCGTGAAGAGATCGATCCGGTTCGCTATATCACCAATCACAGTTCAGGCAAAATGGGTTACGCTTTAGCCGCTGCTGCCCAACAATTAGGGGCAAAAGTATGCTTGGTGAGTGGCCCAACTCAGCTCACTGCACCGCAGGGAGTAGAGCTGATTAATGTGCAAAGCGCAGATCAGATGCATCAAGCTGTCATGGCCAATATGGCGCACTGCGACATTTTTGTGGCTTGTGCGGCCGTTGCTGACTATCGCCCCATCAATAAAACTCCACAAAAGATCAAGAAAAAGGAAAATGAGTTAACACTTACTTTTGTTAAGAACCCTGATATTCTTAGTGATGTCGCCCATTTACCTCATCCGCCGTTTACTGTAGGGTTCGCCGCAGAAACGCAAAATGTGCGCGATTATGCTTTGGCCAAGTTACACGCCAAAAAGTTAAATATGATTGCTGCCAACGATGTATCAGATAGCAAAATTGGCTTTAACAGTGAGCAAAATGCCCTAAATGTATTTTGGTCAGAGGGTGAAAAAGTGTTACCCGTGACGGATAAACATACACTTGCTCGGCAACTTATGACCTTGGTAGCAGAGCAACTAACTGAATAATTTTATTTATAGCATTAGGATCCAGTAATGCCCGCAACAAAACGCCCCAATCGCCGCGCTCAAATTCTTCAAGCGTTGGCCAGTATGTTACAAACGAGCCCAGGCCAGCGTATAACCACGGCAAAGCTTGCTGCCCATGTTGGTGTGTCAGAAGCTGCCCTATATCGTCATTTCCCAAGCAAAGCGAGAATGTTCGAGGGCTTAATTGAGTTCATAGAGGAAACGCTGTTTTCGAGGATCAATAAGATCCTTAACGAAGAGAAAGATACCGCAACGCGGGTGCAACTTATTTTGCATCTTATTTTAGGTTTTGCTGAAAAAAACCCTGGTATCACCCGTATTTTAAATGGCGATGCACTGATGGGAGAGCAAGATCGCTTACGTGAACGCATCACTCAACTATTCGAACGTTTAGAAACGCAAATGAAACAGGTATTACGTGAGCGTAAACTCCGCGAAGGCAAAAGCCTACCCGCTGACGAAGGGCTGATTGCCAACATGTTGGTGTGTTATGCAGATGGGCGGATCAATCAATTTATTCGCAGTGAGTTTACTCGACGCCCTACCGAAGGTTTTGCTGAACAGTGGCAGTTTATTAATAAACAATTTTTTAACTGAAGCATCTGAATCAAAAAGCGGACCTATTGGTCCGCTTTTTTAATAGCCTGAAACACTGGTGTTTTACTTATTTAGAAAACGTATCGCCAAAAAAGTCGCCTTTATTCCAGCTTGAACGCTCAGCCTGGTTAGCCAAGGTTAAACCTATTTGGAAGTTCACTTCGGCAAACTTAGTCGCTGCTTTCCAGTTGAACACCTGATTAAAGTCATCCCCAGGTTTGTGATAATTTGTGCTAATAAACGTATTAAACACTTTACTGCCATCTACCTCTGGATCGGCTGACTGTAAACCGGGGACTAAAAATACCGCAGGCACACCTTGCTTAACAAAACTGTAGTGATCTGAACGAGTAAACAAGGCTTGTTCTGGCCACGGATCGGGACTTAAGCTCAAGCCAATATTGTCTGCAGCTTTAGCAACGGAGGCTTTGAGATCACTGTGCTCTGCACCAAAGGCGATAACATCGGCAAATTCATAGGTCAATATGGGCATGTCCAGATTGACATTTGCCACCATAGCGTCTTGAGGTACGGTAGGATTTTGTGCGAAATAATCAGATCCCAATAAACCTTTTTCTTCACCCGTAACCGCCACAAACAAAATTGAACGCTTGGGTTTTTGTGCCATTTGACTGAACAAACGCGCCGTTTCCAGCAATACTGACGTGCCACTTGCATTGTCCATGGCACCATTATTGATCTTATCTTTTGCTACCGTCTTGGCAAAGCCGATATGGTCGGCATGAGCTGAATAAACAACATATTGTTTTTTAAGCTCTGGATCAGAGCCTTCTAGAATAGCCACAACATTTGGACTGGATATTTGTTGATGTTCACTTCTTGATTCCAAATGCACACGGTAGGGCAACTCAAAACCTTTTGGTGAAGCATCTTCTTCCAACATCGCATAAATTTGTTCGAGGTTTTGTGGTGCATCGGCAAACACAATCTCGGCCGCTTCCTTGCTCAAGTAGGCGCCACCCAATAATTGCGGAAAAACATTAGCAGGTTGCCCAGCATTATCTAACCAACGCACACTGGGTGTGTGCAAGAAATTAAGTAAATTTTGATATGGGCGCACCTTTTCTGCTGTAGGTGTGCTGACTGTGATAAAACCTATTGCACCATGCTCAGTCGCATGTTTCTGTTTTTCATAGTTTGAACCGAAATGTGCGCCTTCTTCACTTGGGAAAGACCGAGGTTTGCCGGACAATACAACCACGACCTTGCCTTCAACATCTAGCCCTTGATAGTCGTCATGATTTAGCTCAGGGGCAACGATACCGTAGCCTGCAAAAACCATCTTGCCATCCAGCACCGCTTGTTCCGTCACAGGATTGGCACCCGATAAAAATTGCTTCGGATAACTTAATTCCACCTCACCTTTCTCGTTGCTTAAGGTCATTTTAATTGAACTTTGATCAACATTGGCTTGGATAAAATTGATACGTTGCATAAACGTGCCATCGTCACCGGCGGGCTTAAGACCATATTTCTCAAATTCCGCAGCAATATATAAAGCGGCTATTTCATGTCCGCGTGCACCGGTATCTCGCCCTTCTAGTAGGTCGTCTGAGAGAAATCTTAAGTGGGATTTAATGCGATTTGCGTCAGCACTAACGACTTCAGTGGGTTTGTCCCCTTGGCAAGCAGTCAGCATAAATCCAACTGTAAGACTTGCCATGTATACGAGCTTTTTCATGTACATCCTCTTCGTATGTTTTTTTGTGGCCTTACATTAAGCGACTTGCTGTTTGAAAGCCAGTGTAACGCATTAATTCTAAGTAGCTTGACAGAATAATTTTGTTCGCTAACCTTCAAAGAACATATATTCTAGAAAAGTTGTTGTGAAACAATGCCTCGCAAAGCCCAGTACAATATTAATGCTATCTTAGATCAGGCCATCGATGTGTTTCTCGAACATGGTTATCACGGCACAATCATGGATGAAATTATTGCCCGTACTGAGTTTAATCGCCGAGGTTTTTATTTAGAATTTGGCAGTAAACAGCATTTTTTATACGTTGTACTTGAGCACTATCACCAGCAATATTTGAAAAAAATCGTTGGTCATTTAGAGCAAAATCATGGTCTACCGTCTATTCAGGACTTTTTCAAAGCGTATGTCATGCATGTTAAAGGCAAGGGTTGTTTGCTTATCAATTGCATTACAGAGCTAGGCTTTGATGATGCAAAAATTCGTGAGATCGGTCGCCATTATTTAGATAGGTTACAAATTGACTTTATTGGTTGCCTAGAAAAAGCTCAGAACCTTCAGCAACTGCACCCAAATACCAATATCGAGTCTACCGCTTTGCAACTGACCAGCTATGTGCAAGGGTTTGCTGTCAATGCCGTGCTCGCAGGTGACACAGATGAGTTGCAACTGGCTACTCAGGCACTACTTGGCCCATTAGCAAGCCGAACACCGTAGTTAATTCATCTGGTTCATTTGTTAGATGAGGGCTTACACACTGTAATAAAGTTGTTATGTCAGGCTTGCTTTTGCGTAAGGTAACGCCATTTAGAGACTACAAAGAGACGGGCTAGCTATGCACGTTTTAAATAACTTAACCCAGATATTTTGCCAAGAGCCTTCAACTATGTCAGAGAAAAAGCCCCTATTCCGCGTGCAGTTTGTGAGTAATGGTGAACGATACGACTTATTCGTTCGCGAGGTATGTCAAGGGAACATGTTTGGCTTTGTGGAGATTGGTGATTTTGTCTGGGATAGCCATACTAGTGTGGTGCTTGACCCCAGCCATGAAAAACTGAAGGCTGAGTTTGCCGATGTAACCCATACTTATATTCCCATGCACAGCGTTCTGCGTATTGATGAAGTCAAAAAACAAGGTAGCTCAAAGATCACTCAGTTGTCTGATAAAATCATGGCCTTCCCAACCCCTATTTATACACCAAAGGGTACGAATAAATAGCCTTAGTACACAATGACCTTCCTGATTGGATTGTCTTAACCACATATCTAGCGAATTGGAGATCCCATGCTTGTTTTTGGCATCATTGGTATTTTAGTACTGGTTCTAATTTTTTTAGTTTTAAGGCTACAAAATGCCAACCGTGAGGTGCAAAAATTAAAATTCAGTTTACGCAGCCTGCAAAATCAAACGCGCTATACCTTAGGTGCATTACTCACTATGAGTAAGCAATTGCAATATAATTACAAATTGAAATTAGATGGATTGCGCCATCATGGTTTATTACATGGTGACGATTTGTTAGCCGCACAATTTCTTATAGATAATTTTGTTGTGGTGGTGACTCAGTGTTGTGAGCGCAATGCCAGCGTTGAAGAAGCACTTAAAAAGGCGTTAGAAGGCAGCCCATTTAGCATGGCAAGAATTCAACAGTTTGTCGCCTCACAAGCAGTGGAAGTAAGAGTACCATGGAGCAAAAACAACTTAGAAGGTTTTATGAGCGCCTGTAATAACATGGTCAGTGGAAAACTTAAAACGCAGAGCAGCGCTGAGGAACAAACAAGTAGTTAAGTTTTGGCTGCTTGTAACAAATGCAAGAATTCTTCAGGTAAAACAGGCATGATGGACAGCCTGTGCCCCTTCTTCAATAAGCGAAGCTCAGTCAACTGTGGCATACTTTTTATTGTCGATAACAACAATACCTTGTTGAATTTTTGTTTTAGTTTGACATCAACCATATACCAGCGAGGCGCTTGAACTTCAGATTTAGGATCAAAATACGTTGACTCCGGATCAAATTGGCTGTGGTCTGGATAAGCAGTTCGGACAATTTCAGCTAAACCCGCAATTCCTGCCTCTTTGCAACTCGAGTGATAAATAAATACTTGATCACCCAGTTGTACTTGATCTCGCAAAAAATTCCGCGCCTGATAATTGCGTATGCCATCCCAATGTTCGGTTTGATGCGGCCTTGCAGCAAGATCATCGATACCAAAGGCATCAGGTTCGGTTTTAAATAACCAATATTGCATACATAGCTCCGTTATAAATGGTAATCCTTGGCGATATTATCAATCATAAAATGGGGAACGCACTTCCGTTAAACTTCTCAACTCAACAGGACGTAAGAGCTTTTGACCGCCATCACGGCCAATGGGTATCCAGGGAAATTTTCCACGCCCAGTAGCCGGCTCCACCACAAACAAATCAAAGGGAATCGAAAGATAAAAACCTTTAGTAAAACTTCCCTCACCGTATTCGTCTGCAGAAACATTGGTCAAAGCAGCATAGGCTCCGACGATCACGCCGCTGTCGAAACGTTTAGCAAAGTCAATGTTCACGCCTTTATCTTTAGCCAAAAATTGCCCTATGTTTACGGTAAATTGAGTATCAGGCATGAAGCTAGGGCGCCAATAGATATTGGCATGCCCAGTTAGCACTTTATAATCAAAAAAGTCCCAATCATTCTCATAGGACCGTTGCTGAACATAATTAAGATCCAGTCCAAAAAATATATTGCTGTCGACCGGGCGATACATAACCTCACCACCCACACCGCCGAACATCGTTTCTAAATAACCAGCATAGGCTTGAGCATAGGTATTTTTGCCAAGCCGATCAAACCAATGCACAAATGCTGACTCCATGGTAACACGACTGCGAGAAACGTATTCTTTGACCAGTGTTCTTACGCGTGGAAGAGGGGTATCTAAATTATCCACAGTAAAGTTGAATTTATTAAAATTCTCGATCACGTTTGCCTTGATGCTAGCGCGCATCGATACATTGCTGTTATAGGTATATCCCCCAGTGAAAAATAAACCACCTTGGTATAGATAGAAATCTTCTGGGCTTCCAAAAGACTGAATCCAGAAACTCTCCACACCATAAAAAAGCCCAGATGTTTTATTAGGATGATATTCATCAAGGGTTTGTTGTGAAGTATCATCGCGCACATAGGAAGCGGTAATATCATGTTCGAGTGTTTCCAAACGCGCTGCCCGCTTAAAACTATCGGCATCGATAACCGTTTCCAGCATGGGATTGGTGCCGACATTTTCAACAATTTTATAACGCTTGATAGTATCGGGTAACTCGGACGCAATGATTCTGCCAACTCTTTGGATTGCCTCATCATTGTCACGGTAATTGAGCTGAGTACCGTAAAATGTCATCTCGTCTGTTTGAATATCAACGTCAGTTAATACAAAACCAGCATCGTATTGCAGGGAACGATATAAACGAGCACGGTCGACAGACTCTATATTTTCTGGGACAGTATTATTAAACAAAGCGCGCGGAGGGTCGTCTATTTTGACTTGTTTAGCCGTGTTTAGGTTCATTTTGTAACTCACCCCAAAGCCAAACGTATTGCCACGTTGATAATTCAAGCTAAAATCAAAATCACGCCATTTGTACACTGCACCTATGTTCCAATGGCTATCCTGTGGTAAGTCACCTGCGCGGTCTCTAACATAAGTTTTCCCCTCATATTCAAGTTTTAACAACAGGCCTTCAAGGGGCGTCTGATACTCGATGCCACCAAATAAGGAAGTATTACCATGGAAAAACTTACCAAATTCGATTTTCCCACCATTTCCCGAAAACCCGCGCTCTCTATCGCAGAATGATTCTTTTAACTGACAAAATGGATTGGTGAAATCATCTCCGGTGCCCAGATACCCCCAACCTAAACCCACATGAAAATCAAGGGGTCCCCATGCTTTACTAGCAGCCATAAATTCACTGGCAAAAAGCCCTGTACCACCAATATCTCTAAACCCTACGGAAAATTCTGGTAAATAAAAGTCTTCTTCGAGCAATCGAAACTTGACGTCAATGCCTTTATCTTTGAGTGTTTGATCGCCACTAAATCCTGGGTCAGCGCTGTAAAGACGAGTCCGTACATCGGTATAACGAACGGTGGATTCCATCCAAGGAAAAAGCTGCAAAGTGGCTGACCAAAAGCGGTATTCTTCGTTGTCGGTGTAACTGATAGCTAAATCACCTTCCATGCCCATTCTTGCGGTTGGGGTTTGCCATAAACCGATGCCACCTTGCACTGCTTGCGTAGGGTATACTTCACCCGCCTTGACGGTAGCGATGAAAACAAACAAAACTACTAAGGTAATACTTCGACAAAGTGAAACTATTGCAGGACGAGAGCTCATTGGATCACCCTATTTTTAGCCAGTCTCGCAATGGCGTAATTCAACTTTCGGTTGGTGTCAGAGAATTGTGACTCAAAAAATGGCAGATAGATTTGACTGCCCGGCATCACGTCACCACAATTTTTATTCCAGTAGGCGATGCCAGAAGTGGTAATCGTCGAATCTGCTTGAATGAGATAAATCAAATCTTTGTTCTCAAGCTCACTGTATGTTTTGTGTAACTGTCTCGCCAAACACATTTTATGTTGTTGGCTCAGCGTTGTTGGGTTCGCCGTCAAACCAAATACTTCTATAGTTGTTGGCCTTTCTTTTAGAAGCAACAGATAGTGGCCATCTTCAAAACGAGGATTAAAGTTTGGGTCCAAACGGGCCAAATCAAAGTCTATTGTCTGCTCAACTCGGTCAGCTAGCTGCCATGCTTGAACTTGCTGCTTAAGGTGTTGAACGCTATTGGCCAAAGCCACATCAGACTCTTGTTCGATTATCACAAGCGATGTGAGCACTTCTCGGCGTTGTTGCTCCGCGTTTACACCATCGAGCCTAAACAATGCTGAACTTGGCCAATACCAATGCCTTTTTTGTGCAACCGGCGTCAACACATCGGTCAAACGAGGATTACCTAGAAATACAAACTTTTCACTATTGATGACAACAGTGACCTCTGCGTCGACAACTCGTGGCGCAAGGATGAAAAATAAAAGCAGCAAAAAATACTTCAAAATCGATCCCTTTTAAAAACTCATAGATGTCATAGTCGCAGTGCTCGACTGAGATATACGATCTCAAAAACACTGCCGGACGGATGTATTTTCTGCTCACTTTTCACAAGTAAGCCAGAGGATTGTTCAAACCAATAAAAATTTATCCACCCTTTGTCAGCACTTAATTGTATTTCCTCTTCTATTAGTACGGTGCTGATAGTCTTATTTTGAATAATTAAATTCTCGGCATATTTAATACGAAAAGAAGATGTTAACGACACTCCGTAATACTGCGAGCTGTAATCCAATTCTCGTGACCAATTTGCATCATTTTGAATAAAGATGTTGCGCATTAATGGGTCTGGCTGTGCGGATTTTGTAAAGTCTAAATTTTGAATTAGTCCCATGGTCCTGTTGATGCGACCATATTTTTCTCGTAACGCCACACCATCTCTTGAAACCCAAGTATATTGGCCATCTTCAAGGTAAGCCAAAGCGAGGATAATTGGCGTAAAGTCATCTCTTTTCACATAAATCAGGTCTGAGGGAGACGCTAATATTTGCTCAGTGCTGACGCTAATGTCTGGAGGGGAATTGAAAGCCAATTGTATGCTGCGCCAATAAGTTAAGTGTGTTGCAGAGCAAGACACCAAAAAAGGCAAGGCTATCAATACAAAGCTCAACTTAATGATGGAATATGTTTTCAAGGGTTTCTATACCAAAAGTAGAACATGAGTAGCGACCAATAAAAAAGCCGCCATTTGGCGGCCTATTCTAAAGATATACTCAATTTATTGAAGAGTCGGTAAGTAGGTATAACTAACAGGTACTTCAATGGTAGTTGTCAGCGTACCACTTGTTGTCACTGTAACGGTTGTAGTAGTACCGATACAAATACCATCAACTAACTCGTCATCACCCATACAGGTAGGAACCGGATCAACAGGTGGGTTTGGTATAAAGATTGGTTTGAAGGTTTTAGCACCGCCAGCGTTGGAAGCAACGCCAACTAAAATACCAGCAATCATCGTACCGGCAATAATTTTGTCTTCGCTCATTTCACCAAACGCATTGTTTGACGCATTTGCACCGCCAGCTGACTCTTGTGCACAAATACCACCAGACGCAATAAGCGCTGAGCATATCAATGCTGAAGCAAATTTTTTCATGTTAATCCCTCAAAAATATAATCTAGCAGCATATTAAAACAACCAATCTGCGATCACAATGCTTATTTAATCGCTGCTTCACAATCCACAAGTAAACGGCAATTCTCGGTATTTGTCGCTAAGTACGGTTTATCACAACAAAACCTACGCAGATTGTTAAAGGGTTCAAGGTATCCATACAAATGTCGATTTTTTGCCTAGGCTTATCAAATGCCTATTAGGCATTTGATAAGTCGATAAAGTTAATAAAAGTCAGACAAAAAGCGTGACTTTAGATCCGTTTGTAAGCGAATATGAAATAATCCAAATACGCTTACATATTCTTGAGCTATTGCTTATAGGACTGCATTTATTATGTCAGATTTTCGTCAACAGGCCCTCGACTACCACGCGAAACCCACACCCGGTAAAATTTCCATAACCTTAAGTAAACCAGCTGAAACCGTAACAGACCTCGCTTTAGCCTATAGCCCAGGAGTAGCAGAGCCTGTCAGAGAAATCGCGGCCAATCCAGATGC
The DNA here is from genome assembly GCA_009993955.1 of Paraglaciecola sp. GTDB lineage: Bacteria > Pseudomonadota > Gammaproteobacteria > Enterobacterales > Alteromonadaceae > Paraglaciecola. The sequence continues at coordinate 169,512 of JAACSL010000002.1, forward strand.
CGTTTACGATTATACCGCTAAAGGTAATTTAGTAGCGGTTATTTCCAATGGCACCGCTATTCTGGGTTTAGGCAATTTAGGCCCGCTTGCTTCAAAACCAGTGATGGAAGGCAAAGCCCTATTATTCAAACGTTTTGCTGGTATTGACTCCATAGATATAGAAGTCAAACACACTAGCACTGAAGACTTTATCAATACCGTTGCTAACATTGCCGACACGTTTGGCGGGATCAACTTAGAGGACATTAAAGCTCCCGAATGTTTTATCATCGAGAAAGAGCTAAAAAAACGCTGTGCCATTCCGGTGTTTCATGACGATCAACACGGTACTGCCATAGTAACGGCTGCGGGGATGTTAAACGCCTTAGAGATTCAAGGGAAAAACATTCATGATGTCACTATCGTATGCATGGGGGCAGGCGCAGCAGCAATTGCCTGTATGGAGCTGTTGGTAAAATGTGGTGCCAAACGTGAACGTATCTATATGTTGGACAGACAAGGGGTCATTCATACTCAGCGTGCTGACTTAAGTGAATATAAGGTATTGTTTGCCAATAACACCGACAAACGTAGCTTAGAAGATGCGCTTGAAGGCGCTGATGTGTTTGTTGGCGTATCAGGACCAGATGTACTTCCACCACAAGCGCTAACGCTGATGGCTGCAAATCCGATTGTATTTGCTTGTTCAAATCCAGATCCCGAGATCAAACCTGAATTGGCTCATCAAGTGCGTCAGGATCTAATCATGGCCACGGGGCGTTCTGATTATCCCAATCAAGTGAACAACGTATTATGTTTCCCGTTTATCTTCCGCGGCGCGCTTGATGTCAGAGCCTCACAGATTAATGATGAGATGAAAATCGCTGCCGTCGATGCTATCCGCAATATTGCCAAGCTACCGGTACCAGAGGCCGTACTTAAAGCGAGTAACGTAACATCATTGGAATTTGGCAAAGACTATATTATCCCCAAGCCCATGGACCCAAGGCTATTACAACACGTTGCTTACGCGGTAGCCAAAGCTGCTATCACCTCTGGTGTGGCGGGGATAAAACACTTACCTGATCATTACCAGCTCTAGCAGTAACTGATTGAACGGTAGTCAAAACTTAACGACTACCGTTTGCAAGCTTAATTGATTACAAGGTGATCAACAGACCCTGTTCAGTAATGACTAAGTCTTTTGGCTGTAAGCCCGGGAATAGTTGATTGAGTTGTTGTAGGTCCACTAAAAATATCATTGGCATTTGTTGGCCAACCGCTTGTTTTACCATCTCGATGGCTTGCTCAGACTGAGCAATGCTATTGTCCAGAATGTTAAAACTGAGCAATCGAGGTTTGATTATTTCTATTTGTTGCAGATTTTTATTGTAATTAACGCCCCCTTCTACCGAGGCAATCGCCCGCAACGTTTGCCCATCTTTGACAGCAGTAATCAAAGTTTTCAGCATCACGCTTTGCGTTTTGCCCATAAAAGCCGTATTTGGGTTGGAAAACGTGATAACAAAATCTTGGTATTGTTGGCGTACTGGAAACCCTGCCTGCAACATACTATTAAACTGAGTTTCACTCAGGGTGATATTAAATGCCTGAAGCCTCGTACAGAAAAACGCTAGCAATATAACTAAACCCAAATTTCGCAACACACCACGCTCCTATTGTTTTCGATGGTTTAGCTTACAGGAAAGTCGCCATGAGCTTTCAATTATTTGCAGCACTCCTCGAGATATACTTTCCTCAATTCATTGACCTTGCGACCGAGATGGGATGATTTAAAACGCGAAGTGTGTATTCAAGGTATTGTTTAAATTCTTCTAGGTTTTGCAATGCCTGCTGCTCCTGCACCCAACGCGCAACAAAATAGTATTCTGTTGTTTTATCCGCAGAAATTATCACTAACTCATTGTCAGCATCTTGCGCATTGGTGCGCCAATCTTCATGCCGGAAAAACAATGCCATGCCTAATTCATCATCGGCTAAACTTTGTTTGCCATAGGTCGCCATATAATTCCACTCACTGGTATTCTCAACATTGTGTAATTGCTGCACCTTGTGCCTCACGATTCCCAAGGCCATTTCGCCGAGTGATTTTTCTGCACTTAGCGCAACATGGCTCAGACTACTTCCTGCTGTGGTCGTAAAGGTGCGTTTGATATCCATGTTCGTTGCGCCATCTGACCATCCCGATTGTGTCAGTGCCGCACTCGACTGCAGTGGCCCGTTATTCAAAACAATAGATTGCTGAGTATATTTTTGTTGCTTCACTAATGTGTTGTCCCGCCAGAAACCAATGCCACCTAAACCCAAAGAATTGCCCACTTTTAGAATGTCCATGCCCCAATCGGCTAAAGTATGGTAGTCAGTACCGTCCAAACCCACTCGTTGCAACACCATGGCGGGCTTGCGTTTTCCAAAAATATCCACCAAGGCCCTTTCATCAAAATACATGCGATAGGCAACATTGGCTGACTCCCAGCCAAAACCCTCATATTTAAATAATTTGTCGCCGATTTTGTGCGTGGACGGTAAATCCATTGCTGTCACGGCTTGATACAGCCCACCTTGAAAGATCCCCTCTGCATTTTGCTGAGCAGCAATGCGCACGCCCATCTCAGCTTGGGTTTGTGCAGCAAATACAGGGGCTAAGCGACCATTTAACAGTGAGATAATCACTATTTTTTTGCTGCTTCTGGCGGCGTAATCGACTACCACCAAAATAGCGTCTACCTCACCGTCGTGATCACGATCAACCAACTGATTTGGCACAACAGATTGCTCAATCATGGTCACAAAGCCATTTTTCAACGCAGTTTTTTCCACTAAATCCAAGGGAATATACGTTGCTTGTTGACTGCGCGATTCATTCAAGGTGTTAGTTAATGTGAAAGACTGGCGAAATTCTTGAGGTTTCGCACTAGCCGAGAACACCCAAGTAAGCATAACAAGGGCGGTGATGGGTAAAGTCATGCGCAATGGTGACATCGCTGATCCTTTAGATAAAAGCGTAGACATGCAGTAGGGCAAACTATAACCTAAGAAAATTGGTAATACCACCTTGCCGATTTTCATTTTACTGAGGTGACAGGTTGAAAGGTATGCTTTGCAAATGTTGTGCTCTAACAGGAGGAACTCGATGCGTAATGTATTAACACCGGCACAAACGTGGCTGATGGTTATCAGTCTATTTTGGACACTAAACGCCTTTTCCTTGGCCCCACCTGAAATGCTTGTGCGCCTTTCACGCGAATCGATGCAGCTTAACAAAGATAAAGCGTTGCAGGGTGATGCGTCAGCACGCAAAGCAATTGAATTATTAGACCAAGCCGCAGCGAAATTACTTAACATTCAGCCACTTAGTGTGGTTTACCAAGGCACACTTGCCGATAGTGGTGACCCTCATGATTATTTCAGCCTTGGCCCTTATTGGTGGCCAGATCCCAGCAAAAAAGACGGTAAACCATGGGTGAGAAGAGATGGTGAAGTCAATCCACTTAGCCGCGCAGCAGACCAAGACAAGGCGGCTTTTGTTCGATTTAATGAAGCCGTACAAACGCTATCACATGCCTATTTTTTTACCGATAAACAACCCTATGCACATAAAGCCGCACAATTAATACGAACCTGGTTTTTAGACGAGCAAAGCCTCATGCATCCGCATTTACAGTATGCACAGAGCATTCCGGGGCTTAATAGTGGTCGAGGCATTGGCATTATCGATATGCGCTCCATGTACCGAGTTATCGACAGTATTCAATTATTGAAGGCGACAGACGTTTTTTCAGCGAAGGAACAACATTCACTTAAACATTGGTTTGCCGAGTACCTCACGTGGCTAACCATCAGTCCTTTGGGCATTGAAGAAAGTAACACGGTAAACAACCATGCGAGTTTTTACATTTTGCAAGCAGCAAGCATCGCCTTATATTGTGGCCAGCAAGAACTGGCTAACCAGCTGCTTGCCAAGGGTTTACAACTCATCACACAACAAGTGGATGATAACGGAAGACAAGCTCATGAATTAGCCCGCACCAAACCCTTTCACTATAGTGCTTTCAACCTGCAAGCCTTGGTTGGTATAGCGGCATTGGCTTCGAAAGTAGGCAACGATGTCTGGTTGCAAGCACCTGAGGCTGAACCCAAATTAATTCTGGCTGCCGAGTATTTATTAAGGGGAGTATTGGCTGGCAAGACTTGGCAGGGTAAGCAAGAGCCCCAAATCAGAAACGAACTATTGATTCCTGTATTACCTGAACTCATTACCGCTTATCAAATTGATTTGAGTCTGTATCAGACAATATGGACACAACACCCAAATCAAGCAAGCCAATGTGCCTTGCTCTTTGCTACTAACATGCCAGCTGTTTTACCCAACAACTATGAGCTCTGCCCTTACTAACAGGCTGGGGCTTTCGATTAGCAGAGTTTGAGCTTTTAAGCTTCTGGACCAAAGTGTGCAGCCGCAGCTGATGTGGCATTATCAATATGATGTTTCATGGCAATACGAGCGCGTTCCGGATTGCGTTTCTCTAATGCCTCTAATATCCGTTTGTGATCGTTTAACGAAGGGTGGATACCCTCTTTGCGGATACTCTCCAAAAATGAAGTACTTAATACCGACTGATTACGCAATTCCCATAACCAATTCACCACCAAGTAGATGGCGCTGTTTTGTGATGCTTCGGCGATGATGCTGTGAAACTTCCAATCCGCTTTTTCAGTCGCGTCTTCCTGTTTTTCTTCTTCTTCCATCTCCCGCAACGCCGTGCGCAATTGTGCTAACTGTGTTTCCGTTATTCGCTCCGCTGCCAACGCACAAGCTTCTGCTTCAATGATGTAGCGGATTTCAAGAATTTCAAAAGGCCCAACACCACGGTCGATGGTATATAAGGTTGGTTTTTTACCCGTTACATAAATGCCTGAGCCCGTTCGAATCTCAATGATCCCTGAAATCTCAAGGGCGATCATGGCTTCACGAATAGTCGGTCGACTCACCCCTAATTGACTGGCCAGATCTCGCTCCGCGGGAAAGCGCTCCCCTGGTTTTATTTTACCATCGCGGATCAGTTTAGATAATTGTTGCGCTACCTTGATATACAAACGGTCTGTTTTAATAACCTGTAACTCCAACCTAAGACTCCCGTGTTGCGTATTTACCCTGGCTGTCAAAGCTTGTTAGCCCTGTCAATTGGTAATACCAATATAGTTTTAGGTAACTATAGTAAATGTCCCGTGTCGATTGTGCCACTACTATATAACTGGATTAAATTGCATATCACTGGCCTTTTTTCATCGCCAAGCAGTTTACTGAGTAAGTTTAGCGATCGAAGCTGAAAGCCATCCAGCTCAAATACTATTTATAATATTTATTCCTGACTTTTCCGTGCCGAGTGTAAGTTGACAAAAAGTTAAACTTACGCTTATTGCCGAGTTTTGCATCGGCTAATTACGCTTAAAACAAGCAATAAAATGGCGATTGGTGGAACATATGTTATACCTTTTGCTGTTAATAAAAAGTTGCAATTTTGTGTTGATTCCAGTATTTATATGATAAATAGTATTAGATAGTCAGCTTAGACTATTCAGTGATGCTACAACAACAATCCGGGGGGATTACATTTTGGACATAACTCATAAATTATCTTTTAACAAAAAATCCGTATTAAGCTTGGCTATTGCCAGTGTATTAGCCGGCGGTCAGGTGTATGCACAAGAAGCGCCAGCTGCAACAGGTGATGACAATTTCGAAGTCATCGAAGTTCGTGGTTTGATTAGCAGTTTAAAACGCGCTTTTTCCGATAAAAAAGAAGCATTAATCGTTTCTGACGGTATTGCTGCAGAAGATTTAGGTAAATTTCCAGATCAGAACGTTGCGGAATCATTACAACGTATTACTGGTGTAGCCATCGATCGCAGTGGTGGTGAAGGTCAACTTATTTCAGTGCGTGGTTTTGGTCCACAATTTAACCTCGTGACGGTAAATGGCCGTCAAATGGCTTCTGAGCGAGCGGGTCGCGAATTCAGCTTCGATACCTTAGCGTCTGAACTCATTGCTGGAGCAGATATCTACAAAACCTCCAACGCGTCTAATCAAGAGGGTGGCATTGGTTCTTATATTAATTTAAAAACTGCCAAGCCTTTTGATCTTGATGGTTTTAAAGCGGTAGGTAGTTTAAAAGGTACTTACGACAGCTTATCAGAAGACACCACACCCGCTTTTTCTGGCTTGGTCAGCAATACCTTTGATGATGGTAAATTGGGTGTATTAGCATCGCTGTCGGTACAAAAACGTAATGCACAAATCAACCAAGCCGATACACGTGGTTTCTACCGCGTTAATCGTATCGCAACCAATGATTTTGATGCCGCAGCGGGTACGGGCAAAGAAGCGTTTAATGTCTATGTGCCGCGTAACCTCGACTTAACATCTAACGTTGAAGACCGTACACGTACCAGTGGCACGCTGGTTGTGCAATATGCACCGTCTGATGATTTGTCGCTGACCTTCGATGGTTTGTACTCGAAATTTGAAGTCGATTCACAAGTAAGCAATTACGCCAACTGGTTCACACCCGGCAACTTCCGTGATTTTGAAGTCGACCAAGCAACGGAAACGGTGGTGTATTGGTCACACAATGCCTTCAACGATCCAATGGGTGGTGGTTCAGGTGCAACCGACTTTGTTCAACAAGGCTTAGATCGCAATGTTGAAATTAAAGCCTTTGGTTTTAACGCTGATTGGGATTTAAGTGAAAAGCTTAACTTAAACTTTGATTTATCAACCTCTAAAGCAGAAGACTTAAGTGGTGACCAAAGCCGAGTTTTCACGGTAATGGGTTACGCCAATGGTTACACCTATGATTTCACTCAAGGTGGCGCCCTTCCTTCTTTCTCTTCAGACGGTATCTCAGGTCCATTTACTCAAGCAGATTCTAGTAAGTTACGTGCCCACTACGTAGAACGTGGCGGTGATGAACGTGAAGACGAAATCACAGAAATGCGTGCTGATTTCAAATATATGCCAGACAGTGACACCTTCACCATGTTGCGTTTTGGTTTGTATACCCAAGATCGTACCAAGTCTGCCAAAGTGTTCCAATCACCTAGCTTACCCAACTGTTTCTATTGTGGTTATGGTGCCGACGTACCAGATGATCTAGCCTATTTGGTGTCACCAAATGGTTGGTTTGATGGTATTCCGTCTTCGTTTTTTGGGTATAACGTTGATGCCTATTTAGCTTACTTAGAATCCGATGCCGCCATTACAGAACAAAGTGCTAACCGGGGTGAAAATGCCGCAACTAACATTGCTGCCTTTGCCGCTTTAAATGGTTACACCCCTGTTGAACTCGGTACGAGTTTTGAAATCAGCGAAGAAATTTTAGCTGCCTATGCTGACTTTGTCTTCCAAGGTGATTTAGGCGATGTACCCTGGACAGTGAATGTTGGCTTCCGCTACAGCCAAACCGACAGCACTGCCTCAGGCAATCAAGCGACCTTGTTAGATATTCAACAGAACCCACTTGATGGCACAATTTTGGATCAAATTTATCAAGTAGATAGCAATGGCCAACGTGTGTCTGTGCCTATTTCACTGAAAAATTCATACAGCAATTTATTGCCTAGTGTGAACGCGAAGTTTGAAATTGAAGACAACATGTTATTACGTTTCGGGTATTCAGAAACCCTGACTCGTCCGACTCTGGAAAGCATGCGCCCGGTCACCAACATCGGTACCACACGCCCAGACTTACTGTTGGCAAGTGGTGGTAACCCTTACTTAACTCCGTTCTTGTCTACCAACTGGGATGTGTCTTACGAATGGTACTATGCTGACGCCAGTGCTGTGTCGATCGGTATTTTCAGCAAAGAAGTAGACGGCTTCATCACCCAAACGCCAGCGCCTGAGCAAATATCGCTAGCCAGTGGCAGTTATGAGTTTCAAATTACTCGCCCACGTAATGGCGAAACGGCGAAAGTTGACGGTTTAGAAATGGCCTGGACGCATACTTGGGAAAATGGTTTTGGCTTCCAAGTTAACGCCACCGTGGTAAACAGTGATGGCGATGATAACTTTGCATTAGAAGGCTTAGGTGATTCACAAAACGTTGTTGGTTTCTATGAAAAAGATGGTTTCCAAGCACGTATAGCCTTTAACAATCGCGAGTCATTCTTACAAACACTGCGCAATGGTGATACCGGCGAACCTGAGTATGTCGATACTTATGGTCAGTGGGACTTGAGCGCCAGTTATGATATCAGCGAGGAGCTAACGGTTATTTTTGAAGGGATTAACGTCACCGACGAATACACCAACAAACACGGAAGGTTAGTGAGTCACTTCACTGAGCAAGTACGCTCAGGAGCACGATTTGCCATTGGTGTTCGAGGCTCATTCTAGTAAGCTAAACAAGCAAAGTTAAAAAAGGGGAGTATTCCCCTTTTTTGCTTACTGCCATAAAGTAAATGTAGGGACAAAACTTGTCAGTTGTAATCAAGCGAATTGTCGTACTAGGCGGTGGTACCGCAGGTTGGATCACAGCGGGTTTGTTGGCAAAGAAACACGCTGGGCGATCGCCTAATGAAGGTATCCAAATAAGCCTAATCGAATCTGCCGATATCGGCATCATTGGCGTGGGTGAGGGCACGTGGCCCACCATGCGTCAGACATTAGCTAAATTAGGCATTTCTGAAACGCAATTTATACGTCAATGTGGCGCAACCTTTAAACAAGCCAGTAAGTTTGTCAATTGGATCAAAGCCAATAATGATGTGTATTACCATCCCTTTACTGAACCGCAAGGTCATAACAAAGTTGAACTAGCACCCTATTGGCAAGCATTGATGCCACCAGGTAGCAGCTTTGCAGAAGCAGTTACCTTTCAACACTATTTATGTGAACAAGGTCTCGCTCCCAAAACCATCGCCAATAAAGAATACGAAGTTGTTGCCAACTATGGTTATCACCTCGATGCCAATAAATTTATAGGCCTTCTGCGTGATCATTGCGTCGAGCAGCTGGGTGTAGAGCACATTGTTGATACGGTTGCCAAAGTCAATCGTCGAGCCAATGGCGATATCGCCTCATTGCAAACTGTCGCTCACGGCGAACAGGTCGCTGAACTTTTTGTCGATTGTTCAGGACTACGTAGCCTGTTATTAGGGGAAACCCTGAATGTGCCTTTTATGCCCTGCACAAACGTATTTTTGGCCGATACGGCCCTCGCCACGCAAGTTCCCTATGACAACCCACAGGCACCTGTCGCGAGTCAAACCATTGCTACTGCGCAGCCTGCTGGTTGGATTTGGGATATAGGCTTGCAAACACGTCGTGGCGTGGGTTACGTATACAGCAGTGCCCACAGTTCAGAACAGACAGCGCGGGACACCCTTGCTCAGTATGTGGGCAGCGCACAAGGTTCTGAGGCCAGGAAAATCACTTTCACCCCAGGGCATCGCCAACTTTTTTGGCAAAACAACTGTGTGGCAGTGGGTCTTTCTGCTGGATTTCTCGAACCACTAGAAGCTTCAGCGCTGATGTTGATTGAAACCTCAGCAAATTATATTGCCGACCAATTACCGGCGGTCACCGATTTACTGCCCCTTGTGGCGCAACGTTTTAATCATATGATGCTGAAAAAATGGCGAGGTGTGATTGATTTTCTGAAATTGCATTATGTGCTAAGTGAGCGCACTGAACCTTTTTGGCAGCAACATCGACAGGCAGAAACGGTACCTGATAGTTTGCAGGCCTTGTTAAAACTGTGGGCGTATCGCTCGCCAAATGAATATGATTTTACCGATGCTGTCGAGGCATTTAGTGCTGCCAGTTATCAATATATCCTCTACGGCGCGGGCTTTCACACTGACTTCTCGCACATGCCGCATTTGTATCAGCAGGGTGTATTGGCGCAGAAGCACTTACAACTGAATCAAAAACGACTAGACCAACTAAAATTTACCTTACCGAAACATCGGGATTTGCTCAATAAGCTAAATTCCATAAGTTTTTCAACAATTTAATATCAGCGAACGAGAATTATACATGGCTCAGTATGTCCCACTCGACCCACAACAACATAAAGCGACACGTGTTAAATCACACAGTGGCTTTGCTTTTGCCCAACACCAAAATCATTGTGCCTTAAATGTGCATGAATTTGGCGCGGCCGCCAGTAGCTTTCCAGTGATGTACATGAAAGACCCACAGCAAGGGCAATTTCGGGCTGTCGCTTTGTTCGGACTCGTTGCTGGCACTAATTTGTATTGTGCTGGTGATGATTGGTTGGGTGTCTACGTGCCAGATACTTTTGGCAGACGTCCTTTTGATTTAGGCCCTGATCCCGAACAGGAAAAAACCCTCACACTGTATATTGATCAACAAAGTGACTATTTAAGTGAGACAGAGGGTGAAGCCCTGTTTGCAGACAATGAGCCCACGCAGTTTTTACAACGTGTGCAGCAAAAAATGGCAGAGTATTATCAGCAAGAAAAACTCAGCCATGAGTTTTTAAAACTGTTGCTCGACAACAAGTTACTCAAAGAAATGGCCTTGCTGATTGACTTTGCAGACGGCAAAAAAAATCGGGTAGTGGGTTTATATACCATCGACGAAGACGCACTACGCAGCTTAGATAGTGAAACGGTGTTAGCCCTCAACCAGCGTAATTTTTTAATGCCCATGCACGCCATGCTCAATTCGTTGATCCAGATCAATCGGCTGATCAAGTTACACAATCAAACTGCCCAGCCCAAGATTCTGGCGGTTAATATGCGCAGTGAGCAAGGGGAAGTTTAAATGTCAGAGAATACTATTCAATTTGTCGTTTTTGCCCTGGTCACCGCGGCTATTGGTCTGTTTACCTACCTCAAATGTAAGGGCCAAAACCGTCACCTGCAAAGTGCCACCAAAGAATACTTTTTGGCTGGCGGCGGCCTGACATGGATTTTTGTCGCCGGCTCCATCACCCTCACCAACCTAAGTACTGATCAGCTAGTTGGCATGAATGGCAACCAGATGGCCTTGTTAGTGTGGTGGGAGCTGGCCGCCGTGGTAGGCTTAATCTTGTTGGCCAAGGTCTTTCTTCCGGTTTACTACCGTTACAACTGTACAACGACCACCGAGCTCTTAGAAAAACGTTACAACAACAAACACATTCGTGCGGTGATTGGTTCGTTATTTTTCCTGGGTAACGCCCTGATATACATGCCAGCGGTCATTTACTCTGGCGCTTTGTTTATGCAAACCATGTTTAAGGTCGACATTCCCTTGATGTACATCGCCACCGCTTTTGCCATTTTGGGGGCGTTGTATGCCTTTTTTGGGGGCTTACGTGCGGTGGCAGTATCGGACACCTATAACGGCATACTGGTATTAAGTATGGCGATTCTCGTGGTGTTTTTGGCCCTCAATGCCATTGATTACGATTTTAGTGATATCCCAGCAGAGCGTTTAACCTTAATCGGTGATGCCGATTCGCCCATTCCATGGACCACGCTATTTACCGGCATGTTATTTATTCAAATGTATTACTGGGGCACTAATCAAACCATTACCCAGCGCGCCATGGCTGCGCCAACAGTCAAAGAAGCTCAAAAAGGGGTATTGGCCGCTGCGGGCATTCGTTTGTTAATTGTGCCTGCCATTGTGGTATTGCCTGGCATTATTTCGTTTAAATTGTATGGTGATATTGGCGATGCTGCCTATGGTCGCATCGTGGGTGATGTTATGCCATTGTGGCTGACTGGAGTATTCGCCGCAGCGATGGCAGCAGCGGTATTGTCGACCTACAACAGCTTACTCAACTCTGCGACTGCGTTGTATGTGTGTGATATTCATGAAGCCTACATCAATAAAGATCCCAATGTGGTGAAGCTAAGTGGTTACGTCACCTTGTTGCTCACCAGCTTAACCTTGGTACTTGTGCCTATTTATCAGCAAGCCGAGAGTATCATCAACTTGTTACAACAACTGAATGGTTTGTTGAGCATGCCGATCTTTTCCATCTTTGTTGTGGGTTTGCTGTTCAAAAACGTAGATGCGCGGGCAGGTATAGCCGCCGTTATCCTAGGCGTTGTGATGTATGGATTATTAACCTTTGAAGGATCGCCCTTGCATTCTAGCTGGCATTATATCCACCTGATGCCCATTACACTGTTCACGTGTGTGAGCTTTGCCCTGATTGTTAACCGTGTGGTCTTTGGTCAAACGGCGCAATGGGCTGGGCGCAGTGTGCCACTGAAATCCTAGGTCGGAGCACACATACCACGCTTACCAGATAAACAAACCATCGCCAATCACCGTAGCACGTGCTTGGCTGGTTTATGCCCATGCCGTTAATTATTGAAAGGCATGGGCATCGCTTACCAACTGCTGTATCAAACCCGCTTCTCTGGTGTTTAATTAACGTGTGCCTTGCTATCCACGAGGTATTTGTATGATATATACTATTATTATTTGAGTAAGCTACACTTCGCATCAACCAAAGATGGTTTGCAAGCGAAGCGACTGGATGGATACAAACTGATCCAGCTCAAAAGTGCTACTCACCGTTTTTGCCATTGAGGAACCTGTTTATGTCAGCCATACCCGCCTTCGTTCGTTTGGATAGCACGCTACTTACCATGCTGTTCTCTTGCCAACAACGAAGCCCATCCTTGTTATATTTTGGCCCACGTTTAGAGGCACAAACTGAGCATGACATGCTCGTTTTATTGGCCACAAGACAAGAGGTCAAATGTGCCATGGTGGTAGAAGCCCCGATTTCGCTATCCCCCTTGTTAGGAGAGGGTTTCACAGGTGCTCCCGGTTTGGAATTAGTCAATGCAGAGATTGCCTGGTCGTTTGGGCCGCAACTCATCGAAGTGCGGCAACATCACGCTAACCAAGTCGAATTTGTCAGTGTTGATGCACTGCGAGGAATTGAAGTCACCCACAGTATTGATCTTGATGCTACCACCCATGTTTGCCGCGCAAGCACAACCTTACGCAATCTCAATTCTCAGGCCTTACAGGTGCAATATTGTGCGGCCCCCACCTTTCAGTTGCCCGATAATCTAACTAAGTTGGTTAGTTTTGAAGGCCGTTGGTCAAATGAGTTTCAGCGTCAAAGCATGGCGTGGCAACTGGGTAGTTTTGTTCGGGAGAATCGTAAGGGCAAAACGTCACATGATACCTTTCCCGGGTTATTAAGCCACACGCCACAGTGTGATGAGCAACAAGGTGAATGTTACGGCTTTCATTTAGGTTGGAGCGGTAATCATCGTTTGCGTGCAGAATTGCTTGCCGATGGCCGCCGCTATGTGCAATTTGGCGAATTATTACTGCCGGGTGAACTTACCCTGCAACAAGGTCAATCTTATCAAAGCCCAAGTTTGTATGCCTCATACTCCAATGAGGGTTTTAGTGCCTTATCACGCCATTTTCATCGTTATGTGCGCCAACAATTGCTCAGTCCAGCACAGCAGCAAAAAACTCGTCCCGTGCACTACAACACTTGGGAAGGGATCTACTTTGACCACAAGGTTGAAACCTTAAAAGAACTAGCAGACAAAGTAGCGGAGCTCGGTGTTGAGCGTTTTGTCTTAGATGATGGTTGGTTTAAAGGTCGGCGTGGAGACAAAGCCGGTTTGGGTGACTGGACAGTGGATAGTCTTGTTTATCCCCAAGGACTTACACCACTCATCGAACATGTAAATCAGCTTGGTATGGAATTTGGTATATGGTTTGAACCCGAAATGGTCAATCCAGACAGCGACTTATTCCGCGCCCACCCTGATTGGGTGTTAAGTTCGGCAAACAATGAGCAATTGCGCTTTCGCAACCAATTGGTTTTAGATTTAACCCGAGACGAAGTGGTCGAATATTTGTTTAACGCCATCGATGCCATTTTGGTGGCTTATCCCACCATTGCTTATATTAAGTGGGACATGAATCGCGATATCAACCACGCGGGGAATTTTGCCGGTAAACCTGCTGTCCATCAGCAAACCCTTGCCTTGTACAAGTTGATCGATAGGATTAAAGCTAAACACCCAGGGCTGGAAATAGAGAGCTGTTCCTCAGGGGGGGCACGTGTCGATTATGGGGTATTGGCACACACTGACCGGGTTTGGACTTCTGACTCTAACGATGCGTTAGATCGCTTGATGATTCAGCGCGGTTGCTCGTATTTTTTCCCCTCAAGTGTCATGGGTGCGCATGTTGGTCCACGAGATTGCCACATCACTGGACGACGTGTCAGCATTGAGATGCGTGCGGCGGTGGCGATGTTTGGTCACATGGGTATTGAAATGGATCCAAGAGAGCTCAGCGAACACGAGTTTCAGACCTTGCAAACGGCAATTGCCCTGCACAAACAGCATCGTGAGTTTATACATAACGCTGATCTGTATCGCTTAGCCGATGATGAATACGCCATTAACTTTGGTTTAGTCAATGCAGACAAATCCTTTGCCCTGTTTGCCTACAACAGCGTGCGTGAAACGAATCGCACTACCCCCAACAAATTGCGTTTTGCTGGCTTAGATCCTCAGGCAACATACCAACTTAATTTAGTGTGGCCCACGCAACTTAAAGAATACTCAAGCTCCGTGCTCACTGCGGTAGAAGGTCAGTTATTCACTGGCCAAGCGCTGCAGCAATTTGGTTTACAGTTGCCCATAACCAACCCACAAACCTCGTTGGTGTTTGCATTAAACAAACAGCGTTGAGGTTGAAGTAAACAAGCAGCGCTGTCTTTTCTCAGCGTTGCTGCCTTGTTTAGATCAGGTTAATTTCGATTCGATTAACTGCAGGGCTTCTTCAAGAATGGTTTCAACCGCTTGTTTAGCCAACACGGGATTGCGGGATTTGATGGTGTTGAGGATCACCGCATGTTTGTTCACATCTGCCCCTGGTACACCTTTGATGCGATTGGTGTAGCGGATACTGACACGTAATGCGGTGCTGATAAACTCTGTGAGCTGAACAAAAAAACGGTTGTTACTGGCCAACAAAATTCCGGTATGAAACGCAATATCAGCCTCTAGGGGATCATCCAAACCTTTGTCGGCATCGTCCATGCGATTCAGCGCCGTTTGAATGACTTCCAGCTGTTGGTAGTTGGCACTCACGGCCGCCAAAGCTGCCGCCTGTGGCTCAAGCGCCACCCTCACTTGGGTAAATTCTTTTAATAGAGCAAGAGAAGGTTTACTGCTTAATATCCAGCGTAAAACTTCGGTATCAAACATGTTCCAATTGCTTTCGGGCAGCACCCGTATGCCTTGTTTTGGCCGCGACGAAATGAGGCCTTTGGCTGATAACATTTTCACCGCTTCACGGGTTGCACTGCGACTTACCTCATATTTGAGGCACAAATCGGCTTCAGAGGGTAAGCCGCTGCCAACCGGATAGACACCTTGCACAATGGCTAAGCCAAGATCGTGGGTGAGTTGTTGCGTTAAATTATGACGTGGTTGGCTTTTCATCTACTCGGCTTCCGCGTAAGCTTATTTAAAAGATATATCATATTAATATACATATTGGTATGCTTGAGCGCTTTCCTTGGATCAAAAACTGACAATTTTACATTGTGCTTTGCGCCAATTTGGCTGTAATAGCGATACGCAGCATCAGCCTTGAAAGGAGTTATGTCGTTGGTTAATACCACTCAATATGCATGTTTAGCAGAAAAAGTTGTTTTCATTACTGGCGGCGCTTCCGGTATTGGCGCGGCTATGGTCAAAGCCTTTTGTGCGCAACACGCAAAAGTTGCCTTCATCGATATAGACGCGAGTGCAGCGCAAATTTTATTAGCCGAATTACCCCATGCCAAACTGTGGTTTAGGCAAGTTGATGTCACGGACCCACCAGCCCTCAAACAAGCCATACTGGATGCGTATGCAGCGTTCGGCGAGCTGCATGTATTAGTCAACAATGTCGCTAATGATCGTCGTCAAGCCAGTGAAGATGTGACTGTGAATGACTGGGATCAATGTCTGCAGATCAACCTTAATCCTGCATTTTTTGCCTCACAAACCGCCATGAGCTTAATGCAAACACAGGGCAGTGGCAGCATTATCAATTTCAGCTCTATTAATGCCCTCATGGGTCAACCCCATATGGCAGGTTATGTCACCGCCAAAGCGGGTATTTTGGGTATGACTAAAGCCTTAGCTCGCGATTATGGGCAATTTGGTATCCGCGTAAACGCCATTTTACCAGGCTGGGTTGCGACCGAGCGCCAGCTGGCCAGTTGGTTTAATGAGGACGAACAACGCAAATGGATGGATGCCATGGCGCTGAAAAACCTCATCCGCCCGGAAGATGTGGCTAATCTGGCGTTATTTTTAGCTTCTTCGAATAGCAGTATGATCACTGGACAGGGCATTAAAATCGATGGTGGTAGGCTGTAATCCCTTGAACGATAAATATTTTATTGCAGTAGATTGGGGCACCACTCATCTACGGGCTTACCTCTGCCAATCCACAGCCCATGGTTTGCTGCTCATCGATCAGCGTGTTGGCCCCGGGGTGGTAAAGGTCGCCTGTGGTTTTGAACAAAGTTTATTTGCCTGCATCGCACCTTGGCGCGCCAAATACGGTGTATTGCCCGTGTATCTCACCGGGCAGATAACCTCAAGCATAGGCTGGCAAGAGACGCCTTACCTCGCTTGCCCCCTCAGCTTAAAACAGATCATAGACGCGTCAGTTAGCCTCACTGTTCAAGATCATCCACTGACTTTTTTGGCAGGAACACAATGTTCGCTGCAGAATAATCTGCAAGATGTTATGCGTGGTGAAGAGTTACAGATTGCAGGCTTTTTGCAGCAACACCAGCAGTACCAACAGGGTAGAGTATTAATCTGTTTACCCGGCACCCACACTAAGTGGGTACTATTGGAAAACGGTGAAATTCAATGTTTTAAAACCGCCATGACGGGGGAATTATTCGATTTGCTCTGTCATCAAAGTGTATTGATCCAAGCAGCCAACTGCGACGGTGAATTTGATTGGTCTGCATTTGAACAAGGCTGTCAACTGACCCTTGACAGCGACAGCGGAAATTTTGTGCACGGTGTGTTTAGTGTTCGAACCATGCAACTTTCTGGAGCCTTGAATTCCCTGCAGGCTAGAGCCTATCTATCGGGTGTTTTAGTCGGGAGTGATGTGCGAGCCGCTCGTTATGCCAAAGAGTGGCAGCTTAATAACACGACACAAGTGGTCGTTGTAGGAACCGAACAGTTGCGTCGCTGTTTTACGCTTGCTTTATCACGCATCGGCGTGACATGCCAAGATTACCCTATCCAAGAGGCCACTTTGAGTGGTTTTAATTACTTGTCGCAATTACTGCAACAAGCAGTAAACGCCACGCATCCAGCCTAAAGTCTGACTTGTGCAACGGCATGCTGCCATTTTGCGTACAAGGCGTTACGCTCTGCAGCAGGCATGCTTGGTTCAAAGCGCTGATCACAATGCCACATGCTGGCGAGTTCATCCAAGGATTGATACACCCCCGCTTGCAGCCCTGCTAAATAAGCCACACCTAAGGCGGTGGTTTCAGTGATTTGTGGTCGTTCGACCACAGCACCGAGTATGTTTGCCAAAAAAGTGAGCACCCAATTATTTTTCACCATGCCCCCATCAACCCGCAAGACGGTGGGTCGAATACCGTCACGCTCCATGGCTTTTTGCAGATCTTTGGTTTGATAACCCACCGACTGCAGAGCGGCTGCGACAATAGTGTTGATGCCTGAGTCTCGGGTTAAACCAAGGATGGCACCTCGCGCATTTGGATCCCAATAAGGCGCACCCAAACCCGTAAAGGAGGGGACTAAAAACACACCATGATCAAGGGGCACATCCTGTACCAAGGTTTCACTTTCCGCGGCATCTTTGATTAACTTGAGCCCCTCAACTAACCATTTCATGGTAGCGCCGGCCATGAAAATGCTACCTTCAATGGCGTAGCTTGTCTTACCGTTCAGGCGATAGGCCACCGTCGACAATAAGCGATTTTCAGACTTTAACACCTTATTCCCGGTATTCAGCATCAAAAAGCACCCCGTGCCATAGGTACTTTTTGCCATGCCAGGCTGAAAACAGGCATGCCCGACCAACGCGGCTTGTTGGTCGCCAGCGATACCGCATACGCGTATGGGCGAGCCATAAATGTGGGCGCTGGTTTGACCAAACTCAGCCGCACAGTCGAGCACGGTGGGCAGCATTGCCGCAGGGATATTAAACAAGGCGAGCAAGTCTTCATCCCAACGTTGCTGATGGATATTAAACAATAAGGTACGCGACGCATTGGTGGCATCCGTGCGATGCACCCGACCCTCGGTTAGTCGCCATAATAAATACGTGTCTACAGTACCAAAGGCTAACTCACCGGCTTCGGCGCGTTGTTGGGCACCACTTACGTGATCTAAAATCCAACGAATTTTGGTGGCGGAGAAATAGGGGTCGAGTAATAAACCGGTTTTTTGTTGAATCATCTCCACCGTCTGATCATTACGCAGGCTATCGCAATACTCAGCCGTACGCCGGTCCTGCCAGACAATGGCGTTGTACAAAGGTTCACCCGTTTGCCGATCCCACACTAACGTCGTTTCCCGCTGATTAGTGATACCTATGGCGATAATCTGTTCCGCTTTAAGCGCCTGTTGCTGCAAAACTTGGCGGCTGGTTTGCAAAATGGTTTGCCAAATATCTTCTGGTTTATGCTCAACCCAACCGTTGTGTGGATAATGCTGTGCAAACTCCTGTTGCACGGTGGCAAAGGTCTTACCGTCGGGGGTAAAGAGAATAGCACGTGAACTAGTGGTACCTTGATCGAGGGAAAGTAAATACTGAGTCATGGCGTTTGTATTATTAATCTTATATAAGATTAAGGGTGCCTGTTAGTGCCGCCGTTGGCAATAAAAAATTCGGATTTTAGCTCAGCAATTTTGTTCATGGGCGCAAGTGTGTGTATGCTAGCAAAACTTTTTGAATTCTGTGGGTTGTGTGTCCCGGCGCAGCTGAGCCTCCCCCCGCTTACATAGCAAGATTTCGAGCCGCAACATGCCAACCTCCAATGCCATAAAACACGCAGACTATGCGTGTATCGCCGTGATACCCGCAGACAATATTTTGGGTGAAAACGTATTGTGGCATGCAAAGCAGCAGATGATTTATTGGATTGACATCGAAGCGGCACTGTTACAACGCTATAACCTAGCAAACCAAAAAATCGAGAAGTTTTCATTGCCACAACGGGTGGGTAGCTTCGCTTTTTTGGCTAGCGAAGCAAATGACAAAAATAACGAAAATCAAATCATTGCTGCCTTCGCTGAGGGTTTTGCCGTGTATAACTTTACGAGTGGTAACTTACGCTGGTTAGACCGTTTGTTACACGCAGCACCCGGCTTACGATTCAACGATGGCCGGGTTGACCGACAAGGGCGTTTTTGGGCTGGCTCGATGGTGGAGGATGCACAGCTTGCTGAGCAAAGTGGCAGTTTGTACTGCTTGCAGCGTGGAGGTAAAGCTCGCGCGCATTTAAATAATATCGCGATATCAAACGGTTTATGTTGGAGCCCTGATGGCCTAACGATGTACCACGCAGATTCACCTACCCATCAAATTTTTCAATACGATTTCTGCCCCCTTAACGGCACATTGAACAATAAAAGGTTATTTGCTACCGCCCCTGACAATGCTCATCCAGATGGTTCCATCGTTGATGCACAAGGCTGTGTGTGGAGTGCGCATTGGGGCGCTGGTAAGGTAGTTAGGTATGCGCCCGATGGCAAGATTTTGCGTGAAGTTTGCATGCCGGTGTCGCAACCCTCCAGTGTGGCAATTGGTGGCCCAAACATGGACTGGTTAATGGTTACGAGCTCAAAATTGGGCCTCAACCCACAACAGGCAGCCCAGCAACCAGAAGCTGGTCATTTGTTTATCTATCAGTTAGATGAGTCACTGGGTTTAAGCGAACAAACTTGCCTCTTACAGGTATAAACCAGAGCGTTATCCTTAGGTTGCTGTTATATACTGCTTGTCACTGTGGCTGAGTCAGTTCTGTTAAAATGATAGTCCAGTGATCCAAGCCCTCATAAAAGGCTTTGATGGGTAAACGCTCATTCAGCCCATGAGCAAACATTTCATCTGGGTTCATGAATGCACTTGATATTGCCCAGGTGGGTATGCCGGCTTTACGAAAATGTTTACCATCGGTGCCGCCTGACTCCATATAGGCAATAATTTCGACATCGGGGTAGCGTGCATGCACCGCCTTTTTGACCGCTGCCATGACATCTTCCCTTGGTTCAGAAATAGGGCTTTCGTCTGCATCACCTAAAATTACAAATTCGATGTTGTCGTTTTTAACCACTTTGCGCAGGGTATCTTCTACCTCTTTTACCTTAACCCCGGGGAAAATTCGACAATTTACCGTGGCGGTGGCTGACTGGGGCAAAGCATTTTCGGCATGACCCGCTCTTAGCATGGTCGCAACACAAGTAGTGCGCGTGGTGCCAACAAAAGATGATTCTTGCTCTAGACGATCTGAAGCTTGTTGGTTGTTTGGATTGTCGGCAAAGGCCATCATCGCCGCCCCTAATTCGCCGCCCATTTGTTTGCCAGAAGTGGCAAAAAATGCGCGAGTCATATCACTGTATCGTACCGGGAAGTGATATTGCTTAATATGCCCGAGGGCCTCAGACAATTCATAAATAGCATTGTCTGCCCGCGGACGCGAACTGTGTCCGCCCTTGTTGCGCACGGTTAACTCAAAACTTACATAGGTTTTTTCCGCCGCTTGCACTAAATAAGCCACGGCGTGACCGCTTTCATCGAGGTCACCACCACCTGCGTCAGAGTTCAGGGCAAATTCTGCGGTGGCGAGTTCTGGCGTGTGATAGGCCAACATTTTTGTGGTTTCCATGCCTGTCTCTTCATCCCCAGAAAAGGCAAGAAATACATCGCGATTCGGCACATAGCCGGCTTTTTTTAGACGAATGAAGGTAGCAGTCAGCATCGTAATGCCAAACTTGTTATCTATGGTGCCACGACCATAAAAATACTTATCGTCTTGGGTGAGTTTAAATGGAGGACGTTCCCAGTCTTTGTCTAGAGCCTCCACTACATCCATATGACCTAACAATAAAATAGGCGGTTTGTTAGCTGAACCATCCCCTGGGTAACGCACCACCAGTGAAGCAGTTTCACCGCTGGGGATAATCCGAATATCTTCGTCGCTAAAACCCGCAGCCTTTAGTTCAGAGGCAAGATAGGCCGCCATTTCTGGCACTTTGCCACGTCCCGCTACTGTGGGTATTTCTATCACTGTTTTGTATATTTCAAGGGCTTTTTTAGCATGCGGTGTGTCCTTCAGTGACTGGGCCCAAACAGATAGAGAGCAGACAGATAAAGTGAAGGTACTGACGACGAGTAAACCCAAGTAGCGAGCAGTTTTCATGATTATTCCTTGCATTGAAATGAGGCCCTAAAGATTCGCCTGACTGGCATCAATATAAAGCAATTCAGGATTACACACTACTGAAGCTGAACTTGCACTGGTTTAGGCTGGCGAGAAAGCCCTGCGCCACAATAACCTGACGAGAGCATCTTCGCTTACAACAAGGCCTTGACCCTAAACCTTAACAAAGCTGTAAGCGTTTGAATTTACGCCATTTTTGCAAGACTATTGCGGGGTATTTTTTGCTTTTGAAGACTGCCAACTCATGCCAGTTGAAAATCGATTGTCAAACCCCAACCAAGGGGGTGGGACTTTACCATCCACTGGGCGCTGATCACCATTTTCCGGTAGGTCTAAAAACTGACACTGCTCTTCCAAACCTTTCACGTGGCAATCAAACATCGCCAATACAAAGTGTTTATTGATTTCATTGAGGGTACGGCTCGACCATGCCGGCTCATAATAATGTCCCAGATCCATTTCACTGCCACTGGCCGCAGCGGGAGCTGGGTGGGGCGCTACATTGTGGCGGGCGTTGTGATAGGTGAGCATGTATTTGTCACTGCCGGTTAACTCATACAAACTTTGGATGCCGCTGTAACCTGAAACATCATCCAAATCACCGGCAATATACAAAACGGGGGTGGTGATCTTGGCCATAGCCTCAGGCTTGAACAACTGATGTTGGCCACCCCACGGCGCGAAAGCCACCATGGCTTTCCAACTAGGATCGACTTTAATATCTTGATATTGCCCCCCAGCACAACTGTTAAGCAGTTGTTGTACTTGAGGCACCAGCGCGGGATCACTTGTTCCAGTGAACATTGCTGCGTTCACAGCATTGAAGTCGTAACAGCCGCCAATGGTATTGACTGCGCCAAACCCGCCCATAGAGTAGCCAACCAGCCCTGCATGCTGGGTATCAACAAACGTGTTGGCAAAGTTGGCTTGACTGCGAAAATACGCTAATACAAATTGCTGGTCGCGAGAGCGATTTAACAGCGTGCTGACAAAACCAGAAAAAGGTGCATTTATCATGTCCACATCGGCATTAGTGGAATCGGTGTGGTCAATTGAGGCCACAATATAGCCATGAGAGGCTAAGTGTTCCCCCAAATAAAACATAATGCTGCGATACCCTGTGTAGCCATGCGACATGACTACCAGAGGATAAGTACCGCCCTCATTGATTTTAGCGTCACGTACTGCATTGGCTTGAATACTAAATTTAATACCTGTGCGAGTCTCATCTTCATAACTACTCAATGGCGCATTGCTCTCAAGGGCAGCGGGATACCAGACTTCAAGGGTCAATGAGCGGTCTTTATTTTGCTGCGTGCTTGGGTCGAATTGTTGAGGATTAACCACACTTAGGGTTCGCACTCCAACACCATAAGCCCCCCGACTGGCCAACTCAGGTAATACTTCCTTGGTTAGCGCTGGATAAAGCTGTTCAGGCGCATCAGTTGCATTAACCTGAGCGCCCATCAAAACCAAACTACTGCAGAGTAATAAACGCGCAAAACGTGACAAAGCACTGACTTGTTGCAACATTGACATAAGATTTCCTTTAAACATTAAAGTAGAAGGCAGACAGATTATCCCCACCAGTAGTTCTTTGTTCGGCGCCATGAGCGCTAAAAGATTTCAATCTGCAAACCCGCTCCGGCTGAACATACATAAATATCGGCCTGCAGATTGAAGCGTTTGCTGTAGTGTTGTTTTACCGCCTCTTGAACAACATTAACGTCATCTGTTCGGCATAAACACACTATCGCGCCACCAAACCCGCCCCCTGTCATCCTCACTGCACCACGTTCACCTAACACTGCATTACAAATTTCCACTAAACCATCTGTGGCGGGCACTGTAACTTCAAAATCATGTTTTAAACTTTGATGAGACGCGGTCATAAGCAGACGCAAGGCCGCCATATCATTGTTTTGCAAAGCGTCTGTTGCGGCAATAACCCGTTCATTTTCGGTAATCACATGGTGAGCCCGGCGATATTGGGTATCGGATAACTGAGGTTTAGATGCTGCAAGTAGCTCAGCTGAAGCGTGACGCAAATTCACCACGCCCATTATTTTTGCAGCCTGTTCACAGTCAACTCGTCGTTGGTTGTACTCACTGTCGACTAGCTTTCGTGGGTAGTTTGAGTTGATGATAATCAGGCATAAATCATCGGGAATTTGCACCGCTTTGGTACTTAAGTCTTGGCAATCTATCAGCAGGGCATGGCCAAGCTGACCTTTGGCCGAAATAAGCTGGTCCATAATGCCGCACTTACAATGCATGAAATCATTTTCAGCTTCTTGGCCAAATAAGGCGATGCGTTCAACCGATAAACCCAAATCTGCCACATGATTAAACATGCCACCAATCGCCACCTCAAGGGCCGCCGAAGACGACAAACCACTGCCCTGCGGCACATCGCTATCAATTAATAAATCCACTCCTTTTAATTGATGCCCAGCGCGCTGCAATACATAAGCCACCGCACGAATGTAGTTACCCCAGTGCGACTTGCCTTCTACAATTTCACTGTTGATAGCAAATTGCTCTAGCTCATTGGGATAGCTCAGCGACCGCACCACCACTTGATTATCGCTGCGGGTGCGAAATAACACTTTGGTACGAAACTCTAGGGAACAAGGAAACACAAACCCGTCATTATAATCAGTAAATTCGCCAATCAAATTAACTCGCCCCGGTGCAGCGGCAATACCCTGAGCTGGCTCACCATAAAAAGCTAAAAATTGTTGTTGGAGTGCTGTGTGCGACATGAAATTATCCTGCTTTATAATGGGTGTGGCTGGCGGCAATTAAGATTTTCGCGGCGGTTTCGGCACTGAGGTCACGTTGGCTTTCAGCTAACATTTCATAGCCAACCATGTGTTTCTTCACCGTTGCCGAACGCAACAAGGGTGGGTAAAAATGACCGTGCAAACGCCAATGTTGCTTGCTGTCTGTATCTCCATTGTGGTTACTTGGCGCGTTGTGCCAGCCCATCGAGTACGGAAAACTGCAATTAAATACATTGTCATATTTGGTAGTAATTACACTCAGCGCTTCTGCTAACGCTTCCATTTGCCCCTGCTGCAATTGCCCAAAATGTTGCACGTCATCTTTGCTCAGCACCAAGGTTTCGAAGGGCCACGCCGCCCAAAAAGGAACCACCACTAGCCAGTGGGCATTTTCAAATACAATGCGCTGTTTGGCTTGTTGCTCTTGCACCACATAGTCGGCCAATAAAGCCCGCCCATGGGCTTGAAAATAGGCCAATTGCTGCTGATCTTCCTGATCAATTTCACTGGATAAATGTGGATGCGCCCACACTTGGCCGTGAGGATGTGGCTGAGAGCAACCCATGATAGCGCCTTTATTTTCAAAAACTTGCACACAGCGATATTGCGCCGCTAATTCCACGTAGTGCTGCTGCCAGGTGTTAACCACTGCCACTAAGGCTGAATGCGATAACTCAGGCAGAGTGAGGTTGTGTTGTGGCGAAAAACAGATAACACGACACTCGCCATTAGCCTGCTCTGCAGTAAATAAACTGCTCGGTGCTGCATAATCAGCAGAATGTTCACTGGTGGCCGGTGTTAAGGCACCAAAATCATTAGTAAATACGTGGGTTGTTGCATAATCGGGATTGGCTTCGCCATTGGCGCGCACATTGCGTGGACACAATGGACAACTTGGATCATGTGCAGGTAGTTGATGCTCACTCACTGCCTCGGTTGCCCCTAGCCATGGGCGATTATTCCGATGGGGCGACACCAATACCCAATCTCCACTGAGGGGATTTTTACGTCTATGGGTAATTTCTAATAGATTCATTGCCAAACCTCGACCGCGTATGCACTGAACAAATTTACTCAGCTATTATCGACGCATTATTTATAATATAAATAATACTATTTAACATTCTGTAACACAAGGTCGTGTACACGTATCGTGCAGTGCCAATAGCCCGGATGCCTGAAGCTTTTTTGTGTTAGCCGCTAATCCTGTAAGATAGTCAATTGTGAAGCCCGTCATAGCCAAGCGTGGTAAAAGAGGAAGTAAAACGATGAAAGCCAGTGCCTGCCATATCCTGGTCAAAACTCAAGATGAAGCGGAAAAAATTAAGGCCATGTTAGCCAAAGGTGCAAATTTTCAAGCGCTTGCCAAGAAGTACTCAATTTGTCCGTCTGGCAAAAAAGGGGGAGACCTCGGGGAGTTTCGCCCCGGACAAATGGTGCGAGCCTTTGATCAAGTGGTTTTTAAAAAGCCCATTTTAGAAGTACATGGGCCAGTCAAAACCCAATTCGGTTTTCATTTAATTAAAACTTTATATCGTAATTGACATAGCAAAATCGCCAATGGTTTTTCTCGGTACGCTGTTTTCTAATACGCCATGTAGCCTCAACTTTAGAGAAAATCATGACATTCAGTACCCTTGTTAACCAGTGTCTTCTCCTCGCCTGCCTGATAGTAGTCTCTGGTTGTGGCAGCTCTGGCGGAGCAAATGAGCCCATCAGTTCAGGACCAATAACACCGCCTGCATCGCCACCGCCACCGCCACCGCCACCGCCAGAATCTTCGCCCATCCCTGCTGGTGGCACAGCACTACTAAGCCCAAGCCAAGCACTCGCACCAACGTTGTACGCCAATGCGGGTGATATATCGATACAAGTGGTCAGTGCTGAACATGGCGAATTCAATCAAGCCTTAGACATTGAAATTCGCCGCCCTCAGGGGGAATTTTGGCAAGGTCAGGCGGTATTTCCTTTAAATGCGGCCGTCTCGACCAACGATGTGTTGTTGATTCATGTATTTTTACGCACAACCGCCACCCAGTATGAGACAGGTGCAGGTTTTGCCACCGTATTTATGGAGGGGCCAGGCCCTGACTATGAAAAATATGTGGTGCGAGAAATAAGCAGCGACAGTGAGTGGCAAGAGTATTTTATTCCCGTCAAAGTAGGGCAAAGCTTTGCGTCGGGGCAACTGCAATTGAAATTAGGTCTAGGCAGTGGCGACAAGGCACAAACCATTCAAATTGGCGGCATTGAAGTGATCAGTTATGGGCAAACACGCAGCTTGGCTAGTTTACCCAAAACAGCCTTGAGTTATGGTGGTCGTGAAGCCGATGCGAGTTGGCGCGCAGCAGCGGATGCACGAATTGAACAATATCGAAAAGGCGAATTGCAGTTGATGGTGAAAGAGGCCAACGGCCAAGCGATCAAAGATGCCAATCTACAGATTAACTTTAAACGTCATGCTTATCATTTTGGCAGTGTGATCCACGCGCAACGCTTACTTGAGCAATCAACAAATGGCGATAATTATCGCCAGGTACTACTCGATTATTTCAATCAGTCGGGCACTGAAAATGATTTAAAATGGGGGCCATGGATTGGGGAATGGGGTGAGCAGTTTAATCAACAGCAAACCATTGAGGCCCTGGCTTGGTTGCAAGAGCACAACTATTACACCCGTGGTCATGTCATGGTATGGCCATCAAAGCGCAACCTGCCACAATTAGTGCAAGGCTACTTGCCCACCGATCCCGCTGCCGCC
The DNA here is from genome assembly GCA_009993955.1 of Paraglaciecola sp. Lineage (GTDB taxonomy): Bacteria > Pseudomonadota > Gammaproteobacteria > Enterobacterales > Alteromonadaceae > Paraglaciecola. Next base: position 196,520 of record JAACSL010000002.1, read on the forward strand.
AACCCCGCCGTAAAACAAGTTGTGCTTGATCATATTGCAGACATTGGCCAAGCCACGCAAGCAGTGGTGAATGAATGGGATGTGTTAAACGAACCTTATGACAACCATTACCTGATGGACGCGTTTGGTAACCAGGTAATGCTTGACTGGTTTGCCCAGGCGCGCAACACACTGCCAAGTCATGGCTTGTTTATCAATGATTACTCCATCTTAAGCGGCGGTGGGCGTAACACTGCACATCAACAACATTATCAAGATACCATCCAATATTTAGTCGACAACCAAGCACCCATTACCGGCATTGGTTTGCAAAGCCATTTCAGTGAAATTCTCACTGACATCGACAGACTCTATCTCTTGTTGGAACGCTATCATCAGGCCTTTCCAGAGCTAGCGATCCGCGCCACTGAATTCGACATTAATACCCTCGATGAAACTCTCCAAGCCGACTATACCCGTGATTTCTTAACCTTATTTTTCAGTCATCCAGCAACAGTTGGCGTGCAATTGTGGGGCTTTTGGGAAGGTCAAATTTGGTTGCCGCAAGGGGCCATGTTCAGGCAAAACTGGCAAGCCAAACCCAATGCTGAGGCTTGGCAAACTTTGATCTACCAAACGTGGTGGAATGATTTTTCTGGTGTCAGTGATGCCACAGGGAAATACTCCGTGCGAGGTTTTTATGGTGATTATCAGATCCAAGTCAGTGTGGGTAACCGCACTAAAACCTTTGACATCACCCATCGAAAAGACAACGACTCTGCGTTGACCTTAGTCATGGACTGATCACAAAATTTACTGTGCATGGTGATCGGTGTGGCGGAAACTCCAATATTTGACATGTTGCTTGGCGAGAAAGTCTTCGGCTGCCGCCCCTTGCAACAAAGCGAGGGTTGCCAGTAGACCGGCTTGCACACAATGATCGGCGGCTACCGTGATAGAGCGTGGCGCATCGCGCACAGGGTAACCGGTCTTGGGATTTAAGATGTGGCTGTAACGCACCCCGTCTTTTAACAAATAACGGCGGGCATCACCGCTGGTAGCGAGCCCACCACTGTGGATGCTCAGCAACTTTGCAATGTACTGATAGCCTTGTAAACTTTCGATGCCGATCTGCCAGCGTTGCCCATGTTGACGCGGCTGTGTGACTTGAATATCGCCACCAAAATTGACCACAACTGAGGTATCCACTGTGTTTTGCGTCAGCAACTTGGCCACGCAATCCACCGCGTACTCTTTTCCAATCCCACCAAAATCCAATTCCATACCAGTGGGTAAGGTAATACTGCTGGCATCAAAACGCACTTTTTGCCAGCCAACTAAAGGTAACAACTGTGCAACGAGTTGCGCAGAAGGGAGTTTATCAGAGCCATCAAAGCGCCATGCACGGCGCAATACACCAGAGCTGATATCAAACATGCCGTCACTCAGTTCAAAACACGTTTGCGCAAATTGTAATAAACGCCACGTTTCCTCATCAATACCAACAGGCGTCCCCTGACTGCGATTGATAACATCCACAGGATTGCCGGCAATGTAACGACTGTATTTGTATTCTATGCGCTTGGCTTCCGCATACGCCAACGCCGTGAGGTGTTCAGCCAAATGCAGATCTTGCGTATCAATCAATATTTCGCAGGGACTCGCCATTGCCTGGAAACGACCACAGATGTGGTCGTTTCGCTGCTCAATAACATAGTGCTTGGGTGAATCAAGTGACGACAAAACTCAGCTTTCCCTTTCAGATTTTTTACCAGCTTAAAAGCGATAGTTCACTTGTGCAATCACCGCCTTGATACTGGGATACAAATCCAAGTTTTGTAGGCTACCAGGCTCTGCAAAACCCGCATTTTTGGGACTTTGCTGATAGTATTCAAGACGGAATGACAGTTCGTCACCATCATTCACTTGCGTGCCGTATTTAAGGCCAATGGTATACGCTGTCATCTCACCTAAGCGATAATCGGCGGTGGCAAACTCAGGTAAACTTTGTCCCTCGATTAAAAACGGTTGATAAAAGTTGGCGGCACTTTGTTGGTAGTAACGCAGGTGTGGCTGAATATAACTGTTGTCACCCACATTTATGCGTAAGCGCGAATCAATGGTATGTGAATTCACATCCCAGTCGTCGCTTGCGTAGCGATAGGAAATATCAGCGACGCCATTATTCAGGGCATACTTGGTTTGCCAAAACGCAAAGGTTTTAGCCCGTTTATCGGGACGATTTTCATAAAGTAATTGCTGAGTAAGACCAAGACCGTTCACGACACTCAATACTTTATAAGGGTCAGTTGAATAACCATCAACCATTGAATAACCGAGGTTAAACTGCATTAACATGCGCCGATTAATGACCTGCGTTAAGCCAAATAAGAGATCAACCGTGGTTTTATTGTCGTTGTCTGCGCGTCTAGCATCAATACCATCGTCGTCGTCATTTTCATAAGCGTCGTCATCACCAACATCATCCTCTCCAGGACCTGCCGAGTATGACTTTAGGCCAAACGGCAGGGGAATTCCCCCTTCAGGTTTGATGATGTCATAAGATAAGGCAAGGCCTGCCGACAAAGTCGTATTTTTATTAAATAAATCATAAGCATAGGAACTGTTGATCCCGGCAGAAAAGTAGTCATGTTCAGCAGATATCTGCGCACCAGAACTTAAGCGGCTATTGTCTGACCAGGGTTGCGTCCACTGTCCACTGACTTGCACGCGTGTATCTTTAAAAGTGTCGTCAAGTGGCGTATCTCCCGCAGCAATCTGATAAGTGCCAGCACCCGAGGGACGACTAACGGTTTGCACGGTAGACTGGGCAACTGCACCTGTTGCCGACGCGCCGGTTAACGCATCAACAACAAACTTACCCACAAAAATATGTTCATCACCAAAATCTTTTTCAGCGTTAATTACCGTTTCAATGGCACTGACTCGGTCTGTTTCACCGTAATACATTAACGAGGTATCTATCTTCCAATCTTCTAAGGGGCCTGCAGCCTGAGCAGGTAAAGTACCCAGCAATGCACACGTAGCCGCTGCGAGGGCGGCTGAAATATTTGGCACTTTGTTGGTGTGCAAATTTGTCAGCTTAGTTAGTTGCATCCACAACCTCCACCCGCAAAAGCTCTACCACCGCTGGTACCTTCTTTACTGAAATAAATGTGATCATCAAGGCCCAAGTCATTCCCTTCGGCATCGAGGGCCATTTCATCTTTGGCTAATAAATCACGCTCCCACGGTTCAACCCCCAAACTGGCGCAGCCGATGGCTTGAATGGCCAACAACAGCACAGCGAATTTCATGATGGTTTTTTTCATTTTGGCTTACTCCGACTCTTGTATTAAGGCGAGAATTTCTTGTTCATATTGGCTGCTTCGTTCGGTAAAAAATCCTTTGTGGGCAAAACGTACTTGGCCTTTTTTATCGATGAGGTAACTGCTAGGCATGCCTAAAAGTTGATATTGTTTGGCAATGACGCCTTCTGGGTCATAAACAATGGGCATACTGGCGGGCACTTTATGCAGAAACTCGGTAGCTAAGTGCTGCTCACTGTCTAAATTAATGGCGATAACCTGGAGTTCTCCTGCAAATTTTTCTTGCATGGCATTCATCCAAGGAAAAGACTTGCGACAGGGCTTGCACCAACTCGCCCAGAAATCCACATAAACTACTTTGCCCTTTAAGTCGGCCAGCGTGGCTGGCAGCGACGGGGCGTTCAAAGCAAAATTCGGAGCCAGGCTCGCAGGAACAGATTCGGCTGCGACGCTGGTGGTCAGCACCACACTACACAACAACATAACTACGACTGGAAACACTCTCACATTTTAGACCTAATACACGGATTATGAGGTGAGCCTACAGGGCGAATCTTAAATAAAACTTAATATCTGGAAAAACGTGAAGGAATACAAAAAAAGCAGCCGAAGCTGCTTTTTATGACAAAATATTTATGATCTCAGGCGTCCACTGCACCGCAGAAGCGGTAGCCTTCGCCATGAATGGTGACGATCAAGTCATCGGCATTAACTTCTGACTCAAAGTGCTTACGGATGCGGCGGATGGTCACGTCAACGGTGCGGTCATTGGGACGCAACTCGCGACCGGTCATTTCCATGATAAGTTGTTCACGGGTGAGAATTTTGCCTGGGTTACTTAAAAATAAATGCAGGGCGCGAAATTCACTGCGCGGCAGACGAAATTCATTACTGCTCGGTGAAATCAGGCTACGGCTGTCACCATCAAGGATCCAACCATTAAAACTCACGCGGCTAGGTAAATCGTCGTCTTCATTACTATTGCTGGTACGCGCTAATAAGTTACGGGCACGGATGGTCAATTCACGAGGATTAAAGGGTTTGGTTAAGTAATCGTCGGCACCGATTTCTAAACCCAAAATGCGATCAACATCATTGTCGCGACCCGTTAAGAAAATCAAACCAATATTTTTACGACCACGTACCTCACGAGCCAAAATCAAACCGTTTTTACCCGGTAAGTTAATGTCCATGATCACCAGGTTAATGGTGTTGTTTTCAAAAAAATCATGCATTTGCTCGCCGTTTTCAGCTTCAAATACATTGTACCCTTCGGCCTCAAATAGGCTCTTGAGGGTGGTGCGGGTAACAACTTCATCTTCAACAATGAGTATATTGGGAGTCTGCATGATTTAGCGCCGTGTTAAGTTTTGCCTAAAAGTTTATCAGAAAATATCTAAAAATCAGGGTTTTATCTAGTTTAAATTAAATATATCTATGTCTGATCACTGAATTCGATTGCAAACGACTTTTTTGTGCAAGCTAGCAGGCCTGCACAGTGCTGGGTGACAACTAAAACGCCCCCAAACGTTCAACACTTGCTGCATCCACTTTCTTCACCGGAAAAATAATATTGAACTCCACCCCTTTGCCTTTTTCACTGTGCAGTGAAATTGAGCCATTCAGCGCTTGCGTAACCAAGTTGTAAACTAAATGCATGCCCAACCCGCTTCCACCCTGACCACGTTTGGTGGTGACAAAGGGATCAAAAATCCGCTTACGCAGCTGTTCAGGCAAACCTTTGCCATTGTCCTTGAAGATGATATTGATTTTTTTATCGTCGATGAGTTGGATATGAATATCGATGGTGCCTTTATCCATAAACTCAAAACCATGAATAATGGAGTTCATGATCAAATTAATCATAATCTGATTAATTGGCCCAGCTTTGGATTCAACATAAAGATCGTTAGCGCAATGCACATGAATGTCGTGATTAACCCGTTTTAGTTTAGGCCGCATTGACAGTAATATTTCTTCCATCAATTTAGCAAACGAGAATACTCGGTTGTTTTCGGAACTCTGATCCACGGCAACTTGTTTGAAGCTTGAAATTAACTCAGCAGCACGATTAAGGTTGCGGTAAATGATATTCAGGTTTTCTTCGCTTTCATTGATAAATTTAGCTAAGGCACTGGCTTTAAGCGTTTTGTCTTCAAACCCTTTACGTAAATCACTCAAGCGGTCGAGCATCATGGTGGATGCGGTCACACCTAAGCCGATGGGGGTATTAACTTCATGCGCCACGCCGGCAACCATGTCCCCTAACGAAGCCATTTTTTCGTTTTGCACCATTTGCCGTTGAAACTGATGGAGTTTTTCCAAAGTTTGAATCAGCTCGCCATTGGCCTCTTTTAACGCCAAGGTACGTTGATTGACTTTTTCTTCGAGGCTCGAATTGAGGCTACGGTATTCTTGCTCAGCATCGGCTTGGCGCTGCATATGGTCTTGGGTACGCTCTAACATACCGTTAAATGCTTCACCCAAAATGTCGAGCTCGCGAATACCATTGGGTTCGGCTCGATTTGAAAAGTCTTTTTGTCGGGTAATTCGCTGAACTAATAACACCATGGATTCGATGGGGGCAGTAATGGCCTTTTGTAGTTTTAAGGTGAGGAAAAAACAGATGCCCAAACACAGCATTAACACCACCACGGTTAACAAAATTGAGTAAGCAATTTCGCTTTGCAGCGTTTCGGCTGATGCACGTAAATACACATAGCCCACTGTTGTATCTTCATTCACGATGGGCCGAATAATCTCAACCACATCGTCAGTAATTTTGACTTCACGAAGCTCATCTACCTGCTCGTACTTTAGTTTTACCAGCGCAATGCCGTCTTTGTTATAACTGGCAAAAAATACTAATTTGTCACCTTGCAGGGTATACACCTGCACATTTTCGACAAAATCTGCGGCTTTCACCACTTTCAGTCCGGCATCTAATTCATCTGTTTGACCCGCCAACAAATAAGGTTTAGCGCTGCCCCCAACCAATTCAGCAATGGTGTTAACGTTGCTGGTCAGTGCACGTTCGTAGGAATCTATTTGCGAAAAAAGGTTGATGCCAGATGCGACGATTAACGATAAGGAGGTAATAGTCATCACCACCCAAATAATAAGACTTTTGATGGACAAAAATTTTGCAGTATTGGCCATGCCTAAACACTATCCTTACTAATGACTAAATGCACTGTCGATGCGACTTTAAGCTTTGCACGCTGTTTGCCATGACAATAAGGATAAATACTAAACATCCTAGTAGCGCACCAAGGCTCTTATTTGTTTTTCGTCTAAGGCAAAAGCTTGTTGCAACTGCTGTAAGGCTTTGAGTTTGTCTAATTGCGCTTCTGGTCTTGTAGACTCAGTAAGCACTATAGCCATATCACTTAGGCAAATACAAATCATATCATTCGGCTGAACACCAAGTTTTGTGATTGCTAGGGCCGATTTTTTATACAATAAATGTGGGCAACTCTGCTGCCGACTGGGCAATTGAATACATTCTGCTGGCACCGCTGCAGCCACCTGAGCGCTGGCAAAAAGGACTAAGCCGAAACTGTTGATCAAGCGTTTCATCTATTTATGCTAACGCCTGTTGATATAACCCTTGATATTGCAAGGCTGCATCTTGCCAAGTGAAGCGGGTGGCCATACCTCGTTTTTGGGTCAGTAAAAAATCGTCAGGATATTCATGATAAAACAACAAAGCGCGTACAACACATGCCAGTAGTGCTTCGGCACTTGGTTCAGTAAAAACAAAGCCAGTGCCTTGCTCGGGCTGAGCATGAACATCGATGACGGTATCTTTTAGACCACCTACGGCTCGCACAATGGGCAAGGTGCCATAGGCAAGACTGTACATTTGATTCAAGCCACAGGGCTCAAATAATGACGGCATCAAAAAGAAATCACTGCCCGCTTCAATCATGTGGGCCTTAACCACACTAAAGTCTTGCTGAAATACGAGTTTATCTGGGTAACGCTTGGCGAGTGCATGCAACATGTCACTGATGGCAGGATCACCTGTACCGATAATGACTATTTGAACTTTATGCTTAAGGGCACGTTCCAACATCGGCAAAATAAAACCAAAGCCTTTCTGCTCTGTTAAGCGACATACCATACCGATTACTGGGGTATTGGCACTTTGATTGAGGCCCATCTCATTCTGCAGTTGGGTCTTACATAAAGCCTTGCCCGAGAACTTATCTAGGCTGAACTGCGCAGCGATATGCGGATCAGAAATGGGGTCCCACTGACTGTAATCACATCCGTTAAGAATGCCACTTACATCATATTGGCGACGTTGAAACTCGGCGTACAAGTCATGAGAACCAAGAGGGGATAGCAGCTCTTGGGCATAATTTGGGCTCACCGCATTGATCTTGTCGGCGTAGCGAATACCCATGCGCACAAAATTCAAAGCGTCTCCATCTAATTGATGCTGCAACTGGTGATGAGGTTGCAAATATGGGATGTCGGTAAAACGCTGGGTGCCCTGATAGGCGCCATTGTGGATGGTGAAAATCGATTTACTGTTGGCAAAAAAACCACTGTCATCTATGTGCATAAAGTAGGGAGTCAGGGCTGTATGCCAGTCATTGCAATGCACAATATCAGCCTGAAAATCGACACTTTGCGCCGTTTTTAACGCCGCATGCGCAAAAAATGCAAAACGTTCAGCGTTGTCAGGGTAGGCATGATAATCGTCTGAATACAAACCCTTGCGGCCAAAGAACCCCGTGTGATCGACAGCTAAAACCCGCAGTTTTTCAAGTGACATTTCTCGCACAGTAAAATGATAAGGCTGTTGGTAAGCGAATAAGGTTTGTTGATCACCTAATGTTGGCGCTGAGAATTTATCAGCCAAAATTTGGTAGTAAGGCATGACAATCAGTACTTCGTGTCCCAAGGCATGTAAGGCCAAGGGCAGCGCTTTGCCAACATCAGCCAAACCGCCGGTTTTCACTAAGTCTTCTACTTCTGATACAACGAATAAAATTTTCATTAGCATCCTTCATTTTGCCTTGGTTTAGTCAAACCACAGGGCACAACAAACTATATTGTCTTTATACTAACGACAAGCTGCACACTGATAAACACTGAATTTTGTCGATTGACTGATCAAGTGCACAGACTTAAAGCGCTTTTCCAGTAATTCTGCGTAGCGCAAAAATTGATTGGCCACTAACAGTAAACTGCCTTCAGAGGTCAACACGCTTTTGATGCCCGCTATAAAATTTTCGGTGACCGTGTAGTCAGTTTGAATGCCGGTGTGAAAAGGCGGATTAGTCAGTATCGTCGTGAATTTACCGCTTAATGCACTTAAACCATTAGAAGGTTGTACGCTAACTTGCACCTTGTTTAAGGCCGCACTTTTTTCGGCACAATACAAAGCTAATGCCGAGATATCACTCATCACTACTTGGGCTTGTGGATTTTTCAAGACCACAAAACAACCAATCACCCCTGCACCGCAGCCAAAGTCTAGGCAGCGCCCCGCGTGATAACGTGGCAAATTTTCGAGCAATTGACGTGTGCCGATATCCACTTCGCCATGACTGAACACACCAGGCAGTGAGCACAAGGTGTAAGACAAATCAGCGATTTGAATTTTTTGCACTTTTTGCCATTGCTCAATATTAAAGGGCGCAACAGTTTGGTCTAGTTGTCCGCCATACAAGGCACAATGTCGCGCAGAATCAATTTTGTTCACCTGCTGGCAGTACTGCTCTAACAACTTAACGGCGCTTTTTACCCCGCTTTTGTTTTCGCCCACTAACAACAAGTTGGCTCCTGGTTTTAAACAGGCCGCCACGTTTGCCAGCAACATGCGCGCATGTTCTTTGGCTTTGGGCATGTAAACCACGGCCCCATCAAACGTCTTGTTAGTGGGGTAACTCGCGGCAAAAACATGCTGCTGAGTTAACCCAACTTGCTGACTTTGCTGATAAATATCATAAAACTGATGAAAAACCTGAATATCAGCATGAGCAAAGTGCTGGCTAATATAAGCATCGGTGGGGTTAACCAATAACCAACGCCCACTTTCAAACAACTCACTGCTTCTGGCCAATAGTTGGCTGGCTGGCGATAACATTATTCGACCTTCTCAAACATTAAATCCCAAACCCCATGACCAAGGCGATGACCGCGCTGTTCAAACTTAGTAAGAGGTCGTTGCTCTGGCCGTGGCACATAGTCTTGGCTCGCCGACAGATTGCGAAAACCTTGGGCATGAGACATCACTTCTAACATGTGCTCGGCATAATTTTGCCAATCAGTGGCCATGTGAAACACACCGCCTACGGTCAATTTCCCCCGCAGTTTTTGCACAAACTCACTCTGTACAATACGACGTTTGTGATGGCGAGTTTTGTGCCAAGGATCAGGGAAGAATAACTGCACCCTACTTAAGCTGTTATCAGCAATGCAATCAGCCAATACCGCCACTGCATCATGTTCATACAGCCGTAAATTGCTCACATCCTCGTGGGCAGCTTCTGCCAAACAGGCACCAACACCGGGCCGGTGTACTTCAATACCGATAAAGTCTTTGTCACTTTCTGCTTTGGCCATGGCCACCAGTGACTTGCCCATACCAAAGCCAATTTCCAAAACAACTGGCGCTGAACGTTGAAATACGTCGACAAAATTCAGCATGCCTTGGCTGTGCGCTAAACCCATAACAGGCCAATATTGCTCGATGGCTTTTGCCTGACCAGAGGTTAAACGCCCTTCGCGCTTCACAAAGCTCTGAATTTTTCGGATGTAAACACCTGATTCGGCGGCTTCTTGTTCGGATTTAAACTGACTCATGATGCGTACTCTTTTTACAAAATCTTGGATGGCAAAAACATTGGCCGCGCATTATCCGGTGAGCCAAGGCAATTGCAAGTCATTCTAGCTCAACTTTTGACTAAGATACTCTGCCAAAGCAAGGGGTTGCTCCAATGGCAGCATGTGTCCAGCTTGATCAATCAACTTAACCGTGCTGTTTCTGAGCTGCTGTTGAGCATTATTTAACGTATGGGCCGACACGAGATGGTCTACTTGCCCTGCCACAAAATGTACGTGAAATTCTGCTTCAGCCAATGATTTCAGGAGATTTTGTCGCTGAGTTGTTGCCGTCATTTGATTGTTCAGAGTTGATAAGCCCAAGTCTGCCGTCATCGCCTTGACCACATCGATAAGTGCGCTGTTGTTTTGATTATTGGCATGGAACATCGTGGCAATTTGCGTCGAACTCACGGCCTTAAACTTACCCTGTTTAATTGCTGTGAGGAGCAAGTGGCGTTGTTGTAACTCAGCTTCTGGCAAGAGCTGCGCACTGCTGCCAATGAGTGTCAACGATGCAATTTTGGCAGGCTGTTCCACTGCAAGCAGCGCCGCAATATACCCCCCCATCGAAAACCCCACAAGATGCACCGGCTGGTCAAAATACGCCAAACGATCTCGGCTTAAGGCCATCATTTGCGCCAAGGTATCGGCCCACTGCAACGGCACATAGGCACGCTCTTCTAACTGCAACAACGACCAAATTGGCATGAATACCCGTTCGTCGCAGTGGGTACCAGGGAAAAATATCACTGGCTGTTTAATAGCCAAGAGGTCGTCAACACGCAGGGGGGTTATTGGGGTATTCACATCAATTCGCAGTAAACCAAAATACTCAGGATAGGGTATTATCAGCAATCCAGCCTCAGAAGCAAAAAAGTATTATTGTGTCAGCTAATAAATCAAGTTCCACCCCCTCTTTCGCAGAACGCATCCTTGCCTGGTTTGCCCAGCATGGTCGCAAAGATTTACCGTGGCAACAGCACAAAAGTGCCTACTCAGTGTGGGTGTCAGAAATTATGCTGCAACAAACTCAAGTCACTACGGTGATTGGCTACTATCAACGTTTTATGCAGCGTTTTCCGGATATCAGCAGTCTTGCTAACGCAGCACAAGATGAGGTATTACATCATTGGACTGGCCTTGGTTATTACGCTCGCGCCCGCAATTTACAGCGTGCTGCGCAACAAATCATGCGCCAACACGCCGGCGAATTTCCCACTGACATCGACGCGGTGATTGCCCTGCCGGGTATTGGGCGCTCCACCGCCGCCGCTATTCTCTCTTTGGCTGGCAATCAGGGGCATAGCATTTTAGATGGCAATGTGAAACGCGTGCTGGCGCGTCATGCCGCGATTTCTGGCTGGCCCGGTGATAAAAAAATGGAAAACCAACTGTGGGCTTTAGCCGACCAATACACACCAAAGGTACACACTGGGGATTATAATCAGGCGATGATGGATATGGGGGCTACCTTGTGCACCCGCAGTTCACCGCGCTGCCATGCGTGTCCAGTTGCTGATGATTGTCAGGCCTACCTGCAAAATCGCGTCGCTGAATTTCCCGCCAAAAAAGCCAAAAAAACTATTCCGGTGCGCAGCACCATTATGCTGATCCCAAGTTGGCAACAACACGTTTTGTTGTTTAAACGTCCGGCCAGTGGCATTTGGGGAGGCTTGTGGGGATTTTATCAAATTGATCAGCTCCACCAGCTGCAAACACAAAGTGAAGCCTTAGGGTTCAGCGAGTTTAGCCCACATTTTTTGCTGCCCTTTCGGCATACCTTCAGCCATTTTCACCTAGACATCCAACCTGTGCAATTGCTCCTGGCTGAGGCCCCTAACTACAATGGCGTGCAAGAAAATCAGCAACTTTGGTACAACCTAAAGCAACCAGCTGAGGTCGGTTTGGCCGTACCCACCATACAAATTCTCAGCAGCCTCAATGCTGTTTAAGCAAAGCCAATAACCACAGTCCGATGCAGCAGCGATTGTGCCACGACGCCAGCAAACATCTTTGCTAAACTCGCCCACAACAGTCAGTGAATGAATGAAGGAAATAACATGAGTAGAACCGTTTTTTGCGAATACCTGAAAAAGGATGCCGAAGGCTTAGATTTTCAGCTTTATCCTGGTGAGTTGGGTAAACGTATTTTTGACAATATCAGCAAAGAAGCCTGGACCTTATGGCAGAAAAAACAAATCATGCTGATCAATGAAAAAAAGCTCAATATGATGAATGTTGAACACCGTCAGTTTCTTGAAGGGGCGATGCAAGATTTTCTATTTGCCGGTAAAGACATAGAAGTAGAAGGCTACGTGCCCTTAAAATCCAAGTAAAGTGCCCGTCTGATTAGTCAGATTGGCACTTAACCTCGGAAAATTGACGGTTTTTGCAGCAATCGCATCGCAAAACGAAATATTTGCGACAAAATAGTTGACTTAAATCTACAGAATCCGTTTAATACGCACCCACGACGCCACAGGCCAAGTGCTTAACGCCCTAACCTAAGTCGAAAAGTTTTAGCCCAGATAGCTCAGTCGGTAGAGCAGGGGATTGAAAATCCCCGTGTCGGTGGTTCGATTCCGCCTCTGGGCACCATGATAAAGTAAAAAGCCTCAACGTTGTGCGTTGGGGCTTTTTGCTTTATGGGTTGCTAAGGCGGGTACCGCCTCTGGGGTGAAATCAGTTTGTTTAGCTGCACCGCAGCGTCTGACTGAACGACCTGTCATGGATGGTAGGGCTGGTATGCAACACCATGGATGGCTTAAACCGCTTAACGTAATATCGACGCGGTCAATAACTCATCGAGCACAACGTGCCGCAAACTGCGTTTTACAGTGATTGCATAAAAATGCTCATAGGCTTTGGGTATGCGTAAATACTCACTAATGACACCCGATGTTATCTCGTCTTTAACTACTACCTTAGGTAGTACCGCCAACGCGCCACTGTCTCGCGCCAACAAACGTAACATCGCCATGTCATCTACTTCGGCTTGAATATCGGGTTCAAACTGATGATAGCTGCAAAACGCATCAAAACTTGCGCGGATCTCACTCTGTTTACCGGGCACAACCCAGCGAAAATCCGCAAAACCCTTGGGAAATTCGTCATGCACTAATAAGTCTGTTGGGCCAACAATAGAAATGGGCTGGCGGGCTAACAGTTGCACTTGCCATAAATTGCCCGCATCCACCGCGACATTCACATTCGACAAAACCACATCTAATTGATGGTTTGATAGGTCGTTGAGCAAATTACCGATACCTTTTGACACCAAGGTAAATTGCACGTTTTTACGTTGCAGTAAGGGTGAAATAAAGGCTTCGACAAAATTTCGCGACATGATCGACATGGCACCGATGCGTAAAGGTTGTACCGGATTAAGCCATTCTCCTTTGAGCAGGGCCTCAAGTTCTTCAAAAAATATCATCAGCTAATACCAAGGCTTGCTGCCCTGCTTGAGTAAGCTGCAAGCGGCGCCCTTGACGTTCAAACAAGGTACACCCCATGTTGTGTTCTAACTGTTTGATTTGAGTGGATAAAGCCGATTGCGAGGTATGCAGTTCGTGAGCCGATTGCGTCAGATTACCGCTGCGGGCAACATGCCAAAAATAATATAAATGATGGTAGTTTAATCGACTAATAATTCTCTTAAAAAGAACAAATAGTTAATTATTATCTATTTTACGAAATTTAAATAGCTTTGCATACTGCCCGCACTTTTCACCCAAGACGCAAATTTATGCAAACTATATTAACGACCTTGCTGGTATTGGTTGGCTGCAGCTTTTTGCTGGCAACCATACCCACCGAACGCTCCATACAGTGGCGAAACATGGCCTGGTGCTACGGCTTGGCTTTGCTTCTGTCGCTAGGCCACCTCGTTTTGCAAGTAAGCAGCGATGCTCACGCCATGCTGTGGTTCAATACCTCAGTGCTTAGTGCATTGATGCTGCCCTTGGTGTCTTTTTTGGCGCTGATACTCACACGCTACTTTCAGCGTTGGTTTAGTTTAAGTTTACTCAGCGTATGGGGCGTAATTAGCAGCAACCACATGTTGGTGTTTTTCTTGGCTTGGCTTGCCATCAGCTTGTGTTTTCATCGTTTGTTAATGATATTTCCCAATCGCCCGAGAGCCGCTCTGGCTGCACACAAAAAATCCATTTTTGCCCGCTTCGCGGAATTCAGCCTCGGGCTCACCTTTATCTTGTTTTACCTGCATTGGCAAAGCCCTTGGATCAGCGACTGGCTGGCGCAAATTCCCGGCGACCAAACCATGCCGCTGCCTGTGTTATTACAAATTAGCGCGGGCCTGTTGGTTCTTACCGCTTTAATAAAATGTGCCCAATTGCCCATTCACGGTTGGCTGATTCAAGTGGTTGAATCCCCCACGCCGGTATCTGCCCTGTTACACGCTGGCATAGTCAATCTCGGGGGCTTTTTGATTATTTTGTTTGCGCCGCTGATCAGCATCGCCGAGCCAGCCAAATGGTTATTATTGATTTGGAGCGGCTTAAGTACTCTTATCGCCGCTTTAGTCATGCATACCCGCGTGAGTGTAAAAGTGCGTTTAGCCTGGTCCACCAGCGCACAAATGGGTTTCATGTTATTGGAATGTGCTTTGGGGTATTACGAACTGGCGGTGCTTCATCTACTCGCCCATTCACTTTATAAAGCCCATGCGTTTTTAAATGCCAGTAGCGAAGTCGACCATTACCTACGCCATAAATTGGCAAGGTCATCGGCAAATAGTGCCATCAAGGTAGTGGGCAGTCTTGTTTTAGCTTCGCTAGTCGTGGTGGCTTGGCATCAAGTGCATGTGCTGCATATGGCAATGGCCATACTCTATGTGCTCGCCCTCACTACGCTGTTTAATCATCTGATGCGTTTTACTCACTGGTGGCTGAGTATTCCGCTTTGTGCACTGTTATTTTTGGCCCTGTATTCAGGTCAGTTGCAGGCCCTATTTTCGCTGTATCAATCCCCACAAGCCAACTTATCAGTGTGGGAGTTAAGTTTAGTCTGCGTGTTTTTCCTGCTCTTTGGCACTCTGTATTGCCTGCTCAGAGTTGCCCCTAAGCACCCACAAAGTCGACGTTTTTACCGCTGGTTATATGCCGGATTTTATTTAGATGAATGGTCTACACGCCTCACCTTAGCCATGTGGCCAACCAAGCTACCCAAGGCAAAACCCGTATCCGCTAAGCTCTACCCACAGGAGATGCTCTAATGCAATACACACCCACTCAGCCAGCAGAATTGAGCGAACAGCAGCGCGCACGCTTACGTCAAGGCTGCGAGCAAATTTCACCCAGCTGGCCCTTAGAAAACTGGATTGCCGTCAACCCATGGTGGAAAATGCATGGCCAAACCTTGCCTGATGTCAGTGCTAAATTAAAGGTGCTGGGGGGCGCAGAGTGTTTAATGCCGCGTTCGTATTTTTTGCAGCGCTGGCAGAGCCAGATAACCCCGGCGCATCTAGCACAAGCCATCCAAGAGTCTGGCCTTGCTACCACTCAACAAGAGGCGTTGGAACATCTGCAGGTGGAGCACAAATCACAAGGTTTTATGGCCTTCAGTCGCTTGCTGGATTTGCGCCGCCATGCCCAGCGCCAAATTAGTTGGCACGATGAAATTATTCATCAAATATCACAAAGTCTTGCCAGTTATGCCCTGCGTCTAGAACAAGGGGAAAACGCCGAACAAAGTCTGTATGAATATTGGTGGGAACAAGTAATTCACGATCATGGTATTGCCATCGTCATGGGTGCCCCAGGACTGAGCAAGGTATTCGCCAAACTCCCCAAACAACCCGAACAGATCCTGGCCATGACCTTACAAGACCTAGAAGTGGCAGCAGGCTATCAACAAGACTTTGCCCACGCGATGTTGCTCGATATCAATGGTTGGGCATCATGGGCGGCTCATCAAAGCTGGTTAAAACCCAAAGAAGCAGGCAACAACGACCCAATGTGGCAGCTACTGGCTATCCGCATGGCCTGGGAATGGGTGCTTTATCAATATATTTGTCAGCAAGAAGCCGAGCGTTACCGTGAACTCATCCAGCGCTGGCACCACCAGTTTGTGGTACTGCCACTGCTTATCGATCATGATAAACATGCTCATGCCCTTGATTGGCTATGGCAACGTGCTGCCGAAATTAGCTATCAACAGGGTCTGTTTACCACGCTGAGAGAGCAAAACGCGGCCAAACCGCCGCAACAAGCTGAGCACAACACAGCGCTGATGCAAGCCATTTTTTGCATAGACGTGCGTTCTGAAGTGTATCGGCGTGCCTTAGAAAGCCAACACCCCTTGATTGAAACCAGGGGTTTTGCTGGCTTTTTTGGCCTGCCCTTGGCTTTTTCACCCACGGGACATTACGAGCGCCCGCAGTTGCCGGGTTTGTTATCACCGTCTTTACAACTCAAACAAAGCGCTCCTGTTAGTCCAACCAAACGAAATTTGGCGCTGTCTTGGGAAGCGTTTGCAGGGTCAAGTTTGTCCACCTTTAACGCCGTTGAAGCGGGTGGCTGGTTCTATGGTTTAAAGTTAATCAAAAATACCTGGTTTGCCGCCAAACCCAAACACGCAGTGAATCACTCCCTCAACCACGCCAGTTGGCAGTTGTGCAAGGCGGGGCAGCCGATTAGCACCGAAGAGCAGGTGGAAATCTGCAACAGTGTGCTGGTAGCCATGGGTTTAAACACAAATTTTGCCCCCAATGTTTTGCTAGTGGGACATGGTAGCCAAAGTTGCAACAATCACATGCAGGCGGCGTTAGACTGTGGTGCCTGTTGTGGGCAAACAGGCGAAGTGAATGTGCGTATTTTGGCCGACATGCTTAATGATCAGGCAGTACGCCTCGGTATACGAGACAAGGGCATTGATATCCCAGACGCGACCCAATTTGTTGCCGCCTTACACAATACCACTACCGACGAACTCAACATTCTCAGTGTTCTGCGTGCTCTGCCACACGAGCAACAGCAGTGGCTAACCCAAGCCTCGGCAATCGCTAGGCAAGAACGAGCTGGCCGATTAGCTATTGACCGAAATATCCAAAAAGGCATTTTCCAGCGCAGCTACGATTGGGCACAACTGCGCCCAGAGTGGGGTTTGGCCAACAACGCCAGTTTTATCGTGGCGCAGCGTCAACATACACGTTTGTGTAACCTACACGGCCGCAGTTTTTTACACGATTACGACTGGCAAAACGATGAGGGCTTTCGCACCCTCGAACTGATCCTTACCGCCCCCATGGTGGTGGCCCATTGGATCAATTTCCAATACTACGCCTCGGTCACCGACAACCATTTGTATGGCAGTGGCGACAAAACCTTGCACAACGTGGTGGCTGGGCATGTAGGGGTATTTGAGGGTAACGGCGGCGACCTGCGCATTGGTTTACCCATGCAGTCATTGCATAACGGTAAACAATGGATGCACGAGCCGCTGCGCTTAAGTGTGCTTATCCACGCGCCACAACAAGCGATTCAAGACATCGTCGAACGTCATCCCGTGGTGCGCGATTTAATCAACAATCAATGGCTTTATCTTTATGCCTGGCAGCCACACAGCGGCGAAATTAAACGTTTGTTACAAGGAGAATGGCAACATGCTTGAGTTAATGACCCACCTACGCCAGTTAGAGGCAGAAAGTATTCATATCATGCGTGAAGTCGCGGCCTGCTTTGATAATCCCTGTTTATTTTATTCCATCGGCAAAGACTCAACGGTGTTATTGCACTTAGCCAGAAAGGCTTTTTATCCCGGTACAATACCCTTTCCCCTGTTGCATGTAGACACCACCTGGGAATTTGCTGAAATGGCACAATTTCGTGATGCCCTTGCCGCCAAGCTGGGTTTGCGTATGTTGGTACACACTAACCAAGAAGCGCTACAAAAAGGTGTGCATCCCGTGCGTTCAGGCTCTGTGGTGTACAATGATCAAATGAAAACCCAAGCGTTAAAACAAGCCATGAAACTGTATGGCTTTGATGCTGCCTTGGGCGGTGCGAGACGTGATGAAGAAAAGTCGCGGGCCAAAGAGCGTATTTTTTCGGTCAGAGATGCCTTTCAAGGCTGGGATCCCAAACAACAGCGCCCTGAATTATGGCGCATCTACAACTCAGAGATCAGCAAGGGCGAATCGGTAAGGGTGTTTCCTTTGTCTAACTGGACAGAATTAGACATTTGGTCTTACATTCATGCGGAACAAATTGATATCGTGCCATTGTATTTTGCCAAGCCACGTTTAAGTTGGATAGACAGCGACAGCGGCGCCATCCTCGCCATGGACGATGAGCGCATGCAGCCCTTTCTTAACCAGCAAGAACGTGCCAGGCATTATTCAAGAAATGCTCAGCACCAAAACCAGTGAACGCCAAGGTAGGTTACTCGATAAAGATCAACCGGGCTCCATGGAACAAAAAAACGCGAGGGTTACTTTTAAATGGGGCAAAAGCAAGCGGTGGCGCTACTTACTCGACATCACAAACAGCAGGTTATCGCCCCCATTTTGCATACGGCGTTTGGCTGGCAGGTGAAAACCACCGAGGCCTTTGATACTGATCGTTTAGGTACTTTTAGTGGCGAAGTAGCACGCACGAAAAGCGTCTTAGACTGTGCCCTAGAAAAAGCCCAACTAGCCTGCCAATTAACCGGTCTACGTCGTGGCTTAGGCAGTGAAGGTTCCTTTGGTGGCGGCCCCTATGGTGATTTTTTGCCTTGGCATCAAGAACTCGTTACTTATGTTGACCTAGACAACAATTGGCAGGTGAGCGGTATCGCCCACGGTCCGTCTTTTCATCAACAGCAGTCCATCAACAGCATCGCGCAATTACAGGCTTTTATCGCAGATTTGCCCCACGCTCAGGCTCTCATCGTTTACCCCAAGTCGCGCCCTGCGGCTCATCTTTACAAAGGTTTGCTCGGCCAACATGCCATCCTTGATGCCTTTGCTGCCTGCCAAGACTGCAGCGCTGAGCCTGTTATTGTTGAATACGATTTGCGTGCCATGCATTGCCCACAACGGCTTAAACGCATCGCCGAGGCCACTGACAATCTCGTCGCGCGGCTGCGCTGTATTTGCCCCGAGTGCCAACACCCAGGCTTCTGGCCAGACCGCATTGTCACTGGGCTACCCTGCGAAAGCTGTGACATGCCCACTCAAGATATTGCCAAGCGCATAGCTGAATGCGTAAAATGCCACCACCAACAGGCCTATCCCGTCGATAAACCGTTTGCCGACCCGGTTCATTGCCCCAACTGCAACCCGTAAATCATGATAAATACCGAAATTCTTGCTCTGCACAACGCCAGTGATCGTGAAAGAGCGGCTAACTTATTACGGGCGGGCAAGCTGGTGGCCATTCCTACCGAAACCGTTTATGGCTTGGCAGCAAACGCCAGCAATGAGCAGGCTATTCGTGGGGTGTTTGCCGCTAAGCAGCGACCCAGCGATCATCCGCTGATTGTGCACATTGGTGACATCAGCCAGCTACAAGACTGGGTGAGCGACGTGCCCGCTGTGGCGAGGGTGTTAATCGAACAGTGTTGGCCGGGGCCATTAACCATGGTCTTTCACAAAGCGGCAGCGGTTAGCCCACTCATTACCGGTGGCCGCGACACGGTGGCCATACGCATGCCCGACAATGCCTTACTCAGAGCGCTGTTACGTGATTGTGGCCCCGTGGTTGCGCCTTCGGCCAATTTACACAAAAAAATCAGCCCAACCTGCGCCGCCCAAGTTATCAGTGGCCTCGGGGGGCGTATCGACGCCATTCTTGACGGTGGTGATTGCTCAGTGGGGTTAGAATCCACCATTGTGGATGTGACTTCCGAACCCTTGCGGGTTTTACGCGCTGGGCCTTATTTTACCGCCCAGCTCAGCGAGATCATTGGCGCAGACGTGCAGATGCCCCTGCAACACGATGTGGCCGTAGCCGGCAACATGCCTGCTCACTATCAACCCAATACCAAAGCCCTACTGTTTTCTAGCCAAGAATTACAAGAGAGAATCAACGGCCTAAACAGCAACGCCAAGCCCGCCGCCGTTAAACCCGCCATTTTGTATTACAGTGAGCTACACCTGCCAAGTGCTATGCATAACATGAAATTAGCCGCCGACAGACGCGCCTACGCCAAACAAATCTATCAAGCCCTGACCGAAGCAGACAGCTGGCAGTGTCAACAAATTTGGATCGAGCAACCACCCACTGAGTGGCATGAGGTCAATGACCGCCTCAAACGCGCGTGTTATTAGCTTTTTAATAATTCCCTATCTCGTTTTACACAACTGGTCTGTTTATTGCTCATTATCTCGATTTTAATCACGAGAATAGAGCATGCTAAGACTAGTGTCCGCAGCCGTCGCCTTTCTGATTTTTCAGGTGAGTGCCTCTGTTGAAATCGAGGGTTTTCCCAATAAGGTGCGCGTAAGTGCAGATGGCCATGTTGACGTTCGTTTGTTTTTGACAGAAAACAAATCGGTGATCTGTGCGGCTGAGGAATATCACTTTTCATTTCCATTTGAAGGCATGGGTGAAACGTGGGTTGGCATGCTTCAAGAAGCGCGTGTGATGGGCCAAGCCATCACAGTTGAATACGATGAGAGTGACTGTCAGGTTGTGGCAGTTTCGCTGCCTTTGTTATTTGAAGATGGTGGTTCCACAGGATCAGGACCATTAGAAGAAACCGGCACGCAAGGCAATGTCGCCCTTGTTGGTACTAATGGGCTAACTGCATCAAGTTTTACCGCTAATGCGTATTATCTCAACGATACCCCGGCTGGGGCTTTTGACGGTTATGCCTATCAACAAAAAATAAATGACGACGCTGCATACAGAGTGTCACGGGGCATCTGGCTGGCTAAAACACGCAATCCTGAGGGCGAGGCAGTGCAAAATTGGCTGCAAGCAGATTTTGGAAAAGCGGTCCGACTCGCGCGTTTGCGCATTACTGTTAATGCAAAATCAGTGACCTTAGGGCGAAGCCCGAGGGAAGTCGTGTTGTATGTTTCAAACGATGGCACTAATTATACCGTCGCCGCCAGTACGGGTTTAACCCGAGCAGAATCAAGCGATTGGGCCTTTCCTAGAACAGTGACCGCGCGGTATTTCAAACTGCTGGTCAGCAACAATTACGGTGATACTGATTACGTGGAAATTGACGAATTAGAATTTTTTCAACAATAACAAAATAAGACTAGCCAACTATATAAGTTGGCTAGTCTGACAGAACAATACCTTCATTGTTGCGCCTTCTTAGTTTCACGATACAAGCCTTGACTCTCAGCTTTGTATGAGTTTTTGTTCGTGCAAGTGTTCGACTAAGTTATCGTTTTTCGACAACAGCGCTTTGCGTTTTTCATGTTGAACTGAACGCTGTTGTGCCTCTTCAATCAGCGTGTCTCTGAATTTCTCAAGGGCAGCGATTTTGTCGTGTCTTTGGCTATCCGAGAGATTTTTGTCGGCGGAGATGGCTTGAATTCGCTCTTCTATTTGTTCCAGCTTTCTACGATCAATCCCTACTCGTGCATCTAACACCAACTGAATCAGTTCGGCAGATACATTTTCTTTTTCTGTTTTAGATTGCTCATTGCCCTGACTAGCAATGAATTGGCTGGAACTGTCTGGGGTATTGGCAGATTTTGGCCCTTTTTGCAGAGCGGTCTCAAATCGATCATAAAAATCTTTCAACATCAAATTGGTGTGAGTCCACCCTTGCAAATTAACATTGAACTCAAGACCAGCGCGTAATTCTTGGAAGAACTGTTCGATACCCGTTTGGCTCCATTGCTCAGCAGGATCGAGTACCGGTTTTTGATCATAGCCCTCAATCCTAATGCCAAACATTGCATGGTGCATCCCCAATTCAAGAGTCATTAAATCCCCTTCGGGCATACCTTCAATCGCTTTTTGCCAAGCTAACTTCACATGTTCAGGCGCATTCACAGGAGGGAATATGACCAGCTTACCCACGCCAACTTCGACGATTCCGTCGTTGTTCAAATCGACCTTATCCGAATGATCAACTTGACCAAATAAGTTTGCCGCCCCTTCTTCCGTTAGGCTGTTGATATTGATGGGATCGGCGAGGCCGTGGGCCTTTTGGATAACCCGCAGTTCATCAACGGTCAATGATTGTAATTTGCTCTTCGATGAACCTTGTTGGTTTTTAGCCTCGGTTAACAAGTCAGTGAACTGATCCACTTCTTCTGGACTTAACTTTCTAATATTGAGTATGTCTTGGGATTTTTGGCTGAGCTGGATATTGCTTATCATGTATAACCTCATTAAGTTTTGAGTACTTTTATTGCCATATTGCGGCATTGAGCGGCATTGAGCGGCAATTAATTGCCACTTAAATTTGCCTGCAATGGATGCAAAGCGGAAATGACGTATTTTAGATGCGAGAACGCCAAAATAGCCGAGTACACGTCCAGCATCACAATTTAATCGGAGCAATCTAAAGACCAATTTATGGGGCGATAACAAATTGTCACGTTTGCACTGATAACTCGATAAAATTAGGGTATAAAAGCCTAAGCAAGCGCAGTGAAGGGGTGATGTGTTGGAAAGAATTTGCAGACAGATGAAGCCGTTAAGGACGTTTTTGTGAGCACCGAAAATATCACTTACTATTCCAAACAAGCTGAAAGTTTAAGTACACAATATGACAATGTTTGTTTTACCGAAGTACATAGTGATTGGCTAAAACATCTGCCAGAAAAGGGCTGGGCATTAGATGTTGGTGCGGGTTCAGGCCGAGACGCGCTTTATTTAGCTAAACACGGTCTAAGTGTCGTCGCCGTCGAACCCGCCGAAGGAATGAGACAGCTCGCCCAAAGCCAAAAGCATCATCCAAACATTCATTGGTTAGATGACAGTTTGCCTGAGTTGCAAGAAGTTTTTGCACTGCAGATTAAATTTGACCTGATCCTACTCAGTGCTGTGTGGATGCATATTGCACCGTCTAATCGTGAACGTGCTTTTCGTAAGTTGAGTTCATTGCTCAAACCCAATGGAAAATTGGTCATTTCTTTACGCCACGGCGAATGCCATGATGAACGCGTGATGTACGACGTATCGACATCAGAGCAGGCCCAATTGGCTAACAAATTTGGTTTAACTTATGAATTAGCTACGTCACAGTTAGCACCTGATAAAATCGGCCGTGCTGATGTGAGCTGGCAAACCGTTGTACTCACTTTACCAGACGATGGCACAGGCGCCTTTCCACTTATCCGCAACATCGTAGTCAATGACAATAAAGCTTCTACCTATAAACTTGCCCTACTAAGAGCTTTGTTACGCATTGCAGAAGGCCATCCGGGTGCTGTCATCGACCATAATGACGAATGCATTGTATTACCTTTGGGTTTAGTCGCCCTGTATTGGATGAAGCTGTATAAACCTTTAGTTGATACTTTTTCCATACAGCAGAATAGCAACACTAAAAAAGGTCTGAGCTTTATCAAAGAAGATGGCTGGCCGCAGTTGTCTTCGCTAGCCAATAATGATTTGTTTTTGGGTGCCAGCTATACCAATAGCAAGCTCGCAAATAACCTACACAAAACACTTAAAGACATCAGCTCCACTATCAGAGACATGCCTGCTAAACACATTACCCTGCCCGGCACAAAAGAGCGTGTGTTTTCTGTTGAGGTTAAATCGCCACGCATACCCCCTTCAATAGTGTTAGATAAAGCGTATTTAGCTAGTTTTGGTTCATTTATTCTGCCAAAGACAATTTGGGATGCCATGGCTCAATTCAGTGTTTGGATTGAGCCTGCGTTATTGAATGAATGGGTTGCGCAGATGGAAAAATACCAGAACAACAAAAAAATGGCATTTACACGGCAACACTACTTTGATGCATTGCGTTGGGACAACCCATTGCGCAATACCACAAGAGTGAGAAAGCGTATTGAAGAACTAATGCTTGAACAAAGTGTTTATTGCGTGTGGTCGGGCAAGCGGCTTAACTATTCTGCTCAATTAGCAGTTGATCATGCGATACCGTTTGCGCGTTGGCCAAATAATGACCTGTGGAACTTATTGCCAAGCCTTACACAGATCAACCTTAAAAAATCAGACAGGCTGCCCAGTGCAATAAAATTAAATGGCTGTCGTTCAGACATCATTTCTTGGTGGCAATCCGCATGGAAAAATAATGATACAGAGTTTTTTGCCCAAGCAACCCTCGCGTTACCCAGACTCAGCCCACAAAATCAAAGTTTCGACGATGTATTTTCCGCATTCGCTCTGCAACGAGATAGATTGCGAGACTTACAGCAATTGACTGAGTGGAGTTAGAGAATTAGCGAAAATGCAACATTTTGAAATTACGCAGAGATCTGCATCTATTAGTATCAATGCAGACCTTAAAATATGGCGCATCCGAGAGGAATGCTCGGTACATCCTGTACCTTACCTGCTTCGCAGGCCAGCTGAAGCTGTCCAAAAACATTCCCGATTCTTTGGTGTTCGTATCGTCCTGATACTCTCCTGCTTCGCAGGCCAGCTGAAGCTGTCCTAAAACATTCCCGATGTTTTAGTCGAACCTGCAGAGGTTCTCGCCTTGCGGATGCTAAAACGCAAAAAGCCGTATATGCCTTAGCGTTTTTATTCTGCCAACAATCGTTGTTTCCTTTCTTGCATACCAATAAAAATAGCGTTCGAGACATGCTCTGGGAAATCGGCTGGTAAGGCGTTTCGGGTTTGTTCAATTACACGGTCTAC
Organism: Paraglaciecola sp.; assembly: GCA_009993955.1. Classification (GTDB taxonomy): domain Bacteria; phylum Pseudomonadota; class Gammaproteobacteria; order Enterobacterales; family Alteromonadaceae; genus Paraglaciecola. The sequence continues at coordinate 221,421 of JAACSL010000002.1, forward strand.
CTGTTCGCACAGTCGGGTAATAATTGCGTCCATGTTGGTTTGGCTAAACCCTGCTTGTTTGGCGGTGGCTAAAAAATGCCGTCGAAATATTTGCGCAACTTTCAATTTTTTGCCACTGCTGCCGCGTAAACTCATGGCCATTTTAATGTCTCGTATGTTAAGGCCGGTTCCACCTATTGTGGGGTAAACAGACAGAATGTCGTAAAACGGGGTTAATCGGTATGCGCCATAGGCTTCAAGATGCACAGAAAAGTTTTTCGCATGTCCGTCAGTGGCGCCTAATAAAAAGAACAGCACCTGGGCTGCCATAAATTTTTCGCGATCTTTTGAAGAATTGGCTGAACCTTGCAGATGTTTCATTGTGGCGGTAATTGTTGGGCCTTTGTCTGCCTCGTACTTTCTGGCAGAGGGCAGGCCAAACACCTGACAATAGTCTTCCTGGGGTAGTCGCATGATCCAGCGGCCATCACTGGCGTATTTCCGGTCAAAGCGTTTTATCGCCAAAGCATTGATTTTCCAAGTTTTAATCATCTCGCAATCGGGAACTTGAAAACCAAATGCTCTGGCGATGGTTAAGCACAACAACTCGTTTTCAACGCTATCGCTTAGGTCAATCGTATGGTCGTGGCTTTGAATTTTGCCGATGGGAAGTTTAATGATGTGGCTGGTTGGTGTGTTATCTATTGGCACACACCATTGGTCAGCTATTTTGAGTAAGGCAGTTTTCTCCTGGGCGCCTGCAACAGAAATGCGAAAGTCGTCAATCTCGCGTAGCATACCCAAGGGCGCGCGCGACTGGTAGCCCAGTAATATGCGTTCTAGCGCGTCTTCACTGAGTGGCTGGTAATTTAGCTGGTGAATATCGCCGGGGGTTTTACCTTCTGGCACAAACTGCAATGCGCCGACAGTATCCCGGCCTATGGCGGCTAATAGATCAAAGGTTTGGCCTGAACCTGCATGGAAGCGAGCAACGATGCGGTTACGAATTTCCTGATTATCGGGTAACAAGTTGTCAAAAAAGTTAATGACTTCTTGCCCGGTATAAGCTTCTCTGCGTAATGGTAAAGAGAGTGAAATGGGCCGTGCGCCTTCGCGCACAAGCCAGGATTCTGCATAACGAAAGCCATGGGCACCTGAATTGCTTCGACTGAAACAGCCAACACAATAGCCATTCATATACACATCGAGTGTGGTCATCACCATTCCTCAGACCATTTTTTAGCCGTGTCGGTCCCATCTTTACTGTACTCTGCTGTGTTGGAGCCCTTGGATTTGATGCTAAGCTCTAAGTCCAATGCCGACAACAAACGGAACAGCGTATCAAGCTGCATTTTTTCCGGCGAAGACTCAAAACGGGAAACCGTGCCTTGTCGCAAGCCGACTAAATCTGCCACCTGAGACTGGCTGACGCCGCGACGTTTGCGCTCATCGCGCAGATATACAGACAGTGTTTTCGAATCAGTCACTTTCATTGTTAGCCGCCTTATACGCAAGTTGGTATAATTGATAATTTATACGCAAATGTGGATAAATCAATCTTTATACGCTTTTAAGTATAAATTAATTGATATACGTTACTGTGTATATTTGGCTTGTGCTATCTATTTACTACACAAATTGAGTCTTTGACAATTTCGATAAATTGATAAGGCATGCAGCCACTAGTAATGGTGCCCCCAACGGAGCTGCCGCAATGAGTTTGCCTCAACGGAGGTGTTCCAACGGATGCGCCGAGAGGATTGCAAAGTACGTCCTGTACTTTGTCGCTTCGCGACCATGCTGCGCATGTCCTAAAACATTCCCGATGTTTTGGTGTTCGTATCGTCCTGATACTCACGTGCTTCGTAGGCCAGCTGAAGCTGTCCAAATTTGTTCCTGACAAATTTGTCGAACCTGCAGAGGTTCTCATCTTGCGGATGCTAAAACGCAAAAAGCCGACTAAACAGCAGTCGGCTTTTCACATTTTGGCGCACCCGAGAGGATTCGAACCTCTGACCTTTGCCTCCGGAGGGCAACGCTCTATCCAGCTGAGCTACGGGTGCATAATTTGCTGTACATTACTTTGGTGTAACAACACAGTCCTTGTGGGTTCATTCCAGCCAAATCATCCACGATTTGTCGTTCAAGCTTCTTGACGTGATGTTAAATCACTTCGCGTCTTCTTCGAAGACCTGCTTTCAACCAGCTGAGCTACGGGTGCATATTTTGCTGATTTTTTAAGCAGCCACTTGGCTGGTTTTTTGCGAGCGCTGATTCTAATGAAAACGACGCTGATTTCCACTGTTATTTACAGCAAGGCTAGGCTCATTTTGCTTAAGTAACCTGAGATCGGTTTAAGCAGCCACCATCGCATTTCTCTCAACGTCGCTAATATTAAGGGATGGCTTATTTTTCTTGAGGCAATATGC
>JAACSL010000076.1 GCA_009993955.1 Paraglaciecola sp.
CGTGGAAGTACCAATGAACCGGCTCCCTAACCAATCGTTCCAAGGGACGCTGCGCGATGAAGCCGCGCAGCGCCCCTGAACTCAGACGTTAGCAGGGGAAACGACTACTTTATTGATTCACATTGACACCACAAGGCAAACCCCACTGACCTACCAAGCAAGAAAGACAACCAATGTTGCGAGTAAAAATGTCAATTGCATCACTTATACTACTAACCGCGACCAGTGTGAGCGCATCTGAGTGGGTTTTCGTTTACGAGGATGCCGAACAACTTATGGAGTTTGACAAAAGCTCAGTTCAGTTATTTGAGGGCGACAAGTTTGTGAGGGAGCGAGTTACCTTCAAAAAGACACAAGTACAAGATGATGGGGTAAAGGTGAAATATCTCACATTAGGTGCACTCTTTTCTTGTCGCAATAAGACGGAAACAATTGCGGTGGTGAAGAAGTTCTCGGAGGACAGAAAGTTGATTTCGTCGGGCGAATTAAAGGGAATGGCATTAAAGGCAATTCCGGGTAGTCCTTCCTTGATGATCTTGAATCAAGTTTGTACGAAGAGCGAGTTAAGGTGATGCGAGAAAAACATGGAAAACAAAAAAACGGGGGGCACGGTTTTCTGTCTAACACTTCATTCCGATGGACGTTAACGGTATCTACACTCAAGCGGGACTGCGCAAAAGCGCGCAGCCCCTCGCTTCACGTTAGTGAACAGCATTAAATTCGCACTTTCAATTTATTTTAGGAGGATTGGTTGATGCAAGTTGATTATTACCATCAAAAGCAAAATGTGTATGGAAATATCATGTGGGGCAAGGAGCTTGGGAAAAATGACACTACCCATCCTGTAAACTCGATTCAAGTAAAAGATAATATTCACCCACTCGAAAAATTCAGATCGTTAGGTTATTACGCCTCATGTTTTTCAGAAGGTGATGGTATTGCAATCAGAGATGAGTCCGAACAAAAAACTCCCGGAATGGTCGCTGACGACATAATTTCGTGTTTTGGTTGGGACGTATGCATAAAGACAAAAACCAAGGTAAATAGGGTCAGACTCGATTAATAATGGAGTGCGCAGGCATGACTGCGCGTCAATATAAGCGGCGACGCGTCGCCGCACTCCAAAAAACAACCCGCGTAGGGCGGAACGCTTGGAG
>JAACSL010000077.1 GCA_009993955.1 Paraglaciecola sp.
CAGGCCATCACCATCGGTATCAAGATTCTGCTCACCCGCATTCAGCGGATTGAAGCTGTTAGCAGTCTCCCACGCATCGGGCAGGCCGTCATTGTCATCATCAAGGTCGGCAACGTCTCCCAGGCCATCGCTATCAAAATCTCGCCACTCACCAGCATCATTATCGAACGCATCTTCGTTACTGCCGATGCCATCGCCATCAGCATCAGTCCATTCCTGGGGGTCATAAGGAAATGCATCGACAGTATTATCCCGACCATCACCATCGATATCACTATCAATGTCATCGGTAATACCATCACCATCGGTATCCCGTTGGTAGCCCGTCGAGTGTTTCACCACATACAGACTGCTGTCGCCACCTAAATAAATATATTGACCATCATGGCTTACAGCGATATTTGATATGCGACTATAGCTAAGACCAACCGCATGTGAGGCCAAGGGAATCGACAGGCTATTTGGGTCATAACGATATGTTTTTAGAAATCCATCATTCCGGTCCGCACGGTACAGCCAGTTTCCGTCCGGTGACAGGCTAAAATCGCTCTGGTATTCATCGCTATTCAAATCAGTGATAACGGCCGTACCGTCGACATTTCCTTCATTATCCAGAATGTAACTGTTATCACCGTCATTTTTAATAACGTGTAAACGACTGCCCGCTGCATTCACCTGCATGCCATATGCAAAGCCAGCAGAATAAATAACCTGTTGCTGCTCTAAACTACCATCAGCCTGCTGTTTAAAGGTATATAAATTACCGGAGGTTACTGCGTAAACATACTCACCTTTGCCCGTCACTGCCAATGCAGAGCCAGTCAGCGTTTTCGTCCCCTTTGACTTCAGCTGACCATTTTCCCAAGAGAAGAGAGAAAGAGCCTGAGAGCGGGTAACATAGATATTCCGGCTGTTCTCGCTGATATATAACGAAGTAGAACCTGACGCATAAAAACTGGTTAGCAGCTCAAGCTCACCTGACAGCGTATTACGGCGGAATACATAACCGTAGGTACCACCTAAGACATAAACTTTCTGACCGTCCGGACTCACCCGTACAAGGTGGTAATCAGTAACAGAATCTACCTGTTGCACCTGAGTCAGCTGACCACTGTCCTCACGCTTCCAGACAACTAATCCAGTCTTAGCCGCACCATAAACATGTTGATCATCCGGACTGACAGCCAGACGATGACGGTAATAATTAAAGCCTATACCGGAAATACTCTGCGTTAAAACAGGTGCAGGCTCGCGTTCCAGCGGATCCAGACCCGCATCAACTTCGTTACCATCATTGATCTTGTCGCCATCAGTATCGGCTACGCGCGGATTAGTACCTACCTGATACTCACCCAGGTTATTCAGGCCATCACCATCGGTATCAAGATTCTGCTCACCCGCATTCAGCGGATTGAAGCTGTTAGCAGTCTCCCACGCATCGGGCAGGCCGTC
>JAACSL010000020.1 GCA_009993955.1 Paraglaciecola sp.
GTTCCTCTGTTGGTTCCCACTTTCTTGGTCGAAAGATCGGATCTTGGAACAGGCATTTAGTTCAATTTCTTAAACAGGATTGGGGTTATTTAGAATGGAAAACGGTCATGCAAACCAACGATCAAACGATTCCCACTTTGCCTAGTCGAGACATAAGTAAAACAGTTGCGTTTTATCAGTGTTTGGGATTTAGCGGAGGCGCTCATGGGTTCAACCCAGACTACGCTATTTTACAGCGTGGTGTGATTGAACTGCATTTTTTTGCCCATGCGTTGTTGATACCCCAAGAATCATCGTTTGGTTGCTACATTCGGGTTGTTGATGTTGAAAGTATCTATCTTGCATTTAGGGCTGCAAATTTACCTCAACATGGCATACCTCGCATGGATAAACTTGAAGATAAACCCTGGGGTTTACGTGAATTTGCGGTGGTTGACCCAGACGGAAATTTGCTGCGAATTGGCCAAATTATTTAAACCCTGTCAGGCGAATTTGCCCAGTAGCAAAGGCGTAAGCAAACATCTTTATATCTGGGTGAATAAAGCTTACTCTCTTGGTGTGCAGCAAGATGACGCACCTAGGCATCATGAAACTCGCTAACGTAACAGCGTCGATACCGATAAAGTCATAACTCATTACAAATCGACATTTCTCTCTCTGTTTTTTCGTTTGTTATATGGATGTTCATACAGGTATACTTAAACCCAGTGGTGCTGTGGTCATGAAAATTCTTTCATCGTATTTGACCAATTTTAACTCCAAAAAATGAGGGAATATCCCATGTCGCGCAAACTTGCCGTCGTGTTTTCAATTATATTGTTAGTCATCATTATTGCGGTGATCGGTGGCATTAAAGCGGCACAAATTGGTTTTATGATGGAAAGTGGTGCCTCGTTTGCGCCTCCACCAGAAACGGTGAGTGTCACCCAAGTTGAAGAGCAAAATTGGCCTGATACGGTCTCTGCTGTAGGAAGTCTAGAAGCGTGGCAAGGATTGATGGTGAGTGCCGAGGTCAATGGGCGCATCAGTGCTATTCATTTTGAATCGGGACAAACTGTTAAAGCAGGCGATCTGTTGCTCGAACAAGAATCGGGCAATGAACAAGCGCAACTGCGTGCTGCCCTTGCGCGTCTTGAATTAGCAAAAAGCAATCAAACTCGTTTGGCATCGCTTCGTAAACAGCAATCTGTCTCGGAAAGTGCATTAGATGAAGCCGCCGAGCAACTTGAATCAGCACAAAGTGAAGTTCAAGATCTAAAAACGACACTCGCGAAAAAGCGCATTGTGGCGCCTTTTGCCGGGCGTTTGGGTATCCGTCAAGTTTACTTAGGGCAAGATTTACAGGCTGGGACATCTGTCGTTACCTTGCAATCTATCGAACAATTGCGGGTTAATTTTCGGGTACCGCAGCAGTGGTTAAGCAAAATGCAACCGGGCTACCAAGTGAGAGTGGGGGCCGTAGACAGCGAAATTGTTGCAGGTGAAATTATTGCCACCGCCGCTGAAATTGATCGTGCTACCCGAAATCTGCATGTACAAGCCAGAATCCCCAATCCTAATCTTAGCTTTCTGCCGGGCATGTCGGTGGGGCTGGAAGTAGCATTGCCTAGCGCACAGAATGTATTAGCCATCCCAGCCACGGCAGTGTTATACGCCCCTTATGGTGATACGGTGTTTGTGATTGAAGAAAGTGATAATGGTAACGAAAGCAAAACGGTGCGCCAACAGTTTGTGCGCCTTGGTGCCACACGCGGCGATTTTGTCAGTGTGGAAGCCGGTTTAACAGCAGGACAAAAAGTGGTCAGCGCTGGGGCATTTAAATTGTTTAACGGCATGCCCATCGTGATCAGCAAAAACCCTGAACCAGTGCGCAGTTTGTCACCACAGCCAACTGATTCTTGAGGGTAAACACCATGCATTTTACCGACTTATTTATCCGCCGCCCCGTGGTGTCAATCGTGGTCAGTATTCTGATCTTGATTGCCGGATTTCAGGCGGCCAGTTCTTTAACCGTGCGTCAGTACCCCAAAAGTGATGTTTCGGTGATCAATATCCAAACGGTCTACATTGGTGCCAGCGCCGATTTGGTTAAAGGCTTTATTACTACACCCTTGGAACGCGCTGTGGCCTCTGCCGATGGCATTGATTACGTTGAATCCACGTCTTCAATGGGTGTATCAGAGATCAAAGTACATTTAAAACTCAACTTTGATCCAGTGCGGGCGATGTCAGAGATCAGTGCAAAAGTGAATGCTGTGCGCGGTCAATTACCACCTGAAGCCGAGGTTCCGGCCTTAAGTATTGTCTCTGCTGATAGCGAATTTGCCGCTGCTTATCTGAGCTTTACCTCCAATATTTTGTCGCAGAATCAAATTACCGACTACCTCACCCGCAGCATTCAACCGCGTTTAGCGGCCATCGATGGTGTACAAAAGGCCGAAACCCTTGGTGGGCGAGTGTATGCCATGCGTATTTGGTTGAAACCAGAAGCGATGGCTGCCGTTAATTTAAGCCCCTTAGAGCTCAGGCAAGCGCTCACCGCCAACAATGTGCAAGCCACATTAGGGCAAACCCGTGGTGTATTAACTCAGGTTAATCTTAGTGCCGATACAGATTTGCACAGTGTGCAGGATTTTGAAGAGTTGATCATTCGCCGCAATGCTCAAGGTACCGTGCGTTTGAAAGATGTCGCTGACGTAGAATTAGGGGCAGAAGATTACAATACGGTGGTGAGCTATTCGGGACAAACTGCCGTGTTCATGGGGATTTGGGTGATGCCCACCGCCAACGCCCTTGACGTCATGCAAGCGGTGCGTAAAGAAATGGCGGCGATACGTGAAAAGCTGCCCACCGGGATGGACGCCATGGTGTCTTATGACTCCACGGAATATATTGAAACGGCCATTGAAGAAGTGGTGAAAACCCTGTCTGAAACCCTGCTCATTATTGTTATTGTGATTTTCTTGTTCTTGGGTTTTAGTCGTTCGGTACTTATTCCAGTGTTAGCCATACCCTTGTCGTTAATTGGCGCCCTGTTTTTGATGCAGATGTTTGGTTTTACACTGAATTTATTGACCCTATTAGCCATTGTATTGAGCGTGGGACTGGTGGTGGATGACGCCATTGTCATGGTGGAAAACATTGAGCGCCACATAGAAGAAGGTAAATCGCCTGTGCAAGCGGCCCTCATCGGTGCGAGAGAATTAGCTGGGCCAATCATTGCCATGACTATCACACTGGTTTCAGTGTATGTACCCATAGGCTTCCAAGGTGGCCTGACGGGTACCTTGTTCCGCGAATTTGCTATCACCTTGGCTGGCGCCGTGTGTATTTCAGCGGTGGTGGCTTTGACGTTATCACCCATGTTGGGCTCTCGTTGGTTACAAGCTCATAAGAAGGTTAAAGCGCCGTTGGGTGGCGCCTTTGATGCGTTTCAACGCTACTACTCACGTTCACTGGCGGGCAGTTTACGCGCTCGTCCAGCGGTGTATTTATTTTGGGTCGTCATATCGGCCCTGGCCTGTGTGATGTACATGATGTCGCCCACTGAATTAGCCCCCAATGAAGATCAAGGCATCATTTTTGGGATCACAGAGACACCGGCAAATAGCACCATTGAGCAATCGGTTTTTTATGTGAATCAAGCCAACGATGTCTATATGAGTGTAGAAGAAACCGACTTTACCTTTTTGCTGACCTTTCCCAATTTCGGCTTCTCAGGCATGGTGTTCAAACCTTGGGATCAGCGTGAGCGAAGCGTGTTTGATATTCTGCCCGAAGTGCAACAAAAGCTGAGCGGAATCAGTGGCGTGCGGATCTTTCCCTTAACTCCCCCAGCCTTGCCGGGTGGCGGAAATTTCCCATTCGAATTTGTGTTAACTTCTCAGGCCGAACCTATTGAAATTTATGAAATTTCTCAGCAGCTAGTGAACAAGGCAACAGAAAGTGGCATGTTTGCTTTCCCTCCGATGATTGATTTAAAAATCGATCAGCCCAACGCGACACTCAAAGTCAATCGCGAAAAAGTCGCCGAACTCGGACTCGACTTGCAAACCGTGACACGTGATCTGGCCGTGTTATTAGGGGGCAACTACGTCAATCGTTTTAACATGGAAGGCTACAGCTATAAAGTGATCCCGCAAGTTAAACGCAGCGAACGTTTGAATCCACAAGACATCGAAGATTTATATGTGAGTGGTCCTAACGGCAACTTAGTGAGAGTGGCCGACATTGCCAAAGTGGAAGTGAGCACCGTGCCGCGCAGCATCAATCGAATGCAGCAAATGAACTCGGTAAAGATCAGTGGGCAAACAACCACATCACTGGGTGATGCGCTGCAATATATGGAAAACGAAGCCAATAAAATCATGCCGCAGGGTTACAGCATTGATTACACCGGGCAGTCACGCCAGTTTAAATTGGAAGGAAATTCTTTTTTACCGGCCTTTCTGATGGCAATCACCATGATATTTTTGGTGCTGTCAGCCCAGTTTAATAGCTTCCGTGATCCCTTAGTTATTTTGGCAGGTTCGGTGCCTTTGGCCTTGTTTGGTGCCATGGTCTTTACCTTCTTGAAAATACCGGCGCCTATGCCTTATTGGACAGACAGTTGGACCACAACCCTGAATATTTATTCCCAAGTGGGATTGGTGACCTTGGTTGGTTTAATTGCACGTAACGGTATTTTGGTCGTGGAATTTGCTAACAAGTTACAAGAGCAAGGCCTAAGCAAGTTAGACGCAGTGCAACAAGCTTCGATTATTCGTTTACGTCCGGTTCTGATGACGAGTATCGCCACCATCGCCGGTCACGTGCCACTCATTTTTGCTAGTGGCGCAGGGGCAGGTGCGCGTAATGCCATTGGTTTAGTTTTGGTGTGTGGTATGGCCATTGGAACGCTGTTTACCTTGTATGTATTGCCGTCAGTTTACATGTTGTTAGCCAAAGATCATGCGGCTCACGAGAACCTAGCAACAGAGCAAATTCCCGCGTAACAGGTGCCCGACATTTGGGCACCCTCGAGATTCGAGCTGTTCATTTTATCGAAGTAGCCTGATCGTTCTAGTTTAAGGGCCTATCCTTGGCCCTTTGCACGCTTTAGATTGATGTTGAACCGCCGTCTACCGGCAGTGTGATGCCTGTGGTAAAACTGGCTGCATCAGAGCATAAATAAAGCACAGCGGCTGCCACTTCTTCAGCGCGACCCACACGACCAATAGGGTGCATAGCATGAATGGTGGCGGCTTTTTTAGGATCATCGTTGACTGCACGTCGATACATATCGGTATCAATAACAGCGGGGCAAACGGCGTTAATGCGAATACTTTTTTTTGCATATTCCACCGCTGCTGATTTTGTCAGACCTACCACGGCATGTTTACTGGCGCTGTAAATACTCATGGTGGGTGCGGCACCTAAACCCGCTACAGAGGCTGTGTTAACAATCGCCCCACCGCCATTTTTTAACATCGTACGGATCTCTTGTTGCATACACAGCCACACACCTTTGACATTCACGGCCATGATCTTGTCGTACGTTTCGTCGATGCCCTCAGCTAATTTTGCTGCTTCAAATTCCAACCCCGCGTTGTTAAACGCAATATCTAACCGGCCATAGTGTTGATGAATCATGTCGAAAAGCGAATGAACGGACTCCTTAGAGCTGACGTCACACAACTGGAAAACGGCTTGGCCACCCAGGTCACTAATGGCTTTGGCTACATTGGCACCGGATGGATTGATATCAGCCAATACCACAGTGGCACCTTCATGGGCGAAGGCTTTAGCGGTGGCTTCACCAATGCCAGCGGCGGCACCGGTAACCAAAACTATTTTCTGTGAAAAACGCGATGATGTATGCATAACAAAACTCTATTCAAGGTTGATTGGACTAGGTGCAGCTTAACAAGATGACAGGGCATCGTTTATTGTTGTTGTCCATACTCCAATATCAGCAGAATTTATGGCCTTGGCTTTAGGTGTAAAATTGCGGGGCTAGACCCAGGGCAAATGCCGTGATTGATGGCCTGCGGTCATTAAACATTATGTTTGTTTATACCTGAACGTTATTCGCTGTCTATCAGTACAAAGCTATGTGTAAAATAGTGCTTAGCCCATAAAGTCTTGCAGTAGACTTTGCTCAGAAGGTGTGAGGAAAAAAACGTGTTTGAAGAACAGGAAAAGCCCGAGATCAGGTTGCGTGAAATAAATCGGCTAAAGAAAAAAATCAATTTTGGCAATATCTCGAATTTCTATCATTCGGTTTCAACATCCCTAGGGTTGGCTGAGGGCATGTATAAATACGGTTTTGATAATTCCTTGGATAGTCTCCTCGACAAAAAAAACTGGAATTTACAGGCCTTAGGTGGTTCAGAAAATAAAATGGGTGAGATTCAATGTGACAAGATGCCTCGCTTGTCCATCTATAAACTGTTCACCAACTCTGGCTTTGAAATTCACTGTATTCCTTGGTTAAAAGATCGCGAATTTGAGCATGAAATGCACAACGTACCTGAGATGGAATTTAAGGTATGGAACCCCAATTTAATGAAGGTGGTGTTTCGCATTTCGCAGTTGCACAAATTCATTTTGTTTTATTTTGAGCACGGCGACGAAGCTGATCTCGAGTTGATCAGGTATGCCCACAACATCACCGAAAATTTTGTGGATGATCTGTGCACCAAATTGAATGTGCAGAAAGTGCACGGCGTGTCGGTGCGTGGTTTTTTTGATTACGCCGAAAAGAAAATGAAAAACGGCGAACCCGTATACCTGCCCCAAGTCTATAAATTCGAATAATTGCGGGAAATAAAGCCCCGCGGATCAGTGGTTATAGTCTATGGTTAATAACGAACTGCGATGGCCCAGCAGCCCTTGCCTCGTTAACTTCTTAGACAGGACAACCTCATGATTCAATTTACCCTCAATGGCAAAGCAATCACATCCACCGCAGAAGAGGACACGCCGCTATTGTGGGTGATTCGCGATGAGTTTGGTTTAACAGGCACTAAATTTGGTTGTGGTATTGCCATGTGCGGAGCCTGTACCGTGCATTTTAATGGCAGCCCTGTGCGTTCATGTTCACTACCACTGAGTGCGGTAGCCAATGCGGACATTCGCACCATCGAAGGTTTAGCCAACCAACATCCTTTGCAACAAGCATGGGTGGATCATCAAGTACCTCAGTGTGGATACTGTCAATCAGGTCAAATTATGCAAGCAGCAGCCTTATTGGCCAGCAACCCTTCCCCCAGTGACAACGATATTGTCCAGTACATGAGCGCCAATTTGTGCCGTTGTATGAGTTACAAACGCATAAAAGCGGCCATCAGTTCGGTGGCAGCAAAATCTACTGAGGTGGTGCAGATATATCAACCCGCGCGCACTGACAAGGAGGTAAGTTAAAATGAATCCACTGCAGTTTAAACAACTCAATACCAGCCGTCGTCAGTTTCTTGTGGGTAGTGTGGGAGCAGGTTTGCTCATGGCCTTTGCCCCAGCGGTGAATGCCCTCTCCACACTCACGGGCAGCGCTAGCCAACGCCTAGATGCAAAGCTGTTCAGCCCCACGGTGTGGTTTGAGATAGATAGTAATGGCCTAATCATCGTCAACATTGCTAAGGCGGAGATGGGGCAACATGTTGGTACAGCTTTGGCACGCATCGTGGCTGATGAATTGGGGGCCGATTGGCAGCAAGTGCAAATTAGACACGTGGACACTGATCCTAAATGGGGTTACATGGTAACGGGTGGCTCATGGTCAGTCTTTCAAAGTTATTTACCTATGTCGCAAGCGGGGGCAGCTGGTAGATCGGTATTACTGAGTGCCGGGGCCAAATTGTTAGGTGCCAATCCTCAAGAATGTAGCCTCGAAAACAGTCAGGTCACATGGAAAAACAAAACGGTGAGCTTTGCGCAGATTGTGCAAAAGGGCGATATTGATAAAGTATTTAGTGCGGATGAACTGGCGACGTTTAGCCCAAAAAATCCAAACAAGCGCCAGTACATTGCCAAATCTGCTATGGCCTTAGATATTCCAGCCAAAACCAACGGTAGCGCTAAATATGGGATCGATGTTGAACTAAAAAACATGGTGTATGCACGCCCTATCGTACCGCCCACCCGTTACGGCTGTGTGGTGAAAAAGGTAGATGACAGTGCGGCGAAGAAGGTGAAAGGTTATCTTGGTTACCAAATTCTGCAGGATAAAAGTCATACCTTACAGGGCTGGGTGAGTGTCATTGCTGAGCATTACTACGCAGCGGTTAAAGCCAGCAATCTGATCAAAGTAGACTACGAACTTGGCGAAACTGCGACGGTTAGTGAAGCTGATATTATTCAACAAGGTACTGTCTTGTGTGCTGACCCAACCAGCGGTGCGTTAGTGGTAAACGAAGGTGATATCAAGGCGGTAGCCGGTCAGGCAGAGCAATCCATTCAGGCTAATTACCATACAGCGACGGCATTGCATTTCACCATGGAGCCAGTCAATGCAAGCGTGGAATTTGTTGATGGTATCTGTCATGTGCATACAGGTAATCAGTGGCAGTCGTTGTTTTTACCGGTGGTGGCGCAGGCATTAGGTTTAGCTGAAGACAAAGTGCTTATTCATCAATATTATTTAGGCGGTGGTTTTGGACGTCGCCTAGCCGGTGATTATATGATCCCTGCCGCGTTAACAGCGCAAGCCTTGGGTAAACCGGTAAAACTGGTATTTACCCGTGAAGATGATGCGCGCTTTGACTGTGTGCGTTCGGCTTCTGTGCAGCAAATGCAAGCCTATTGGGACAAAAACGGCAGACTATTGGGTATCGATCATGCCGCCGCTGCGGGATGGCCCACTTTGACCATGGCCCCCGGATTTCTGCCAGATGATTTAGACAAAAAAGCCAAATACGATCCTTTCTCCATATCCGGCGCTGATCACTGGTATACCCTGAAAAACCATCGGGTGAGAGCTATCAATAATCCCTTAGCGCAACAAACCTTTGTGCCTGGTTGGTTGCGCGCGGTGGGGCCAGGCTGGACTGCATGGGCAGTGGAATCATTCATGGATGAAATTGCCCACCACATGCAACAAGATCCCCTGGCGTTTAGGATGGCTTTGTTAGATGCAAGTGGTAAAAATGCCGGCAAGGCACCTGAAGCGGTAGGCGGAGCAAATCGATTGGCCTCTGTGTTGCAGGCAATTAAAGCCAAGGTCAATTGGGGGCAAACCTTAGCTAAACATCAAGGCATGGGGTTGGCGGTTTCCTCAGGTCAAGAACGCACCATGCCCACTTGGGGGGCGTGTGTTGCTCACGTTGAGGTTAATCCTAACACTGGGGTTGTGAAGGTATTAAAACTCACCAGCGTAATGGACTGTGGCACGGTTGTGCATCCCGACGGTGCGCTGGCGCAAACTGAGAGCGCGATGTTATGGGGTTTGAGTTTAGCTTTGCACGAAGGTACAGCGTTTGCAGATGGCCAAGTCAAAGACACCAATCTCAATACCTATAAACCACTGCGCATGAATGCGGTACCCGAGTTAGACATTAGTTTTATACAAAATAATGAGTTTCCCACAGGATTGGGTGAGCCGGGACTGATTGCTGTGGCGCCAGCCATTGCCAATGCCGTGTTTAATGCTGTGGGCGCACGGGTGCGTAGCTTACCCATCCAGCCAGATGCAGTGTTGGCGGCACTTAAAGCCTAAGTCGAGCCTACAAAAAAGCTCAAGCGCGAGCTTGAGCTTTTTTTGCCTAAAGGTGGTGTGTTCAACTGTCGTTTGTTTGGTTTTTGCGCCAGAACAGCTTTTTAACAAACGCGCCCACTGCAACTAACAATATTATGCCGAATTTTTTCAAGAATAAAAAAGCCGCTGCGAGTAAACCGGTTTTAGCCAGTACTTTACCGGCCACTAAGGCGCCGATACCGTAAGCGGCGACTTCATCAAGCTCAGGATCAAAATCTGCGTAACGTGAACCTTGATTAAATTCAGCCATGGCCAATACGTTGTCAAGGTTGGTGGAGATTTGTGGTAGTTGATCCATTCCTGCGATGAAGTTCAGCACCAATACCCCCTTACGACCCAGAACCCGTATGTTGTAGTTCAAGGTATTCACCGGCGCATCACCAAATTGAATTTCTTTGGCCCAATGCAGTTTATTGCTGGTGGCGTCGTAATATGGCTTTGCTGCCCACCCTACCAGTTTTATAGGAACATAACCTTGTTCCACCCTTGCTTCACTGGTAAGCGCCGTATCTTCCTGCATTTGTATCAGTAACTCGTCGTAATTCAAATCAGCAGCATCTTCATCACTGACATAACCATCTTGCTCATATTCGATGGTCACGCCCCAGGAGTCCGAGTCAAAAGGTGTGGTATCGGCTGGAAATAACATGCCAAGCAGCGCTACTCGGTTGCCGGGTGGATTGCCCCAAATTTCTTCCAGTACTTTTTTGCTGTCTTGTTTATTCAGGTAATAAAATGATTCAGGCACGGTCAACGTGGCGACCTGATTGGCTAATTGGATCTCGCCCGTTTGCCGCTCGATTGATGCCCAAAGTGCCTGCGACCACTCGGCGTATTGCTGTTGTTCGCTGAGTTCGTTAGGGGCGCTCTCTTGCGCCAACAGCGGTGGCACAAAACAACAGAGTAAAATGAAATACAGCTTGGCTAGCGTTGGCATAAAGTCCTTTTCATGGATTGAGTGAATTTTTTTGAGCATAACGCCAAAATGTCGCCAAACACAGTTTTACTTGTCTGCGTAGCGTAGATTGATAGTCGACTGAGCAAAAATCCAGCAATTCAGCCAAGGAGCCTGAGCGGCGCATTAAAAAATCAATACTGCTGGGAATAAATATGGTGAAATCCACGGATAACTTTCTGACAAAGTTACGTGTTATGTTATTGTTTAATAGCTAAAACATTTATTGTTCATTCACTTGTAAGAAAACATTGGAACGCTATGAAAACTCTTTCTGATATTGGTCTTATTGGCCTTGCTGTCATGGGTGAAAACCTTATCCTCAATATGGCCAGTAAAGGTTATACCGTTACGGCTTACAACCGCTCAACTGATAAAGTAGAACATTTCATCAACGGCAGAGCCAAAGGCATGTCGATTCGTGGCGCCTATTCGGTAGAAGAGTTAGTCAACTCCCTTGCCAGCCCACGTAAAATTATGATCATGGTGAAATCTGGCGCGCCAGTGGATGCAACAATTGAGCAATTGGTGCCGCATTTAGACAAGGGCGATATTATTATCGACGGCGGCAATACCCATTTCCCCGATACCATACGCCGCGAAAAATACTTGGCTGAAAAGGGCATTCATTTTGTTGGTGCCGGTGTTTCAGGTGGTGAAGAAGGGGCGCTCACTGGGCCGTCCATTATGCCCGGTGGT
Organism: Paraglaciecola sp.; assembly: GCA_009993955.1. Lineage (GTDB taxonomy): Bacteria > Pseudomonadota > Gammaproteobacteria > Enterobacterales > Alteromonadaceae > Paraglaciecola. The sequence goes on from JAACSL010000020.1 coordinate 11,388, forward strand.
TCTGCCGAAGCATGGCAAGCAGTCAAACCTATCTTCCAAAGTATTGCTGCCAAAGTGGATGATGGCTCACCTTGTTGTGATTATGTCGGTGAGAATGGCGCAGGGCATTTTGTGAAGATGGTGCATAACGGTATTGAATATGGCGACATGCAGTTGTTGTGTGAAGCTTACCAAATTATGAAAGAAGTCTTGGGCCTGACAGCTGATGAAATGCATGAAGTGTTCAAGCAATGGAATACCACAGAACTCGACAGCTATCTGGTGGAAATCACACGGGACATTTTGGCTTATAAAGATAGCGACGGTAGCCCTTTAGTGGAAAAAATCCTCGATACTGCAGGGCAAAAAGGCACGGGTAAATGGACGGGTGTTATTGCCCTTGACCTGGGTGTGCCCTTAACACTTATTGCAGAATCGGTGTTTGCTCGGTGTATTTCAGCCTTAAAATCTGAGCGTGTAGCGGCGTCTAAAGTGTTGTCTGGCCCTGAAAAAACCTTTAGTGGCGACAAAGCGGCCTTCATTGAAGATTTGCGCCAAGCTGTGCTTGCATCGAAAATCGTTTCTTATGCACAGGGTTACACTCTGATGCGCGAAGCGGCTAAAGAATTTAATTGGCACCTAAACTATGGTGGCATTGCCTTAATGTGGCGTGGCGGTTGTATTATCCGCTCGGCGTTTTTAGGAAAAATTAAAGATGCCTTCGATAAAAACCCAGAGCTAAATAACTTGTTATTGGATGAGTACTTCACTAATACCGTGGTCAATGCGCAAGCCGGTTGGCGCAAGGTGGCAATGAGTGCCATTGCCAATGGTGTGCCTGCGCCTTGTTTAACCGCTGCCTTGAACTATTTTGACGGTTATCGTACCGAGCGTTTACCAGCTAACCTGTTACAAGCTCAACGAGATTATTTCGGCGCACATACTTACGAACGCACCGACAAACCACGTGGTGAGTTTTTCCACACCAACTGGACTGGGCGTGGTGGCAATACTGCTTCGTCCACCTATAACGCCTAACTCACTCACAGTATCAAAAACAAAAGGCCTTGGATCATTTTAAGTAATCCAAGGCCTCTGTTTTTTTGCGGATTGATCAATCGCCACTTTATCGTTGTTTTTGGTGTGATCCTCACCTTCCCGGGGGGATAAGCTAAGGTTCCCTGAACGTATTGACCAATACACGTTACACTAACCTTAGCAGAAACTAGGCCAATTATTTTTCATTATATCTTTCAGATAGTTAGCTTGTTTGATTACTAAGTTCACTGACTGGCTTGCACAATAATTGGGATTTGCTTAGTTATGGAGCCCTAAAACGGGGCGGCAGGTATGGGGGATTTGTGCCACTGATTTTGCAGCGTTAACTGGGATTCAGGCAGGGTTTAAAAAGTCCTGCCAAGCCTCAATCAACTGTTTGATATCTTCTAAACCACAGCCTATTTGCAGATTTTCGTCTAACTCAGTGCCTTCGGGCAATTCATCATCTTCCTGCCATAACATGGTCTTGAACTGAAGTTCGGCTTCGTCTTGATCTAACACCAAGTCGTAATCTTTACCGTTTACCACTATTTGGCGTTTTTGTTTACTTTCAAGTAGGGCGATATTGATCAACAAGCCTTGGATAGCTTGCATATCATCGCCAATTTCATGGCTAAGCCAATCCCCAAAATGCCCCAATTCACATTCGGCTATAGGGCGACCTGTTACATCACGATAAAATTGATAATCCATGGTTCATGTCATAGTGGTTGAGCTACCATACTTTACCAGAATGCTCTAATTCCGTCAGATAAACTCGCACTTCGAACTCGAGTTGATGGTAGTCGGGCAACATATGCTGACAAAGCTGGTAGAACGCTTTGTTGTGATCTTTTTCTTTTAGGTGAGCTAGCTCATGCACCACAATCATATTCAGAAAAAGCGCAGGTGTTTGTTTAAATAAAGTACTGATCCGAAGTTCGTTTTTGCGTTTGATTTTGTTGCCTTGCACTCTCGCTACATAGCTGTGTAAACCCAAGGCTTGATTCACCACATGGATTTTATTATCGAAGGCTATTTTACTTAAGGGCGCGGTTTTCTTGAGAAAATGATTTTTCAGATCAAGCACGTAGTCACGCAAGTCATTGTCATTGGCAACGTTATGAATACCTTGGTGTTTACTTCGTAGCCAGTCACCGAGTTGATTACGCTCTAACATGGCGCTGACCTGTTGCACAATGCTGGGTGAATAGTGAGCTAAATAGGGTAATGGCGTAGTCATGTGTCATCGTTCAACGGAAATCATGGCAATCATAACCCAATGATTTCCGATGAACTAGGTGTGGCACCCACGGTGTGGCACCCACGGTGTGGCACCCACGGTGTGGCACCCACGGTGTGGCACCCACGGTGTGGCACCCACGGTGTGGCACCCACGGTGTGGCACCCAAGGTGTGGCACTCAGTCTTTATTCTTCAGCGAGTGCCAAGGTGGGCATGGGCCTAGCGTTGTGCTGTTCAGTGTTGTTTAACCAAAGGTTAATCCTAATGACACCAATGATTGTGTGCGTTTCTCAATGCTATTTGACTCTTTTTCCACAATATCGGCTTGTTCTAAGTTGGCTTTGGAAGAGTCGCTAATATTGGTCATATTGCGACTGATCTCTTGTGACACCATGCTTTGTTCTTCAGATGCAGTGGAAATCTGCGCGGCAAGATCAGAAATAAGGGTCACCTCATCATATACTTTAAATACCAAGGCACGGGTCTCATCTGTTTCTTTCACACAGTCTTCTGCAGCATCCTTACCCTTGTGCATGGTTTTTGACCAGCTCTGCAAAGTAGATTGAATTTCACTGATGGAGCTTTGAATTTGTTCTGTTGCTTTGTGTGTGCGACTTGATAAGGCTCGCACTTCATCCGCTACCACGGCAAAACCGCGTCCTTGTTCACCAGCACGCGCAGCTTCGATGGCTGCGTTGAGAGCCAGAAGGTTGGTTTGATCGGCAATGCCTTGAATTTCTTGCATGATCCCACCGATTTTTTCGGCCTCTGCCGCCAGTTCTGTGGCAGAACTGGCCGAATTTGAAACATCTTTAGCTAAACCGGCAACACGCTCCATAGTACGAGTCATGGAATCGGTGGCTGCTTTACAATCAACATGCACAGACTCCACTTTTTTAGAGGTACTCACTGTATTACTTGCCACTTCACTGATCGAGGCCACCATTTCCTCAATGGCGGTCACAACTTGATGTATTTCACTGGTTTCTCGCTCTACGCCCTTTTTTGCTTCCAGCGCAGATGATCGTAATAAACCAACGCCAGAAGACAGACTACTGGTGCCATCTATGATTCTTCCCAATATGGTTTTAATCCGACCTTCATCCATTTTTTTCATAAAATCAGCGACGCTAGCGATATTTTTACCGGAATAAACTAAGCGTGAAATACTGTCATACTGACCTTGTTGGTCTAACAGATATTGGCGGAGTTGAATCAATTCGTCCTTAAACACTAGATAGGGCAGAGCAATCAAGGCGAAGGCGACAAAGGGATAAAATAAAGCCAATACAGCTATAGCAAATGCCAAGGCTAAAAACACCATATCTTTGCTGAATCTAGCCGGAGCCGATAATACAGCAGAGGCTTTGCCTTCATTTAGTTGACTGTATAAGGTTTGGGCGTTGGTTTTATATTCAGGCTGTAAGCGACGTCTAACCGACTGATACCCGGTTAATTGACCATCTTGATAAACGGGAGTAACAAAGGCATCAACCCAATAGTAGCGGCCGTCTTTACAACGATTTTTCACCGCGCCTCGCCATGCCTGTTTGGCTTTCAGTTTTGTCCACATATCGGCAAACGCCGCTTTGGGCATGTCTGGATGGCGAACAATATTATGGTTTTTACCGACGAGTTCTTCTTTACTGTAACCGGCCACTTTGCAAAAGTTCTGATTGGCATAGGTAATAACACCACGAGTATCCGTGACGGACACAAGCTCCTCATCATGTCCGAAGGTCACTTCCTCGTTAATAATATTCTGCCCACTTCTTGCCATCGGTAGTACTCCCAACATTTGCTTTAACAGACCGAGTCATCGCGACCCATCTTGTTCATTGTATCGTCAATAAACGTTTAAAACTTAAGACTATATGCAGATTGGCAGAAGGCAAATTTATGTAGCGCACTTTGCGAATTTAACGAACAACGGTCTGGCAAGGCCAGCAAGTGTTTGGAATTGCTCCTAAAGCTTGTATGCTGCATGCAAATAAGGCGAGGGTTAGTTTTCAGTGAAAGACATTGTTATTGCGGGGGCTGGTATCGGCGGCTTAACCGCTGCTTTAGCACTGCGCCAGCAAGATTTTAATGTGCGGGTGATTGAGCAGGCTGAGTATTTATCAGAGATTGGTGCTGGCTTACAACTCAGTCCCAATGCGATGCACGTTATGCAGGCCTTGGGTATCAGTCAACCGCTCTGTGCTGTTGCATTTCGTCCAAAGGCGGCCCAGATGCGTCACTACCAAAGCGCTAAACTATATTTTTCGGTACCCTTAGCCGAGGCTTGTATCAGCCGCTACGGTGCACAGTATGTGCATATTCATCGCGCCGATTTGCAACGTGTACTGTGGCAAGCGTGCCAACAGGCTGGGGTAAGTTTCCACTTTTCCGAATCGGTTATTGGTTACCACCACGCAGACAGTGGCGTTCATATCCACCTTGCGTCAGGACAGTCTTGGCAAGCAGATTGTTTGATTGGTGCGGATGGCATTAAATCGAAAGTCCACAGTGCCATGTTAGGTGAGCAACAGGCGCGTTTTACCGGGCAAGTTGCATGGCGAGGCACGGTGCCAAGCCAGTGTTTGCCAACAGGATTAGTCAGCGAAAACGCTAATTTGTGGGTGGGGCCGGGTCGACATTTTGTCAGTTATTATGTGCGCTCAGGTGAAGCCGTTAATTTTGTCGCTGTCGAAGAGCGCAGTGACTGGCAAACGGAGTCGTGGAGCCAACTAGGCGATGTACAGGAACTACGCCGCGCTTTTGCAGGTTGGCATCCAGCGGTGAGTGACATACTAGCCGCCACACAGCAATGTTATTTATGGGCCTTACATGACAGAGCGCCACTATCACGTTGGACAGATGGGCACGTAGCTCTGTTGGGGGATGCCTGTCATCCAATGTTGCCTTTTCTCGCCCAAGGCGCTGCCATGGCTATGGAAGACGCGTATGTACTCGCCGCGATGCTAAAACAATTCACCGACATCAAACAAGCGCTGCTGCAATACCAGCAACGTCGATTGCCAAGAACGTCGACTATTCAGACTCAAGCCCTTAAAAATGCTGCCTTGTATCATATGCAAAATCCCTTGCAGCGGACAAAGTTGGATATATTGGCCGGGCTATCTGCATGTGGCTTAAGTGATCAAATCGCGGTGAGAAAATTAGACTACATCTATAACTACAATGTGGTAGATAGAAGCTAACATCCTGATTTTATTGTTTTACCTTGCTGAAATATAGTTTGAACTTTAGAGTGGAAATATTGCCGTCCTGCGTTGCATGCCTACCAGCCAACTACGTAAGCAAAACGTGATTAATTTTCAATATTATAAGAATCTATCAATGTGCCTCGACTTTATCTAATCATAGTTTTATTCATACTGGGTTTTTCAAATCCAGTGTCCGCCAAATTATTTAAACATCTCACTGTCGATGACGGTTTACCACAAATGTCTGTTTATGCCTTAGAAAAAGATGCTACGGGCTACATGTGGGTTGGCACTGGTGATGGCTTAAGTCGTTATGACGGCTATCATTTTGTTACCCTAGACTACGAAGCGAATGCGGCAAGGCTACCGAGTCATACTGTCTCTGCATTAAAAATGGGCAAGGATAATATTCTGTGGGTAGGCACATCAATGGGGGTGGCGAGAGTCAATACTCAAGACTTAACAGTTTTGCCAGCGCTAAACCTTAGGGCTGAAGATGTGTTGCAGATTGTTTCTCACCATGACTCTATGTGGATTGTTCAACGTAGTGGTATTAGTGAATTCAGAGGGGGAACTAAAACACGCTTTTTTTCTATAGACGATCTGGATGTCTTAGCGATAGCTATTACCGAAAACAGCATGTGGATAGGTACCAGCCAAGGGTTGTTTGTTTTTGATTTAACGACCGGGTTAATAGACAAGGTTAGCGCTATAAACGAGCTAGTTGACTTCATTTTCTCCCATACAAGTGAAGAATTATTGTTAGCTACTGCGTCTGGTCTGGTTAAGTTTAATATCCATTCCCAAAACATTGAGTACTACTCGATAGGCAACTTTAGTGATGTTAACAAACCGGGGCATATTTCTTTTATCGCAAAACACTCTAATGGACATATTTGGTTAGGTAGTTGGAACGAAGGGCTTTATGAACTTGATGAAAATTTGCAGATTCTTAATGTATATACCTATACAAAAGAAGACGAAAGTAGCTTGTCGAACAACGAACCCAAATCAATTTATATCGATGACGACACGATCTGGATCGGCAATCAGGGCGGTGGTATTAATCTACTGTGGAGCAGAGCACTTCTAATCAAACATATCGGGAAAGTGCCACAAAGCAAAGCCTTGTCTCATCCACTGATACGCAGTATTGCAGAAACCGGCGACGCGCTGCTGGTGGGCACCTCAGATGGTTTAAACAAAATAACCTTCAGCGACCATCAGCACATGAATGTTGAAGTGGCCACTATTATTGGAGATTGCACTGCTGAGAATCGGGCTGTATCAGCCATTACACCAAAACAAGACGGTAAGATTTTGGTGGGCACCACTGGCGCGGGGCGTTGTTCATTGTTCGAGTACGATGCAAAACAGAACGAGCTTCACCCTTTGCCTTACTCCGAGAAATTTCAATATCTTGGTATCAACCAAATTCTGCAACTGACAAACGGAGTTACACTCCTTTTAACAGTTGATGGGATTTATCAAATTGGCGAAAAAGAACTACAGCGGCTGGCTGAGTTTGCAATATTAAATGAACAAGTGGTTTGGTCTGGCATGCAAGATACACAAGGACGCTTGTGGCTTGGCACCCATTCGCAAGGTATATATTTGTTTAGCCCTAGCTTCGAGCTTGTGGCGCATTTTGAAAATGCACCACAACAAACATCCTCACTATCATCAAATTATGTTAAGAGTTTTTTGCAAGTGACTGATGGCAGTATTTGGATAGGTACTGCGGCAGGGTTAAATCGATTTAATGAAAAGTCGCAGTCTTTTAGCGTATTAACTACCGCAGATGGCCTTAGTAACAATACAATTTACGGCATTCTAGAAGATGAGCTAGGTTACTTATGGCTGAGCACCAACGCCGGGATCAATCGGTTTAATCCAGTAGACAAACACATTTGGCAACTCGATAAAGCTGATGGCTTACAAAGTTCGGAATTTAACACTGGTGCCTATTTCAAACGAAAAAATGGACAACTGGTATTTGGCGGCATAAATGGGATCAACATCCTACAAGCAAACAAGCTTCACCCCAAAGAAAACACCAATAAAATTAGGATTGGGCAGCTTTCACTTAGCTCAGAAGGCAATCAGGTAGAGCGTTTTTTCTATGTCGATGATCTGAGCGATTTGCAACTAAATTATCAGAATACGCGCACGCAATTAAGCCTCAGTAGTTTAGCATTTATTAATCAAAAGCACGTGCAATATGCCTACCAACTTATCGGACTTAGTAACAAATGGTTTGATTTACCCATTGGCGAGAATGTCATTTCTTTCAGTGCCTTAGCATCTGGTTCATACAGATTAATGCTGAAGTCACGCAACAGTGACGGTATATGGTCAGCACCGCAGTTCGCATTGCACATGCGCGTCGTGCCAGCACCGTGGTTTTCACCTGTCGCTTTTATCTTTTATTTACTCTTTTTTATTCTTGTCTCTTTCGGTTTATACAATTGGCGAATTAATATTTTGAAAAACAACCAGCGAAAATTGGAGGAGCAAGTATTTGAGCGGACAGAGACCATCAACCAACAAGCCCAAGTATTAGTTTTACAAAATGAAGTACTGCAAAAAACTATTGCTGAAAAAGACAATATCTTTGCGCACGTTACGCATGAATTCAAAACTCCCTTAACGTTGGTGTTAAATCCTTTGAAATCACTGAGTGCGGACGCATCAGAATCTCAAAAAACATTACTCGAACTTGTTGAGCGAAACAGTCAGCGATTGAATTATCTTGTTGATCAATTAGTTGGTTTCAGTGAGATTGCAAAAAACAATGCCGAAAATCATCTGCAAGTCATTGATCTAAATAAAAAACTTAAATTCTATTTGTCAGACTTTTCAGCCATTTTTAACGAAAAATCTATTCGAGTTGAATTGTCGGTAGATGAACATTTTTATGTCGCCCTACCACTAAATATTCTTGATTTAGTACTGTCTAACTTGATTTCCAATGCGGCCAAATATTGTAGTGAAAAAGGCATTATCAGCGTAAGTATTGCAGCTAGTTCAGTGGAATTCTGCAATCTAAGTATTACGAATACCCATAAAAATTTGTCCGATGAGCAATTGAAAAGAATGTTTGAACGTTTCTATCGAGTGCCTATGCATCAAACTCAAGTGCCTGGTACGGGCCTCGGTCTAGCCTTAGTTAAAGATGCGCTGTCCATTTTTAATTGCCAAATTCTCGCCAGAAACGTGGATGCGGGGATTGAAATATCGTTAACCTTACCACGCGCCACTGGACAATCTGAATATCCACAACAAACAGCTAAGCCTTTGACCAATAAACTAAAACAGACGTCGTTACCACAGCACCTCGAGATTAAAGTTCAATCAAAAATTGATAGTGGTCTTCCTTTGTTATTAATTATTGAAGACGATCCGGATATGCGCACATTGTTGCACCTACAACTAGCTTCTCACTTTGATTTACTCGTCTTTAGTCTACCGGAAGAGGGAATTCAGGCGGCTATCGAGCAAATCCCAGACATCATTTTACTTGACTACATGCTGCCGCAGTTAAATGGAGATGAAGTAACGTCAATATTGCGAAGCAAGGTCCTCACTTGTCACATTCCCATACCCATACTCACCGCCAAGGCTAATAAACAGACGAAGCTGTCAACCATGCGCGCCCTAGTTGATGACATTATGGCCAAGCCATTTGACACAGAAGAGCTGTTGGTTCGATTGCATTCATTACTTGAAATCAGGCAATTATTAAGTAAAAAACAACAGAATTCATTTGAAATAATAAAGGCTTCAGCAAATCAACTGCCAGATGTTGACCAAGCATTTCGCTTAGCTCTCAATGACATCTTGCAACAACACTATAGCGATGCAGATTTTGATATTGTTAAGCTGGCGAATTTGCTCAACGTGAGTGAACGTCAATTACAACGCAAATGTAAGTCCTGCCTTGACCTTAGTCCTAAATCCTACATTCGTGATTTTCGACTAGTGCGTGCCAAAGAAAAACTCCAAACAGGAGAACAAATTACCCGTGTTGGCTACGACTGTGGTTTTTCCTCGTCCGCCTATTTTACGCAATGTTACAAAGCGTACTTTGGTCATTCACCCAGTGAGTTTAAAAAAGACCTGCAGGCATAGTGCCGTATGCAAGCAACTCCCCGGTAAACCGTTCCCACTAAAAATAAATCTTTAAATTAAATCATATAAATCAATAGCCTATGCTAAATGTCGGATTATTGATACTGATTGTCGTGTTTTTAATAGTTAGTTGTTCATGCTCTTTGTATGGTTTTTTTTATGACGTTGTGAGCAACAAAACGACGTTGTTGACGCATTAGCCAAGACCAACAAAAAGGAAACCATCAGTATGATAATTATATTACCCATTATATTTGGCATCATAGGTGTGATCATTGCGGGCACCAAAGGCCGAAACCAATTTGCTTGGTTTGCCTGGTGCTTTCTTTTTCCGTTAATAGGCTTGGTTGTGTTGCTCTGCATGTCAAATCTGAAAAAGCGCGAACTAAAAGAAACTAAAACTTGCCCAAAATGCGCTGAAAGAGTCAAGTTAGGTGCAATGGTGTGTAAACACTGCTCATATGATTTTTCAGTAGAATCAAAAAACGCGTTAGAAAGCACTCCTCAATAACAGTCAATGTCTGGGAATAAATTATGAATATATTGTCGACTTTTATTAGTTATTTTGGGTTTGTCATGTTTAGCGTTCAGCAGAACAAACGGCTTCTAACTAACGGTCTAGCAATAATCGCACTGACAGGCCTTGTAGTTGGCTGTGGCAAAACTACGGCTAGTATGCCTGAAGATCTAACTGGAAGTTATGCATTGCGATTAGGAGAATCCTGCACTGTACCCCCAGAAGAGGAGGATCAGGTCTTTTTAAAACTTAACAAGAATGAAGATGGCCATTACACCATTGAGCTTTCGCCAAAGATCACCAGTCGTGCAGGGTTTCCATCAAGTGGTTCACAAATACCTGATGCCAATACGCATGATCTCAATTTTTTATTAGAAGACAATAAACTCAGCAATATTTCAATGTACCTAACAATTACCCCACTCGATGATACCTACATAGAACTTTCAAAATGGGACGTAATTACTAAAAGTTTTGACGGAAACTCTACTCTAGATTTATTAGAAAAATTGGGTGAACAAGCAATTAAAGCCAAACAACAAGATATAATTTTTTCGAAAACAATATGTCTCGCCAATATCGAGCATGACCCATACTCGGTATGGGGATATGTTCCACAAAATCTTTCTCGGGTAACGCAATTAGCGGATATCGATCCTCAATCCATCGGCGTAAATATGTCGCTTACAAGTGAAAATTGCCCTATAGGTTATTTCGAAGAAAAATTTAGTAGTCATAAATGCCGAGATATTTTGCCTCAGGCGGCTGCAGCTCAAGCATTCATCTCTGAAGAAAGGCGCAAGCTTAAGAAAACATTTTCTGGCATTGAGGCATGTTTGTTGGAAGGTAAGGGAGCCGTTGAGTCTTGTGAGAATTTCATTCAGGGTGAGTCTTTTGACGACCCCAATCAAATTGAGCAGGATGAATATGGTGATGTGCATTTAACCTACTACATAGACGTCCCGGAGTTTTCTACATTACGTTTTGATCTCTCTGCTTTTTACTATGGAGAAAAAGTATATTGGAGGAATATCGTTTCAAATTTTAGTGGTGGTTGTAAAGCTCGTGCTCTCTGTGAAGCGTTTGATCCCAATTTAATTTATAGCAACTAAAAATCCCGTGTTAAACCAAATATCTTAATCGTTGAACACTTTTTAATACAGTCAAGGAAACTCTGATGTTACGTAATTATTTTATATCTAAAAAACTACAGGTCTCTCTTTTTGCATTAATTCTAGCGAGTTGTGGTGACGGAACACCTGATGAATTAGATGCAATGAATGTCTTTAAGAATCAGTTTAATTCAGTTCTTATACAAACTGGACAAGTTAGAGTTGAAGAATTAAAAAAAAACCAATGGTCAGAATTCGGTTGTTTTAGGCGTTGAAGTTTATACCTTATTTTATGAAGCAGCGTACTCCTTTCCAGAAGGGTTTAATTTACAGTGTTCTCCAGAAAAGGTTCAAGAGCTTCAAAGACAGCAAATGAAAAATAATACGTGGTCAATTGGTGGGCCAGCAGAGTGCCAAAGGGTTGAATATAGAAGTATTGGTGAACGAGTTGAAACGAACGGGCAATTCATGTTTGAAAAAACTGAAAAAGGCTGGAAAGGGCCGGATGGAAATTATTATTAGGTCAAATTATATGAATAACTTACAAGGTAAAATATATGAATGAGATATTATTTTTTATTACTTTTCACTCACTTTTTATCTGGGTGTTCTTCACCGAAAATACCGGACTGCTTAGATGTTGAAGTTCAAAAAAAAGCGCTTAACAATCACTTGTATGAAATGACTGATTTGAATTTGCGAGCATTAAAGAAGCAGAGGATAACGGAATCAAGGGCCCAATTTGATTACGCAAAATATATTAAGGAAGCAGAACAAATGCGGGAAAAAATCATTGAAGATATGGAGTATCGTATGGTGAATACTGCACCAATAAAAATTGAGGAAAATATTCAGAAGATATTTTGTGAAGCAAATGTTGAAAGGTCCAAAAAAGGCAAAGACAAATGGAAGTCGATAGGACCTGTCAAGATAAGTTTTACAGCCCAAATATTACAAGGGGACTTGAAAATTGAAAATACAACACAGGGAATCAGTGAATTAAGATCTCATGTATCCGATATAAAGCCTGTGATTGATGCTAACCTTCAACTAATCGAATACTAGAATATGGTTTGCCTCACTACCCAATGAACACAGTTATTGCCACCGCATTTGCTAACTACTCACCTTCGGTACGCACTGCGTTGTTACAAGTGCGTGAGTGGATTTTTGAGGTCGCTGCTAACAACCATAATATTGGTCAATTGCATGAAACCTTGAAATGGCAAGTGCCTAGCTATTTAACGATTAATCCGCAATCCGGTACAACGTTGCGTTTGCATGCAGTTAAGGGGCAAGAGAATATCTTTGGTTTGTATGTGCATTGCCAAACCAGTGTAGTCAGTGAGTTTCAAAGTCTTTATCCTCAGCTAACTTACGAAAAAAAACGGGCTGTGTTATTTGTCCTTAATCAGCCTTTACCCGAGCAGATCATTAAACATTTTATTGAGTTGGCGCTGACTTATCATTTGTGGAAACGCTAGAAAAGGCCGTAGCTTCGGTTGCGAGCATCTGACCGACTAAAATGTCTGCGGCCAATTCAGCCACCTGTTTGATCACTTGTCTGTCGGTATTGTCACCCATTTCATAGGTGATGGCATGTACGCCATAGGTATCGGCAATAAATTGTTTAAAAACGCCGTTGTCTTGATTTGTTCCTGGTTTCTGGACAACCTTAAATTCGATTTGTTGTGCGCTAATTTGCTTGGCTAAAGTGTCCAGCCACGCCTCGGTAAAATGGGCGGGTTGTGCGCCATGGTCGCTGGGCATGGTGTAAAATACATCGTGCCAGGTTGAGTGAAAATCAACGGCGTAGACAATGTTTCCCCCGGCCTTAGTGATCTCATCAAAACGTCGTTTTACCGCTTGGGTTTCTACTTGGGAAAAGGCCTTCCAGTCGCGATTTAAATCAATGCCATTGGCATTGTGTCGCCAATTCCCTTTGCTTACGCCATCTGGGTTCAACAGGGGAATGGCTAACACATTAAAACGTTGTAGAAATCGTTGGTTTTGCGCTGTTTGTTCTAGCAGTTGGTCGACAAACGCGAACAGTGCCATGGCACCGGTGACTTCTGGCGGGTGCTGCCGTCCGAGGACGATAAGCCATTCTTTAGCAGAAGATGCAGGCTGATGTTGCAGGGCGAAAATGGCGCGCTGCTCACTCGATTGACCAATTTCTTCTACCGTTATTTGTGGATTTTCTTTGTATTTTTCAAGCCATTGCTGATAGTGATCACTTACTAATAGTTCTTGCCCGGCAATGGTTTGTACTTGCTCAGTCACCAGCAAATTGAAACGCAGGGTATTGGCGTTTATTTCATACGGCAGGGTTTGCCACTGCGCGCCAGCCATCCTGACTTTGGGCAGATAACGTGGTTTACGCTCTCCTACACTCAAGGTTACCTGCAAAGCTTGTGTTTGTTTTGCACTGACATCAAAGGCATACCAAGGGCTGCTGTTGATGGGAATATTTTCTGGGACTAAATGAAGCACAACGGCTTGTTCACTGACAAACTCACAGCCACCAATGGCGCCTGCTTCAAATTGCCAGTTGATGTTTACGTTGCCATTACCGCAAGCCGATTCGGCATGGGCCCCATGCAGGGTGATTAAACTGAATAAAATATTGAGGCAGGTGTAGCCAATGAGTCGGGATATTGGCAGCCTGACTTTTTGCCTGAGGTGACAACGGGTTGGCAAAATTTGCATTTTGTGGTTTGCTTGTATTATGTTTTGGCCACTTAATATCCATAATTGCGCTATGAATATCAACCAGTGGATGTCTGAGTTTGTTAGCAATACACAACACAAACTCCTCAGCATGTTAATGAATATGTTGCCGCGTGGTGAAGCAGAAGAAGTGCTGCAAGAAGCCTATCTGAAAGTATTTTTGGAATTAAGCAAAGGCACGCCCTTTGAACCACTGCCTTTTGTTTTTCGTGTCGCCAGAAATATTGCCATCAGTCGTTTACGCCATCAGAAAATCGTTAGCCAGCATGAATGCAGCTTGCAGCAAGTTTCGCCTGGGGAAAACGAGGCGAACCCCTTGGAAGATGCGCTAAAAGTTCACGACCAAGATCAATTGCTTATCGATGCGATTAATTCGCTACCGCCAATTTGTCGGCAAGTGTTTCTGTTACGCAAGCGCGAAGAAAAATCCCATACCGAGATAGCGCAGTTACTGAATATATCGGTGAAAACCGTCGAAAATCATTTGAGCAAGGGCATGCGTCTGTGTCGTTTGTATATCACCGCCCAGCGAGTGAAACATGAACAGCAACGCTCAGGTAAAACTGGTACTGCCTAATGTCGATAGATGAGTGGCTAGGTTTTGGTGTACCTGAGGAGATCCTCGAACAGGCGACAGAATGGCTCGCGTTGTTAGACTCTAACCAGGTCACAGACAAGCAACGAGCCGCATTTTTTGCTTGGTTGGCCGCCGATCCTCTGCATGCCATTGCGTTTGAAGAATTATCTGAACTGTGGGCGCGTAGCTCGGTGATTAAAAACTTTCATCAGCTAATAGTCGAATCTAAGGTGCTGGCGTTTACTCGCCACGGGCAGTCTGGACCAGCGTTGCCCGTCATTGGATTGCAGCAAGCTGGCATGCTGCCAGCGGGCTTCCCTTCTGCAAGTGTAGGGATGTCGCAGCCCTCAAATGTCGTAGCGCTTAATGTCAATCCTGCAAACAGTGCTAGCTATACCAGTGCGCAAACCAGCACTTGGCTGCCATGGCTGAGTGTCGCCATCATTGTTATTGGTTTAGCTCTGCCATTTATCAATTAAGCCATCTCACTCTTCATGCATCGCTGTTTGTTTTTTTAGGCGACCTTGCCGACAACAGGGCTCAGGTCAGCCATCTTTTAGTGAAATGTTATTTTTTTGTAAATAACGGTAGGGGATTTGTGGTGTTCATGCGTTACCTAAGCAAACACAACAATAAACACCTAGCACTAGGGGATAAACATGCAAAAAACAGCACCAGACCTCAAGCACTCAAACCCATCACAAGGCGTGTTTCAACGCAGCCTGTTATCACTATTTATCGCCTCAAGTTTCACTACTGCGGCGTATGCGCAAGAAACTCCGAGTGATCAGGAAGCCAAAAGCGTTGAACGGGTAGAGGTTATCGGCAGTCACATCAAGGGTGGGCAAGTTGCAGAAGCCTTAGCGATTTCAGTACTCGATTCAGAAGCCATTGCTAACCTGGGGATAGACTCGGGGGATGAGTTACTGGCCTTGATCCCTGAAAACGGCAACAACTACTTCAACGAAGCGGCCAATATCGGTGGTGGGGTGAATGCGGCGCGTGGTGATGTCGGCGCGTTTAACCTCAGAAATCTGGGCACGGGTAATACCTTGGTGTTATTAAATGGGCGGCGCATGGTGAATGAAGCGGCCTATCAAACTGAAGAAGTGGGTGGCAGTTTTGTGCCAGTGAATACTGTCAACTCCAACAGTATTCCGGTAGCAGGCTTGGCGCGTGTTGAAATCTTACGGGATGGCGCATCAGCAATTTATGGGGCAGATGCCGTGGCTGGTGTGGTAAACAATGTATTAAAAAGTGATTTTGTCGGTTTAAACGTTAGCGGTCGTTGGACAGAATACAGCAATCTGCCAAGAGATGAGCAAACCGTCACCATTGAATGGGGTAAAGACTTCAATGATGGTCGCACGAATGTGAGTACCTTTTTTAACTACTACAAACGTGACCGTGTTAACTCACAAGATGATCCACGCTGGGCTGATTCCGACTTACGCTGGCGTTTGCCGGCCGACTCGCCCTTTGCTGACACCACCACCTTTCGAAACGACAGTGCCAACTCCCTGTATGGGCAATTTGATGCAGTGAGCAGTGTGTCTCGCACCAGCTTACCTGGCCTAATTACCGATAACGCGGGTGAGTTCGAAACCTACCCTGAAGGGGATGAGCGTTGCCAATATTCCATTGGTTATGGCACCTGTGGTGGCATTGATGGGCAAGGTACCTATCGTTACAACCTGAATGCTGATCGCGATCTCAGTTCAAAATTGGATCGCGCCAACATGTTTGTTTTTATCAATCATGAGTTTGATAACGGCATGCAAGGCTTCACCGAGTTATCGTATTACAACTCGAAAACCAATCTTCGTCGCCATCCAAGTTCACCCTTTAGCGGCGTAGCCCTACGCGTGGCCGCCGACAACTATTACAATCCACTGGGCCCGTGTGGTTCGCCCAATCGTCTGCCCGATAGCGTGATTGGTGACAATGTGCCGTGTTCGGGGGTGGCCTTAAATATCGATAACTACCGATTTGCTGAACTGCCACGCATTGTAGATAACGATGCGTCTACCTATCGTTTATTACAAGGTTTACGTGGCGAGCTAGGTGAATGGAGCTGGGAATCAGCCGTGTCTTACTCTAAGGCCAAACGCGAAGACGTTACCCACAATCGCGTGTCGAATAATTTGATTCAAGAGGCGCTAAACGACACCACGGCTGCAGCGTATAACCCATTTAGCGGCGGTATCAATAACAACATCGAACGCGCCTTAGTTGACGTAGAACGTATCAATGAAACCACACTGTCGACTTTTGACGTGAAATTTTCTCATCCAGAAATCTATCGTTTACCCGCAGGTCCTGTGGGTTTTGTCGCTGGACTAGAATATCGCCGCGAAACCTTTGTTGATGACCGTGACGACAGATTAGATGGCACGATTACCTTTACTGACTTAGACGGTGACACCTTTCCTTATGTATCTGACGTGGTCAATTCCAGCCCTTCACCCGACAGCAGCGGCAGCCGCAATGTATCGTCACTGTTTGGTGAGTTACAAATTCCTGTGCTGGCCAGTTTGAATGTACAAGCGGCACTGCGTTATGAAAACTTCTCTGATACGCGTGATACAACGGTAGGAAAGGTGGCTTTTGGTTGGCGCCCCCACGATGCAGTGCTGGTACGTGGTAGTTGGTCTGAAGCATTTCGCGCCCCCAATCTCGTCACCATCAATGAAAGCATTGTGGCGCGTAATAATACCCGTACTGACTATACCTGTTTATATGCCGCTGAAAATGGCGGTGATCCAGAGCAAAATACCTTGGACTGTGTGAACAGTGTGCAGCGTATTGCCCAAGGCAGTGATGAACTGGTGCCAGAAGAATCAACCAATACCTCGATTGGTGTGGTGTTAACCCCCACTGATGGTTTAACCCTTACCGTGGATTTCTGGTCCATCGAAAAAAATAACACCATTGGTTTGTTTGGTGAAGAAAACCACACCTTACTGGATCTCTTACTGCGTTTAGAAGCTGGAACCGGTAACTGCGGTACCGTCTTTAACCCAGCGGTGTCGCGAGAGGAAGCGGGAGAAGGCGAAGCCGCAATTTACCAAGCAGCGGGTATTTGTCCGGCGGGTGACATCGAGTTTATTGACGACCGTTACACCAACCTTGATAAACGCACGGTGGAAGGTTACGACATCGGCCTTTATTACACCCTTGATACTGAATTGGGTGAATTTGACTTTAGTTATAATGGTGCCTTTTTAAGCAAGTTCGAACAGACCTCAGGTGGCAATGCAGCACGTTTAGTGGCGGCTCAAGAAGCTGGGTTAATCCCGTTGAGTTTCCCCGTTGCCGGTTTTGCCGATTTAATTGGACGCGATGGCAACCAGGATGAGCGCCATTCAGTTAAATTGGGTTGGAAAAAAGGTAAGTTGGCGGCCTCCTTAAGTGGTTTTCAAGTGGGTAGTTTTTATCAAAGTAGCCTAACCCTCGACGATGGCACGTTGTATGTGGTGCCGTCGATGACAACCTTTAACGCAACCGTCACTTATCGTTTTGATCTAGCAGAAACCAAATCTCGGGTGCGCTTTGGGGTGAGAAACCTCACAGACAAACGTGCACCTTTAACGGATGACAGTTTTGGTTACTTCTCTGATGCCCATAACGACTATGGTAGAAGTTATTATGTTGACTACCAAGCTTCGTTTTAATCGATAAACTTACCACCAACACCTCGCCGGTTAAGGGCAGAGGTGTTGGTGTGTGCCTTACTCGAACTCCGATTAATTAACCTGTGTGAGATAAACAATGCAGTACAACTTGCCCGATTCTGGCATCCAAGAGCGCGGTCGCTATCAGGATGTCGGCTTATTGCTGGGGCCTATTATTTTTACCACGCTAATGTATTTCAGTAGTGACCAAGACGTGATGAGCGTGGCGGCATGGCGCACGGCTGCCGTCGGCTTGTGGATGGCTATTTGGTGGGCAACCGAAGCCATACCCGTGCCTGTCACCGCATTTTTGCCCATCGTTACTTTTCCCATGTTGGGCATTGCTTCATTAAAAGAAGCTACCGCAGCCTACTCGAATCCCATTATCTTTTTATTTATGGGGGCTTTTGTATTGGCACTGGCCGTTGAGCGCTGGCATTTACATAAACGCATTGCCCTGAGTATTTTAAGTGTGACGGGCACCGACGGTAACCGCCTGATTGGTGGATTTATGGTGGTGGCTGCCTTACTTTCCATGTGGATGACCAATACGTCGACCACGATGATGTTGATGCCCATCGCCTTGTCTGTGACCACGGTGATCTGTGACAACATCGACGGACTGTCGAAATCGCGTAAATCAAACTTCCAAGTGGCCATGTTATTAGGTTTAGCTTATGCCACTACCATTGGTGGTTTAGCGACCCTGGTGGGTACGCCACCCAATGCCCTGTTAGCCGCCTTTATCCAAGAAAATTATGGCATTGAAATATCCTTTGCGCGGTGGATGGCCTTAGGGGTACCGATTATGTGTTTGATGCTGCCTCTGACGTGGTTACTTCTCACACGTTTTACCTTCAAAGTGGATATTCCAGCCAATCAGCACACCCAAGCCCACATCAATAAATTACGTCGTGAGTTGGGCCCCATCACTCGCCCTGAAATGCGGGTGGCTATAATATTCGCTTTAGTGATCGTGTTTTGGATCCTCCGCCGGCCGATTGCTAGCTGGTTTGATGCAGATTTTCTCACCGATCCCGGCATCGTCATGGCTGCTGCTTTGTTGTTGTTTATTTTACCCAGTGGTGCTGCGCACAATGATGCAAGCAATACCCATCGACCCGCCGCTCAACCGCAATTGATGACGTGGCACGATGCCAGTCGTTTACCTTGGGGCGTGCTGATTTTGTTTGGCGGCGGCCTCAGTTTGGCCGCCAGCGTCTCCTCCACGGGTTTAGCACAATGGTTGGGTGAAAGTTTAATGCCCTTGGGTGATATGGGCATTCTTTTGCTCATTATCGCCGCCACTGGCGTGGTGATATTTCTGACAGAGTTGACCAGCAATTTAGCCACGACCGCGACTTTTTTACCGGTGATGGCCGCCGTTGCCCTGCAATTGAACATTTCCCCTTTATTGCTGTGCATCCCCATCACATTGGCAGCGAGTTGCGCGTTTATGTTGCCGGTTGCCACGCCACCTAATGCTATTGTGTTTGCCTCGGGTTTACTGAGCATTCCACAAATGGTCAGGGCGGGCATCCTCCTCAACATTCTTGGCATGGCCTTGCTCACCGCAGTGGCGGTGTGGTGGTCACCCTACATTTTTGGATAAACATCATGACGTTTAAGCAACAAGTACTTTGTTTGATTTTATTAAGTTGGCATTGCAGTGGGCTGGCCGATACTTTACCCAAGCCAATCATCAAAACACTCGACACGCCGCCGCGTGTATTGTTTGTGGGCAACAGCTTCAGTTTTTACAACAATGGCATCCATAACCACTACTCTGCCTTGCTCAGAGCGGCGAATAAGTGGCAAACGGGCAAGTCCTATGCTCGTTTGAATACCATTTCGGGAGGGGCATTAAGTGAGCATGTTGTCAGTGTGCCACATCTACTGCAAGCCGCCGATAAACCCTATGATGCCGTGGTACTGCAAGGCCATAGCACTGAGCCTGTGAGTCAAAACAAAAAAGCCGCGTTTATCCAAGCTGTGCAGCAACTTGATGCCAGTATCAAAAAGGCCAAGGCACGAACTATCTTGTTCATGACTTGGGGATATGCAGGCGAAGCGGCGATGACAGAGGCACTGGCTAAGGCCTATATCGAGGCAGGTAACCGCATTCAAGCTTTAGTTGTGCCTGTGGGCTTGGCGTTTATGCAAGCACAGCAGCAATTTCCAGACATTAATTTGTATGTCAAAGATGTTTTGGGGGTCAATCAACACGGTGAACTCACCTATCGTAAGGAGGTAAAACACCCGAGTTCGGCAGGCACGTATTTGGCCGCCTGTGTTTTTTACGCCAGTCTGCAACAGGCATCACCGCTGGGTTTGGCTTTTCACGCGGATTTGGATCCTGAAACAGCGGCAAAATTGCAAGATCTGGCATGGCAGGTGACCCAAGCCTTTTTTGCTTAGCTGCTCATCAACATTACATGGTCACCGTTACACTAAGCAACCATGGCTACCTCATGCCGCCTGTTAATCCCACCACCTGATGGCGAGACGTAAGGTGTAACACCGTTTTTTTACGCTGAGTTCCCTGTCTATTGCGCCCTTCGCTTGCTAGCTTACAACTGATGGTGGTGTGTGCAACTTACCGTTTGGGTAAGGCAGGGGGTAGGTATGAGTAAAGTGTTGTTTTTGATAGTGTTTTTTGCTTGGTGCTGGCTTAGCGTAGCTACATCGCAGGCCCTTGCTCAAAACAAAGATCTAAGTGATATCGCAGCAGACGCCTATACGGCCGGGCAATGGCAGCAGGCGGCACAAGCTTATGAACAGGTGCTCAAACAGCAGCCTGACAACCAAGGCGCGTGGTTTCGTTTAGGGCGTGTATATATTGAACTAAAGCAGGCTAATCTCGCCCAGCATGCGCTAAACAAGGCGCTGGTGGCGGGCAGTGTGCCGCTGCAATTTGTGCAAGTGCAATTAGCCCGTGCAGCCATGTTACAGAACCAGTCCGAGCAGGCAATCACCTGGTTAAATCAGGCAGCAAGCTTGGGTTTCAGCAATGCTACCAGCATCAGCCAAGAGCCTTTATTTGCCGGGTTAATGCAACATCCAGACTATGCCGTTGTGGCAAGAAAAATCGAAGAAAATGCCAGCCCCTGCATGTTTCAAGCACCTTATCGTGAATTTGATTTTTGGTTGGGGCATTGGTCGGTGTATGGCAATCCTGAAAAAACTGGCCCCCTGTATGGACACAACCAAATAAAACGTGAACAACAAGGGTGTTTGGTGATGGAATATTGGCAAAGTGCCAGTGGAGGGCCCGGTACTAGCATGAACTATTACGATGGCACTAAGCAAAAATGGGTACAACATTGGGTGAGTGCCGGTGGCACGGTGATCAATATGGAAGGGGGCTTAGTGGCTGGCACCATGGTAATGCAAGGGCAAATTTTTTACATCAATACCAGCATCAACCCAGTAAGAGATTTTCGTGCCAGTTTCAGCCGTTTAGACCATGGCGTGGTGCGACAATATTTTGAAGAATCTATTGATGCTGGGCAAAGTTGGTATCCGTGGTTTGAAGGGTTTTATTTCCCTGAGCCTGCACCGCAATAACGTATTATGCCATGCTTGTCATCTCCGCTTAGTATTCTGGGTATCGTGTTGCGGCTTAGTCGACAATCAAACGCACCAATTTAACGTGGGGAATATTGGCAATGGCGGCTATCACCTGATCATTGTGGAGCTGCTCAACATCCAGAATATTGTAGGCCAGATTACCACGGCTTTTATTCATCATATCAAGTACGTTGATTTTGTTGTCGGCCAAAATAGACAATACTTGCCCTAATACCCCTGAGACGTTTTCGTTGGCAAAAATGATGCGTTTGCCTTCGCAGCGAGCCATGCTGACATCGGGGAAATTGACAGCATTTTTAATGTTGCCATGTTGCAAATAGGCCATGAGTTGATCGGCGGCCATCATCGCGCAGTTTTCCTCTGCCTCAGCGGTAGACGCACCAATGTGTGGCATGGCGATAACATCCTTGCGACCAAAAAACAGCGGATCGGGGAAGTCACAGACGTAACCTCGCAATTTTCCGCTGTCTAAAGCGCTGACAAGGGCATTGGCATCAACAATGGTTTCCCGGGCAAAATTCAACAGGATCATGCCTGTTTTTGCCTGAGCTAAGGCTTCGGCATTGATCATGTTGTGGGTGGCTTCGATGGCGGGAACGTGCAAACTGACATAATCACAACGCGCCAACAGCGCATGTAAATTTTCGGCTTTTTGCACTTGACTCGACAAACGCCAAGCGGCCTCAATGGACAAAGTAGGATCAAAGCCCACCACCTTCATGCCTAACGCTAAGGCAATGTCGGCCACCAAGGAACCAATGGCGCCTAAACCAACAATGCCTAAGGTTTTGCCCAGTAATTCTTGCCCCGCAAAGTGTTTTTTATTGGCTTCTAAGACCTTGTGCAATTCGTTTTGGTCATGAATGTCGGCCAATGAATGCACATAATCGATGCCATGTTTAATACCCCGCGAACCCAGTAACAGCCCAGCTAATACCAGTTCTTTCACCGTATTGGCATTGGCACCAGGGGTGTTAAACACCACGATACCCCGCGCATTGCAGCTTTCTATTGGTACATTGTTGACGCCTGCGCCGGCCCTAGCGACGGCCAAAACCGACGGCGCTAGGTCTTGGGGCAGTAACAGATGGCTGCGCAATAAAATAGCATCGGGATGTGCGATATCCGAGCCGACTTCGAAGTGCGTGCGACTAAAGCGTTCTAAACCTTTGACTGAAATTTGATTAAACGTTTTGATTTTAAACATAATTTTCTCACTGGCCAGTTGGCTGGTTTTGCCGTCATGGATTATTTGACCTGATGATAGGCCCAGCTCAACCACGGCAACAATGCGCGTAGGTTACTATTTTCGATGGTGGCGCCACACCAAATCCGCAGGCCAGCAGGGGCATCTCGATAGGCACCGATGTCATAGGCCACAGCGTGTTGTTCAAGCAACTTAATCATGGCTTTTACCGCGTCGGGTGACAATTGCAAACTCAAACAGACACTGGTGTTTGAACGAATGGCTGGGTCGGCGACCAAAAAATCAATCCAATCATGGTTTGCCACAAAGTCAGCCAACGTGGCTAAATTTTGCTGACTGCGCTTAATGGTCTCCCTCACCCCACCAATGCTCACTACCCAATCGAGGGCATCGAGGTAGTCCACCACACACAACATTGACGGGGTATTGATGGTGGCACCTTGAAACAAGTCTTCCATCAATTTACCCGCACTAGTCATTCTAAAGATTTTTGGCATCGGCCACTTGGGCACATAAGACTCTAAGCGTGCCACCGCTCGTGGACTTAAAATTAACATGCCATGACCACCTTCACCACCCAGCACTTTTTGCCAACTGTAGGTGATGACATCTAGCTTGCTCCAATCCATTTCTTGGGCAAAAACGGCAGAAGTGGCATCACAAAATGTCAAGCCTTGACGGTCGGAGGCGATCCAGTCGGCATGGGGGACTTTGGCGCCTGAGGTGGTGCCATTCCAAGTAAATACCACATCATGGTCGCTATTAACCTGAGTTAAATCAGGTAGTTGCCCATAGTCAGCACTGAGCACTCGCACATCGTTAAGTTTTAATTGTTTGATGATGTCAGTGGCCCACCCTTGACCGAAAGATTCCCAATACAACACATCCACCGGGCGCTCACCAAGCATGCTCCACATCGCCATCTCCATGGCACCTGTATCGGAGGCGGGTACCACCGCTACCCGATAACCCTCAGGCAGACCCAAAATAGTCGCCGTATCCACACAGGCTCGTTCGAGGGCTTTTTTGCCAATGGTGGCGCGATGTGAACGACCCAATACGCTAAGATCAAGTTGGCTAACATCGTAGCCAGGACGTTTAGCACAAGGGCCAGAAGAAAAATTGGGGTTAGCAGGTTTAAGGGTTGGTTGCATGGGGCTCTCAAGCAGCAAAAGTGAACAAGTTGATACCAAATTGTACCTTACAAGCGATTGAATTTTAGAGCTAATATTCAAGTGAAATGACATAGAACAAAGTGCATGACGGCCCTGCAAATCATCGTTATTGTTTGCAGCAAGACGCTAGACGCTGAAGACTTCTTCAATTAGGGTGGTGTTGGCGTGAATCAGCGCTTTTGTCGGTGTAAACGAATGAGCAAAAGTTGGTAAAAAAGTCTTTGTGTATGGTGTTTATCAATATGAATTTTGGAGCAATGGTTGAGTAAAATAGCGAGTCTGAACGTTCAGCTAGTCACGTTTCTCTGCGGTTTAATCGGATGTATTTTTGCATCCTTGGTTGCTGCAAACGAGACGCAAAAGAGCTATGAAGTGCGCTATCCAGCCGTGGTGGGTGAGAGCTTATATGACAATCAGTCAAGGTACTTTATTGAGGTATTGAAACTCGCGCTTAAAAAATCAGGTGTGGCGCATCACATTGTGTTTGTCGATATTCCTGATTTAGCCCAAGGTCGCAGTCAGTCGCTCATCAATCAAGGGATCTACGATATCCATTGGCTTGCAACCAGCATTGAGCGCGAGCTTGCACTCAATCCGATACACATCCCCTTATATCGGGGGTTATTGGGCTTGCGCCTCGCTTTTGTTCATGGCTCAAAGCCGAACTTTTTTGCTCAAACCAGCGAGCTTGAGCAATTAAAACAACACTTTATGGGGCAAGGGCGTGACTGGGTGGATACTAAAATTTTGAGTGACCATGGCTTTCGCATTTTGCCTGCCAGTACCACAGAATCTTTGTTTGACATGCTGCAACTTGAGCGTATTGATTATTTCCCGCGCTCGATTTTAGAAATATGGTGGGAGGCGGATCATCAGAAAACCGCTACCTTAAGTGTGGATCCCTACCTTGCCCTTTTTTATCCTGAAGCCGTGTATTTTTTTGTGCGTAACGACGACCAAAAATTACATACTATTGTCTTAAGTGGGCTGAATAAGGCTATTCAGGATGGCTCTTTTCAACAAAATTTTAATCGATTTTTCGCTGACAACATCACACGTAGCAACCTAGACCAGCGCAAAATTTTTTATCTCAACAACCCTTATCTACCGGAAAAAACGCCCCTTGAGGATAAACGCTTGTGGCATCCCCTTGTTTTAGAGAAACAATCCATAGCGCTAACATCATCAGAGTAACCAAACTCATGCTGTGTGTGGATAATTTGGCCTACTTTTGTCTGTTTGCCTTGGCTTAGGTTCTGCTTGGCCAAACCGCAGGCTGATAAAACAGATGCGAAAATGATTATCTTGAGGCACCATAACACATCTCAAGCAGTAAGCAGATGTTGTTTAAACGATATGCAAAGACGTGATCTAAAAAAGCAAAATGCTGGTTTTACCCTCATCGAACTCATTATTGTGATTGTTATTCTTGGTATTTTGGCGGCCGTTGCTGCGCCACGTTTTATCAATATGAGCACTGATGCGCGCATTGCTTCCTTAGAGGGATTGGAGGGCTCACTGCGTTCCGCTGCAAACCTTGTCAATTTAAAAGCAAGATTGGAAAACAAAACTGATTGTGCCGCGAATCCTACTATTCAACTAGGCACCGACACTATCACACTACGTTGTGGTTACCCTTGCCCCCACCCCAATGGTATTGCCAAAGCGGTGAATGCTGATCCCGCATTTACTTGGGTTGGGGGGAATTGCGCTGGTGTACTAGGGGCAGTAGAGGTGCGACTCAACACTGCACCGGATCCAGCCAACTGTAAAATTCGTTACGTTTCCGCTCGGGCAACGCGAGTGCCAGGTTATACCCTGACAACCACTGGCTGTTAGTCTCGGCCATTAATAATCAGCAACGCTCTGCTAACGGAGCAAGTGGTGTAATGTGGCAAAATGCTGCTGCAAAAGATCTTTTACCTAGCCATTACAATTTGGCGGGCTGATAACCACAAAAGGTTCCGCTAGTTCAGAGATTTCGATATCAGAAAAACGTTTTTTTGCCGCCAGAAAGTCAGTGGAGTAGTGATCTCGTTCGACCCACATTAACAGACTTAGGGTAACAGTAAGCAGAACAGCACAGTTTGCTGGATGAAATTATTATGCATAAAACCCCCTTATTCGTTGCAATTTATTTAAGCCTTGAGTGAGTGTGCTAGCTTTAAACAGCAAACCTGTGTCTTCTGTCTGTCGGTAAAACAATTCAATTACCAAAATAGCTGAAACAAGCATGTTTCACCTGAACATCTTAGTGGGCCTGGTGACAAAAATACCCTCTTTAACAGAGTTCACTTCGCCAAGTAACTTCAGTCAAAATCTTGAGTAAAAACGGTATCCAAGGGCGTAATTCTCAAAAGTAGTTTTGGCAGTGAGAGGAATGAGTAGAGCAGTACCACACTGAATAATACCTTACGAAAAAACCTAATATATTAGCTGTTATTACCTTCAGCCATCTGACTCTTGATCTGACTTTCTAGTTGTGAATTTAGCGAATTGGCTTTTTGACTAAGGGTTTGAGAGACGTTTCGTATTTTTGCTTGAGGGCTTCAATACTGCCAATGATCATGGTTACCGTGATATCTTCAATGGTTTGCCGACTGACATTGTGGCGTGTTAGGTAATGCCCGGCGGCGGCTGGCATACCAAAAGAAATATCCACCGCTGGCAATGCAACACTCATATCAATACCAAAATTATCCCGCACAACTTTTGCCAAATAAAGCACCGCTGTTTCGCGACTGTATTCAGTAGGATCACCATGGTCCTCAAGGCTTGGTTCTGAGGCAAGACGATCAAGTATTAAGCCTCTCTCTTCCATATAGGTTAGATACGCAGCGGTGACGCGTCTTACAAGTTGCTCAAAAGTCTCGGCACTCTCTGCGGCCTTGTTTTGTAGAATGCGTAATCGTTTGTATTCTCTGCGCAACAGGGTCTGCAACAATTCTTTCATGCTCGGGTAATAAGCATAAACCAGACCTTTACTTATTCCCGCTTCCCTACCGAGTCTCTCCATGCTCAAAGCAGACACTCCCTCATTCGCGATTAATTCAGCCGCGCGATCTAGGATCAAATTTTTCCTTACCTCAGGTGAGAGTCGAGTGCGGGTTTTTTTTGCTTCTGCCATATAGCTGGTGATGATAATTATGCTAAGAAACTGTCCGTCAATAGTATGGATGGGCAGATGAAAAGCAAGCATTGTCTTTTGACGAATTGGCAAGGAACTTGATAGCTTTGTTAAGGGCATATAGATAAAACTAATATGCAATTGTTAGCGGATTAAAAAAGACTCCGCAAAAAATGCGGGGCCAAGATACCTGAGACACCTTCAGGATTTCAACACACTTTTATTGAGGTTACTCAAATCGATAGGTGACACGCACACCATAAGTCCTTGGGTCAAGATAATTTGGTGTGCGGTAACGACCTACTAAGGAGTTATCAACGCCTAAGCCGGTTATAGACGCTTCATCAGATGCATTTTTTACAAATGCTTCGAACTGCCACACATCATCCAGATCTCTGAGGGTTACACTCAAGTCAGATTGATGCCAACTGTCCTGCAAGTCTGTGGCAATGTTGTACAGGCGAGTATAAAATTTATCCTGCCAAAAGGTTTGTGCTCTGTAGGTAATCTCCCAGTTGTCGCTTACTTCATGGCTATATTGGATGCCAAACTGAACTGAACTTTCCGGAGAGAATTGCAAGGTTTTGCCTTTCAAATTGACCGGACCAGAGCCCGAAGGAGCAGAAATATCTGGTGAGGTAAAGAAGTCTTCTTTAATTTCGGTATCCAACAACGCCAGATTTAGATTGATGCGCAAGCCCTCTAGAGGCATAGAAAGAAACTCAAATTCGGCCCCTTTCACATCGGCATCGACGTTAGTATTAAACGTCGTACCATCGCCCAAAATACCACCTACTTGTAAACCATCATACTGATAGACAAACGCGGTGATATTGGCCTGGAATGTGCGTTCTGCGAAAGTATTTTTGGTACCAAGCTCCAAGGCATTGATATATTCCGGATCGAATGTTGGGAAGGAGGATTCACTTGCTCCTGGGTTTATACCACCCCCCTTATAACCACGAGATAATGTGCCAAAAAACAGAGTCTCTTCGGTAAGTTCAAGGTCGGGACTGTAGCTAAGGCCAATTTTGCCGGTTACTTCTTCCCAAGCTGTCTAGATCAAAGTCACTGGTTAAATAGGAACCGGGGGTAAAGGGATAAATGTCCAGAGGTGAGATTGTGCGGGTTTTTACTTCTTTTTCTTCTTCGGTGTATCTGAGACCAACTGTTAATTTGAGGTCCTCGTTGATGTCATAATAACCCTCACTGAATACTGCCCAGGACGTTGTTTTTAGTTCCGGAGTTTGAAAACTAAACGCGCCTAGCTCGTCGGGTAATGCTTTAAATGCGACAACAGCTGTTAACTCTGGCAGAAAAAACTCAACCAAAGACTCTGCATCATAATCCAAATAAAAGGCGCCAGCCGTAAAGTTAAACGGCGCATCTTGATAAGAGGCGATCCTAAATTCTTGGCTCCACTGTTTACTGGCAGCATAATCTGTGCGCACGGTGCTATGTCTGGTGGTCAATTCACTGCGACCGCTAGGTAACAATAATGTCTGTGGCGTCAACATGGCATCACCACCATCACCACTATCAAAATCCCTTTCTGCCTGAGATTCCCTGTCATGATAAGCAGAGACTGAGGTAAACACATAATCACCAAATTCATAATTGAACTCAAATGATACTAAGAGATCTTCAGCATTGAATACTGGTTGGTAGTCCATGCGAACTTTTCTGGGATCGCTGGGGTTGCTACGAGGAGAGCCATCTAGATTAGTATTATAAAAATCTGGGCGGGTAGTATAACCAAGCGCCCCTAATAACCCTGATAAACCTCCATTGGCTAGAGACCCGTCGGTAAAACTAGTATTGGGGAACTCATTGCCTAAGGTCTCACTGTTGTCACAACCAAGTACTGGATCTGCCTTACACAAAATGCCTACTACACCACTGCGGTCACTATTTTCTTTAAAGTACTGGGCAAACAAAAATCCATTTGCTTTGTCACTGAATTCAAAGCTAGTAGAGCTGCGCAGCGACCACTGGTCACGTCCGTCAAGGGAATCAAAACCGACATTTTCAGCAACATTTTCGGTGTAACCGTCACGTTTTACGGTGTTAAAGGCAAAACGTTGAAGCACATTTTCACTAAGAGGAATATTGACGTAACCGCTTGTTCTCAGACCATTATAATTGGCAAATTCGGTAGTGATTGAGGCTTCGAATATTTCATCGGGTCGTCTGGTAATCGTATTCATTACCCCAGCTGTTGTATTACGGCCAAACAATGTTCCCTGTGGACCACGCAGTACTTCAATAGACTCCAAATCGTAAAATTCGTTTTGAATGGTATTTGCGGTTAGATACACACCGTTAATGTGCACACCCAAGCCGGGATCAGCGGTAGCCGACACTGCCGTATTGCCAACGCCTCTCACGCTAAAACTTCCGTTCCCTGCAACCATGGCATTTGGCACTGCAAACTGGATGTCTAACGCATCCTCAATATCCTGATCTTCTAGCATGGTGCGACTAAAGGCACTTATTGCAATAGCGGTGTCTTGAAGAGACGTTATGCGTTTTTGTGCAGTGACTTCTATTATTTCGAGACCGACATTTTCTTTTTTCTTTTTGTCGTCAACTGCTTGTGCCACGTCTTGAGCTATTGCAGATAAAGTAAAGGGTAATAGGGCAACAATACAAAACGTTGGTTTTATTAGATTTTTCTTTGGCATAATAGCCTCCCAGTCTTGGTATTCTTATGAGGTGTAAGTGTGGTTTAGACTCCTTAAACCCTCTTATTGAACAATTAGTCAATAGTTGAAAATTTATTGACTGATCGTTCAATAGTCAATATGTTTTTGTAAAATATTTGTTAAACAGTCTGTTTTTATTTTTCAGAAAGAATATTTGTTCAATTAAAACAAATGGTTAGTTAACGCTCTGGGTGAATTGATATTTAGAATATCAATACTAAAAATTGACTGTTTTTATCGCTCCGCCATCCACACGCAGATTTACACCGGTAATATTCGATGCTGCTGGACTGGCCAAAAACACCGCCGCATTTGCTACTTCCTGAGCTGTACCAAGACGGTTAAAAACGGAGATAGCTTCTGCACGTTTGAATAGTTCTGGTTGATGTTTCTCAACGCTCTGCCAGAAGCCATTCTCATGATAAATGGGGCCAGGAGAGACTAAATTAACGCGAATGTTGTCTTTACCCAGCTTGTTGGCTAGCTGAGTAGCATAAGAAATCAACGCAGCTTTCATCGCCCCATATTCTGTCTCAGTAGGCATATTAGCGGTCATAATGGAGGCAATTGACGCTATGTACACGATGGAGGTGTCTTTGCCTTGTAATAAGTGGGGTAGGGCTAATTCGGTGGCACGTATGTGTTGCAATAAATCTGCTTCAAAGGCCTGCTTCCAACGTTCTAGGCCATGAAAGGTATTCATGCTTGTAACGTTTGAAACGAGTAAGTCAAGGCCGCCTAGGTCGGCGATTGCGGTGTGAAACCATTGTTCAAATGCCTGTGAATTACTAACATCAACGCTGTTGCCGTATACCGTTGCACCTTCAGCACGCCATTTGTTTATGGCAGATTGCAATGCCTCCTCACCCCTTGCGCATGTAGCAATGGCGGCGCCTTCATTGATGAGAGTTTGTGAGATTGCAAATCCGATACCTCGGCTACCGCCCGTCACAATTGCACGTTTGTTTCTCAGACCAAGATCCATAATGTTTTCCTTAAGACTCATTTGTAATGTAAGACAAAATTAATTCTATACACTATTGAACTAATCGTCAATAATGTTTACATTTGTGTAACATTGTTAGTAATGTAAGCAATACGGTGCGCTAAAAGCAGATGGTGTGCGGGAATGATTGGAGTAGGCATGAAGATAAGAATTGACAGTAAGCGGACGTTGCTGTGGGGCGCTCTGCTCAGTATGTGGACAGTGAGTTCACCTATACTGGCGGCGGAAGTATCTGTTGATACCATGTTGTCAGAGGGGGAAAAGCACTTCCAAGTATTTTGCTCAAGCTGTCATTTGGGGGCAATGCTCGAAGCCCCAAAATTAGAGGCACTGCGTCTATATCCTCCTTCGCGTATCGTTGAAGCGCTTGAATCGGGTGTGATGAGCACGATAGGTTTATCCATGTCAAAGCAAGATAAACAAAACGTGGCCTTTTACTTAACAGGTGAGTTGGCGGAAGATAATCGGCAGGAAACTCATTTTAGTTGCCCAGATAAAAAGGTCAGCACGCCCAAACTCAATATTGCCGCAAGCTGGAATGGCTGGGGTGCTGAACAAGCAAATACTCGTTATCAGCAATATGAAACTGAAATAACCCCCAAAAATGTGCAAGATTTAAAATTAAAGTGGGCCTTTGCCTTTCCACAAGCAACCCGAGTTCGTGCTCAGCCTGTTGTTACTCCGCAAATGACTTATATTGGCAGCCAGGAAGGCATCGTATATGCGCTCGATACTGAAACAGGTTGTGCTCACTGGCAGTATCAGGCTGAATCAGAAGTGCGAGGCGCTGTTTATTTGCACCATGATGAAAGCGGCATTCCCAATACTTTGTTATTTGGTGACTTTAAGGCCAATGTCTATGCCCTTGATGCCCAGACTGGCGCCTTATTATGGCGTAGCAATATTGCTTATCATCAGCTTGCCACGGTGACAGGCTCTGTAATTGCAGATAAGCACAGGGTCTACGTACCGTTATCGTCTACAGAAGTGATCCCTGCTGCACGTCCCGATTATGCATGTTGCACTTTTCGTGGCGGATTGGTTGCGCTTGACATTGAAACTGGGCAGACCGTTTGGACTACTTACACCACAGATGAATCTCAACCTACTGGTGAAAACTCAGTCGGCACGAAACAATTTGGCCCTTCTGGCGCACCTATTTGGTCAGGCCCGACTTTGGATGCCAAGAGGGGCCTAATATATGCCACTACAGGTCAAAACTATTCTTCACCCGCCACGGCTACCAGTGACGCCGTTTTGGCCATAGACATCAACAATGGTGAAATCAAGTGGGTCACACAAGTGACTAAAGATGATGCATGGAATGGCGCATGTGTGCGCAAGACACCAAATTGTCCAGAGGAAAATGGCCCTGACTTTGATATTGGTGCCTCAGCGATGTTAGTCACGGATAAATCAGGTAAAGATAGATTAATCATCGGGCAGAAATCCGCCATGGTATATGCCCTTGACCCTGACCATAGAGGCAAGATCTTATGGCAATTGCGTCTTGGCAGCGGTGGCACCATGGGAGGCGTGCATTGGGGGATGAGCTCTGATGGACAACAGGTATATGCCGGTGTTTCTGACCTACCTACAAACAATCCTTATAAAGAGGGAAAACCTCAGCCAGGACTGAATGCAATCGACTTGGTTACGGGCAAGCGTCGCTGGCATTACGCCCCACCAAACATCTGCAATAAAGAAGATAAATATCAATGTTTTAACGGTATATCTGCAGCAGTAAGCAGCTCTCCAGGGTTGGTTTATTTTGGTGGTCTAGACGGTATGTTTCGGATAGTGGACGAATCCTCTGGAGAAGTATTGTGGGAATTCAACACTAAACAAAACATTGCAACAAGTAACGGTGTCCAGGGTTACGGTGGTGCCATTGAAGCTGACGGTCCTGTGATCGCCAACGGATTGGTATTTGTTACCTCTGGTTATGACAAGTGGGGAGAAGCACCGGGGAATTTATTATTGGTTTTCTCATTAGAGGGTAAGTAATTGATTGCTTATCAACTTCACTTTTAATCGGTTAAATCAATTGCAAAGCCAGTACAACAGGTCTGAACTGGTGAATTTGCATTAGGAGAGCGTGATGCATTTTTTTAAGAATCTGCTAATTACCAGTTTTATGGTGGCAACCATGTCAACGACTAACGCATTAGAAGTAGACAAAGACGCTTCTATTAAAGATTCCCATACAAGCATTATGGGCATCAATCATATTGGTTTGTCAGTGAAGAACTTGGATCAAGCGTTGTCTTTTTATCAGAGAGCAACTGGATTTGAGTTGATAAAACGGGAAAAAGTGTTTGCCAATAAGAATGCAGATGCACTTTTCGGTGGTGAAAATCTGCAATACGAAGTGGCAACCTTAAAAGCGCCCAATATGTTGTTTGAACTCACCGAGTTTGCCAGTAACAAAGACGCAAGATTAAGTGATACGCCTGTTCAGGGACCGGGTATGACGCATACCTGTTTTCAGTCTCCTGAAGCAGATTCTGGTTACACTAAGTTTGCTAAGGCAGGCACTCGTTTTGTTACCACAGGAGATGGTCCTGTTGATATAGGTGGCTATGGCGTTACTTATGCGTACGGCTATGACCCTGAGGGCAATATGTTTGAATTAGAGCAGTTGGATGGAAATGTCTTGGCTCGGGCTGGTTATGACAATGCTTGGCAAACTCATGGTTTCAGTATGTGGATGTCTCAGGTATCCCTGGCCACTCCTGATATTGATAAATTGATGGTTTTTTATCAAAAAGTGTTGGGGATTAAACCTTATCGCACCACCCATGTCTCCAATAATCCGAAGATTGATAGTATTGCCAATTTTGCTAATACAGATTTAGACGGCGGTTGGTTTAAATTGAATGATAAATCTAAGGTAATGGAGTTTTGGCAATTTAATTCGCCTAAAACGGAGATCTATCAAGGCAAACGCAAGACTACTGATTTAGGCTACAGCTACTCTTTTGAAGTAAGAGACATTCAACAAGAATATAAACGTCTAAAGTCACTTGGTGTTGAATTCATTAGTCCTCCTCAACGTGTTGGTGAGTTTTGGCAGGTGTATGCCAGAGATATAGACGGCAATATATTCTCACTGCGTCAAGCAGTTGAACCTAATTCTCCTTACTCCATCGTGAATTTTGATATTCCTGGGTGATAACATCCGTTAGTCATTTGACGATAAGGAAGTGAATATGAAAGCCTCTCCTCTACGCATATTTAGACCTTTATTTACCTGTCTTTGGGCTTTGTGTTTATGTGCTGAGGCATTAAGCCAAGAACCCGAATCTAACAACACCGTAATCAGCGATCCCCTTGGTTTTTATCAGCCGTCTACTGTGGACTCTAAGGGAGTCAAACTTCATTACCTGGAAGCAGGTCAAGGTGAGGTCATGATATTTTTGCATGGCTATCCTTTTTACGCCTTAAGCTGGGATAAGTTACTCAGGCCTCTGTCTTCCTTCTACCATGTGGTTGCGCCGGACAACCGAGGTTACAACCTAAGTGATAAGCCTTCCAAGATTGAAGATTACAAGCTACGTAAACTGGTGGGTGATGTCGCTGCACTAGCAAATAAGCTTTCACCGAATGATAGAATTATCTTAGTTGGTCATGACTGGGGAGGAGCATTGGCCTGGACTTTTGCCCAAGTGCATCCGCAGCGCGTGAGCAAAGTCATCGTGATTAATGCCCCACCCTTTAACGTGTTGCTGGATAGCCTTAAAAATGATCCTGAACAACAACAAGCATCATCTTATATGGAGATACTCAAAAGCGGTAAGGTCGAAGAACTGTTTGCGCAAACAGGGCCGGAGATGCTGTGGAATTATGGTTTTAATAAGCTCCATACAGCAGGTCAGTTAGATGATGTCTTTAAACGAGAATTTTTTGCAGCATGGCGACAACCAAAGGCACTAAAATCTGCTTTAAACTGGTATCGTGCAAATATTCCGCCCTTCGATAAAATAGGTGAAAGCAGTTACTATCCAGTCAATGGAACGCGTATAAAGGTGCCCGCTTTGTTGATTTGGAGTGAAAATGAACGAACCTTTAGTCGCAGCAACATTGATAAAACAGCTGAGTTAACTGATGACTTTCGACTGGAATGGATCATGGATACTGGACATAGCCCTTTTCTAGACAAAACAGAGCGAGTCATCGCTAAGATAACCACATTCCTAGCGCCCGACAAATAATCTAAAAACATTAACTTTCTTTTATTTATAGCGTTTACGATTCGATGAATTGTTTGAGGCAGTGCCACGACCTCTCGATTGTCGAGGTTTGGTGGGAACTGGATGTGCCTCAAAATTACCGTATTCGTCTTCCTCATCAACAACAAGGTTGACTATTGCATTAGTTTTTGGCGCAAACCCTAGAATATTTTTGTGCAATAACTTTCGACCGATAAACCGTTCTATCGCAGCTAATTGCTTGGCCTGATCGTCGCTGTAGAGAGAAATAGCCAAACCTGGCTTGCCAAAACGTCCAGTTCGACCAATACGATGCACATAATCTTCGGCCACAAAGGGCAGATCAACATTGATTACACAGGGAAGTTGCGGCACATCGAGACCCCGCGCAGCAAGATCCGTTGCCACTAATACCGCTAATGTGCCTTGTTTAAATGCCAATAGTATTTTAGTGCGTGCTTGCTGGCTGCGGTTAGCATGAATGGCCGCGGCTGAAAACCCCGCTTGCTCAAGTTGCTTCACCAAGGCATCGGCACCGTGTTTTGTGGCACTAAATACCAGCGTTTGTGGCCACTTCTGTTGTTTAAGTAGGTGAATGAGCAGGGCAGGTTTACGATCTTTGGCTACCGGGTGAAGCGTTTGCTGCACACTAGCAACGGTACTGTTGCTTTTACTGACCTCAAGCACTAGCGGGTCGTGTAACAGGCTATTTGCTAAGATCTTGATCTCGTTTGAGTAAGTGGCTGAGAATAAGAGGGTTTGATGCGCCACGGGCACTAAGCTTTGAATGCGTCGTATGTCATCAACAAAACCCAAATCCAACATGCGGTCAGCCTCATCCAGCACCAGCATCTCCAGCTCAGCAAAGTGCAGGGCTTGTTGCTGATGCAAATCCAACAAGCGCCCGGGGGTGGCAATTAACACGTCTATCCCCTCTTGCAATTGTGCAATCTGCGGCTCAATTCT
Source organism: Paraglaciecola sp. (assembly GCA_009993955.1). Taxonomy (GTDB): domain Bacteria; phylum Pseudomonadota; class Gammaproteobacteria; order Enterobacterales; family Alteromonadaceae; genus Paraglaciecola. Next base: position 47,587 of record JAACSL010000020.1, read on the forward strand.
TACGCCACCAGATACCGCGCTTGAACGCAGTGCTAAATGTCGGGCATAAGTGTGCACGCTGTCAGCTACTTGGGCGGCCAATTCGCGGGTGGGAACCAAAATTAAGGCCCGTACTGACTTTGCCGATGAACGCTGACCTGCCAACAACAACTGAAGAATAGGTAATACAAACGCGGCAGTTTTGCCGCTCCCGGTTTGTGCGGCGGCCAATATATCGCGCTGACTTAGAATGGCAGGGATAGCGCGTAGTTGAATGGGCGTTGGTGAAAGGTACGCTTGCTCACTGAGGGTTTGCAGTAGTGCATCACCTAAACCTAAACCACGAAATGTCATCATTATCTATCTGCAAGAAAATATAGACAGCATCATAGCCTGTCATAGCGTTAAAGTTTCAAGATTAATAGGCATGCCAACGAAGTTAAACGTGTTTAATGGCAAAATTGCAGCTACGTTGCTAATGACGGTGCGAGGCTTGTGTTAAGAAGTCGTGTATTAACTTGGCTTGCTATTCAAAATAGCCTAAGGTTGAGTGGATTGTATAACACGCTACAGAAGTGAGCGGCGCAAGCAGGTTACGCCATTTAAGTTTAACTAACTGATTAAAAACCAAAAAAATCCAGAATGGGGGTATACCACACTACCTCTATTGTTTGTGGATCGATGGGTTTTTGTTTACTTGTATTTGCCTGACTTGATACTGAGAATGTGGAAGTTACGGCAAATAAGATGGCGAATACGGCTTTCTTTTTCACGGAATTTCCTTATGGTTTGGGATTAAGTCTAATTGCTTATTGCAAGGGGTCTTAGTTAAAAAACCAGTACGGCATATGTGCTTTGTTCATATTTATTTGCCAAAAAACAGGCAAACCTACGTGGTCAGAGTAAAACAGCGATTTGTTCATTTCAAGTTTACTGACGGATTAATTAAGGCATGCGACATCATGAAAAGTGTCAACGCAATAGGTATTTTCATGGAAACCTTGTGTGACGGGAGTTAGCGGGTGTGTTGCAGCAACTCATGCAATTATCTAGCATACTTGGCCAGACGATAAAAAAGGGGGCTTAAGATGTGGTGTCAAAAAGAGCTGAGCTTGCGTGCAAAATCCCGGGGTTTTCACCTCATCACTGATGAAATTGTGCAGCATCTTCCAGAGCTAAGTAGGGTATCGGTGGGGCTGTTGCATGTGTTTATTCAACATACTTCGGCCTCATTGACCATTAATGAAAACGCAGACCCCACAGTGCGCGCAGACTTTGAGCGTTTTTTTAACCAAGCCGTGCCAGAAAATGCACCTTATTATCAGCACCTTGATGAGGGCAGTGATGACATGCCAGCGCACTTAAAAGCCAGTATCTTAGGGTCAAGCATCAGTGTACCGATTACCCATGGCCGATTAAATTTGGGCATGTGGCAAGGTATTTATTTGTGTGAACACCGCAATCAAGGTGGTGGGCGCCGTCTAGTGGTAACCATGCAAGGTGAAGGGCTGACAGGCTAGCTAGTTTGGCACACTTAATTCAAAACACTGACTGGCCACAGACTGACCATTAACCAAAATCTCAAGTTTATGGGTGCCAGCATAATATTGGCGGGTAGTAATGGCTTTGATGGCGTGGCGTTTTTGTATAGTGAGCTGCTGCTGGGCGGCTAAGTTGCAGGTTTTCAGTTTAAATACCTTGGCTTTTTGTTGGCCATTGGCCTTCATAAAATGAATAGCAAAATCAATCACTAACGCTTGGTTGTTGGCGCTGGTGGAGGCAATCGAACAACTAAATTCTAAGTGATCACCCAATTGCAATTGCGTCGCTGTGAGATGCAAGTGCACGGCTTGCAATGCCAGTTGCGGTTGATAGCCTAAAAGTTGCAAGACCTCGGGGTGACCGGCTTTGACCAAACTGCGGGTTGCATGTTTGATGATCCAATGAGTGTGTGCACTGGCATCATGTTGCCAGTTTCGACAGATGGCAATGAGCAGCTCGGGGTTGTCTTTACTGATGTCATTGAGGTGATTAGCTACCGAGCGGCGTACATACAGACTCGGGTCGTTATTCAGTGTGGTTAACAGCGGTATCGCTGGCCGCGGGTCTTGGATAAACCCTTTGAGTTGCATGCCCCACGGCAGACGCGGACGGGGGCCTTCAGACACCAAACGCCTGACATGTTCATCATCATCGTGTACCCACTGGGCAAATTGTTGCATGCAATAGTCGAGATGCGCGAGAATGAAGGGGCGAATGGCAAACTCGGCGGAAAACAAAGGTGTGAGTTTTTTGAGTAGAGCTAAGGCAACTTTAGGCTGTGCCAAACCATAGACACTGGCGTAATCGATCAATGGCCACGCGGCAAAACTGCTGATCTTGGCAACAGTATCTTGCGTTCGCCACACGTGGGGAATGTTGCCAAGAATAGTCGCCGCTTGTGCAAAATCTGCAGGTAATACAGTATGCAGTGCTTGAATAATATGCATCACACGCTGTTTAAGCTCGTATTGTTCAAGACCATCGAGGGCGGCGGCACAAAACAGCTCAGACTCAAACGTGGGCATAAGCTCACTCAGGCAACGAGCAATATGCTGCACAGCCGCTTCACCCAATTGATTTTTCATCGATATAAATACTTATGCAATATGTTGGCTGTTATTGTCAGTACTGCGGGACACGCTTTCACCGAGAGACCTGGATGCTTGAGTTTTGCTTACATTGATAGTTGCACATTTACTTGTGTGCAACTACCAAAATTTACCACTTTAAAATGCTATCTGATACCCCAGTGTTAGCATTGAGTCTAAGTCCATTTGGATACCGTTAACCTGATAATTTAATGGTATTTGTAGTTCCAAACCCAAACGATGTTTTTCTGCTAACACACCATTTATGCCAACACCCACGAGCAAGTTATGACCACCATAGTTTTCTGGGTTGGCAGTGGTTACCGGTGCAGTAATCTTTTGATCGAATCCTTCAATTTGGTCACTGTGGCGATAAGTCAGGCGCACTGAGCTGCTGAAGGCCGCAGACCAAGCGTAGGCCAACCAGCCAGATAGCTGATTAAGGTTACCAATTTGCCATCTTTCGCTGTTGCGTCCAAATGCTTGTTGATGGAGTATTTGCGCCCCCCAACTAACTTGCTCAGTGGATCCGTTGTAAGTCAAACCAATTTCAGCTTGATGGCTACCATTGCCAGTTTGCATGCTATAGGGCAAACGCAAAGTAGTTCGCATGCTCATCGGCGTCAGTACTTCATCACTTTTTTCTATGCTTCCAGTGGGAATAATCCAGCCTACATTTGCATGGACTCGGTGGGCAGTATTCCCAAACAGATTGTACAACAATGCAATTTTAGTATCGCCCAAGCCTGTGCTCTGGGTGTCAAAGTCACTTAATACATTTGTACCCATGCCACCTTGATAGGTAGTTAGGCTCATATCTCGTCGTATTAGGTTTAGCATGGCCATTATTGTTACATCATTATTTGGAGCATACATCAATCCCAGCATGTGCATTGTACTTTGCATATTTTTTGGTACCACCCGAACCGTTGGTGGCGACATCGGAGGATTGGCAAAAGGATTAGTTACTTGGGTAACAATGGTGTCGGGGCTAATCGACGAACTACCTTGCAAATTGTCTGACATATGCATAGCCATAACGCGATAAGAAAGCATAAATTCACCCGATTTATGCATATGGTCGCCCATTACCCCTATGGGGGCATGACCTGCTGCTTCTATTACTGCATGATTAGCATTGGCTAGGGCTTGGTTAGTAAACAAGCAGGATAAAGCAAAAGTGGTTTTAACAATAAAACGTTTAGACATGAAAGCGCCTCAATAAAAAAACTAAAACAGGCCCTGAGCCAAAACTCAGGGACACATGTGCTTGAAAATATGAATAAAAATCAAACTAGTGTTGGTGGGGCGCGACTTAAAGCTAAAAGGTAAAAAGGCTGAAATAAAACGCTAAGATACTCATGTATAACGGATTCAGAAGTTGGTGGTATGGGGAAAAAAAACGCCGATATATCCCAGTCAATGTAATGTTTGGTTTGTGAGAGGTACGTAAAACTGCACTTTGGCGAGGCATATTCACTTGGGGAATCGGCAGGTGGTTCGACAAATTCTAACTTGCCACTTTGATTATAGGTACTAACGGATATCCACTTGAAAGTACTTCCTGTACAGATGAGCATAACATTGTCATCTGCGTAGGCTTGCGCATGACGGATTAGAGACCCCGCCACCAAAACACTCGCTACACTATTAAACAATAATGCAAACAACATACTGTAAATTAGTGAAACCTTTTGGTTTTCAGACAACTTGCGCAACTTTCAGTGACCCGACAAGATGAGTGGGTGAATGCGTTATTTAAACAGCAATGGATAGCTTCGACAAGTGTGCAAAAACCTTTCGAGTATTGAGCTGGCTCAGCTATGTTTCTATTTAACGACAGGAAAGCATTATATGTTTGGAAAACAACGTAAATAACCTTCCATCTACTTAATTCCCTCGCCTTGGCTCCTTACCCTTCTATTACTGTTGTCACACATCCAAAATGTATTAGCGCAGAAAACTTCAAGCGTCCCACTGCTATGCGCGGTAATGCCGCAGTTTTTCAAGGGGCTGGTCTGTTGGCTGAATCGGCAGAGGGCGATAAAATGCAGCAACACCATGAATATGCGATTGCCTCCATTACGAAGTTATTCACGGCCAGTCGAATACTGAGTTTCTTCGGCAAAAAGGGCAGCTTAGTTTTACCAGCACACGGGCTTTTTTGACTGCAATGCCAGCATAAACCGTGATGTAGCGACAACACATCTGGTCTTCGTCAAGGCTGCCTCTTATTGCTTCACTTGCCTTGTTTCAACGCCATCACTGCGTAGTACGCTGGTTTGGGCTGGCTGTTGCGATCAAATAACAAGGGATAGTCACTGCGACCTTGCATCGGCCAATTGTTGCGCCAACTCATGCCATCGTCTGTGCCCCAAAACGTCACGCGCTCAATCACATCTTGATGACGAATAAATATACGGAATAAATCAGCGTACATCTGACTTAATTGCGCACTGGCCTCGTCACTGATGCCATTGCGATAGGGGTTTAACTTTTCTTGCAGGGCAAAGTTTTGATTCACATCGGCCCCAGCTTCAGCGCCTTGGGGAAAAGGGATCACCGAGACATCCAATTCGGTAACATGCACTTTTACCCCAGCTGCAGCAAAGGCAATGATGGAATTTTCAACTTCTTGTAAGTCGGGGTGGGTGAGAGAGTAATGACCTTGCATACCCACACCATCAATGCGTAAATCTTTGGCTTTGAGCTGTTGCACAATGCGCACGGCACCGGCGCGTTTTTCGGGATTAAACAGGTTGTAGTCGTTATAAAATAATTGCGCGTTTGGATCAGCGGCATGGGCATATTCGAAGGCGCGTTCAAGCATGTCTTCACCAATGATTTTATACCACTTAGACTGGCGCATTGAGCCGTCTTCATTCAGTGCCTCATTCACTACGTCCCAACTTTGGATGCGACCTTTATAACGACCTACCACGGTATCGATGTGGTTTTTTAAACGAGCGAGCAGCACCTCGCGGCTGACTTCATTGCCTTGTTCATCTAAAAACACCCAATCAGGCACTTGGCTGTGCCACAATAAGGTATGCCCAGTAACAAACATCTTATGCTGTTGGGCAAGTTCAACGAGTTTGTCAGCGGCGGCAAAATCGAAGGTATCAGGATTTGGATGAATGCGTTCCCACTTCATATCGTTTTCAGGGGTGAGGGCATTAAATTGCTGCGTGACCAAGTTACTGGTGACTGAATTTGGTGACATTAACTGCGCATTACCTAAAGCTGTACCAATTAAAAAGGCGCCTTGGTAGGCTTGTTTCAAACTACTTTGTTGCTCAACTTGCTGCGTAGTGGCACAGGCCCCGATTAACAAGGCCATGGCCGTCAAACCAATGAGTTTGGGGTGAAATTTCATACTTTTGCTCCAATTAACGAAACGGGGATGTGTCCAATTACAGCACATCCACAATGTACAAGGGCCTTAGTCAAGATAAGGTTTAAGAGTGTTAATTTTGCCATCTTGGCTGTAGTGAATTTCTGCCATTTTCACTGAACGAAGATGGGTTATTCCCCCAGATAAAGTGGAATCGTGGTAAAACAAATACCACTTACCCTGAAATTCTGCGATGGAATGGTGGGTTGTCCAACCGAGCACCGGCTCCAAAATACGTCCTGCATAGGTAAATGGCCCGTAAGGGTTGTCACCTATGGCGTAACATAAAAAGTGGGTATTGCCGGTGGAGTAAGAAAAGTAATATTTTCCCTGATATTTGTGCATCCACGAGGCTTCAAAAAAACGTCGGTCATGGTCGCCAGCCAACAAGGCTTGACCGTTTTCATCTACAATCACAATTTCTTTGGGGGTTTCAGCAAATTCCAGCATATCGTCAGTCAAGCGCGCCACGATTGGACCCAAAGCCGCTTCATTAGCCGCTGGTTCGCCTAAGCTCGCGTCATAACGGTTGTGACGATAATGTTGTAACTGTCCACCCCAAATGCCACCAAAATACATATAAAACTTACCGTCATCATCTTCAAATACGGCAGGGTCGATGCTGTAGCTGCCAACTATGGCTTCTGCTTGAGGCACAAAGGGGCCGACGGGAGAATCGCCAATGGCGACGCCAATTTGAAAAATATCATCCGCTTTTTTGGCCGGGAAATAGAAGTAATATTTGTCACCTTTTTTAGCGGCATCTGGTGCCCACATTTGACGGCTCGCCCAGGGCACATCGTTAACATGCAAGGCAACACCGTGATCAATGGTCGGGCTGTCGACTGAGGCCATGGACAGAACATGGTAATCTTCCATGCCAAAGTGATCACCGTTGTCGTTGAAGGCAATGCCCGCTTCAATATCATGGGAGGGGTAAATGTATATTTTGCCATCAAACACATGGGCTGAGGGATCAGCGGTAAAGATGTGTTCAACCAAAGGCACAGAGATGGCCTTGTTTTTTAATGCTTGCAGTACCTGTGGGTCAAGCCGTTCTTCTGACATGGATTTATCTCTTGGGTAACGACACAAGGGGCTTACCTTGTGCCTGTGTTGCACGGTTAGCTGTGTTGGTGTCTTGCCGCTAATTCTTGTTCAATTTTCAGTTCCATCGCTTTATTAATGCCGTAACCAAATAAACAGGCTACTGCCAGATAAAAAGGAATGGAGGCAAAAATACTCACTGATAATTTAATACCATTGATGGTGGCGGCAGATTGCGCGGCTAGGTCGGCACTGTAATTGAAATAATCCAAGATGCTCGACAGGAAGGATGAACCAAGGGTTAAACCCACTTTTAAACCTACAATCATCGCCGAAAAGATAATCGCGGTAGCACGATGATGGGTTTTGTACTCTGAATAATCCGCCACATCGGCAATCATCGCCCACAGCAAGGGGGTTGAAATGCCGTAGAATAATCCATGGAGAATCTGTGAAACAAATACCGTGGTAATGGCATCACTGGGGTAGAAATAGAATGCGCTGATAAACACGGTAGACATAAACAATGAGGCGCCAAACACTTCACGTTTACCAAAGCGATCGGCCAAACTTTTGGAAAAGCCAATGCCGATAATCATAAAAATAATGCCACCGGCGTTGAACAAGCTAAAGCCAGAGGTAGCTGGATCTTTGGGCCATAAAAATTCAGTCAAGCCCATGCTAGTCAGCATGTGGTTAAGACCATTGATAAAACTATTGAAACCAATATTTTCTAGAAAAACCGCAATCTGCCCGGCATCTAAATAGTTTTCGAAGTAGTAGATGTACATGCCACCTTTAAGTGCCAAGGTAATAAACACCAGCACGGTGATCAAAAGCATCATGATCCACGGTTTGTTGCCAAACAAATCTTTTATGTCTTCTAGGATGGTGGAGCGCTGTTCTGGGCTGGGTACCACCCTTTCCTTTGTGGTGAAAAAGGTGATCAGGAAAAACACGATGCCCACAATGGACAAAAACGTCATGACTTTCTCAAAACCCACCGCCTTATCGCCATCTCCGGCAATCAAAACGAGGGGCAGCAATAAAACTTGAATGATAAATTGTGCGATCATCACCGCTACAAAGCGGTACGACGACATGCTGTTACGCTCTTGCATGTTGCCGGTAATCACACCACTTAACGCTGAATAAGGCAGATTGTTGGCTGAATAAACCAGCAGTAGCAGCAGATAAGTCGTAAAGGCGTAATAAATTTTGCCCTCCGGACTAAAGTTAGGTGTGCTAAAGGCCAGTAAGGCAATCACCCCAAAAGGCACCGAAGTCCACAGAATCCACGGTCTAAATTTGCCCCAACTAGTGTGGGTGCGGTCAGCTATCATGCCCATAAATGGATTGAAAAACGCGGCAATCAGACCACAAATAAAAATCACGCTGGTGGCTGATTCCACAGGAATTTTGTACACATCGGTGTAAAAAAAAGCGATGAAGGTAACCAAGGTTTGAAAGACTAAATTGGCGGCTAAATCACCTAAACTGTAGCCAATTTTCTCGACCACCGAGAGCTTTTCTAAAGGTTGCTGCATTTGTTAGCCAATTGTAATTTTTTATAGTGCGCCGATTGTAGCGACTTGCACTTATTTGGTAATTGCTATTTTCGCTTTCAGCATTATTTTATGTGGCCAAGGAGCCGACAGATTTTATACTTTTATTCAAATAAATTAACAACCTAGGGAGTGTTTGTTGGTAAATAATGTGGTGATATTAAGCTAGCTTAACTAGACGTCATCTTAGGCGTATAAACTGGCTTAGCTTGCTGTCATGACCTGCCTTCAAGCTTATGATTTTTCACAGGGAATTAACATATAGTTGTATGTCGTCTTAACTTCAGTATGCTGACAAACAAAATTTTAATGCAACACGTTTTAAGAGGAATGAATTTGAACACTCAAAATAATGAAAATATGCTGTTCATTGTGCTGGTCAGTATTGTGGCCACCATCGGCGGCTTTTTGTTTGGTTTTGACAGTGGCGTCATTAACGGCACGGTTGACGGTTTACAACGCGCTTTTAATTCAGACAGCATGGGCACCGGCTTTAATGTCGCGAGTATGCTGCTTGGCTGTGCGGTAGGGGCTTTTACTGCCGGACGTTTGGCGGATATTTACGGGCGCAAGACCTTATTATTGGTGACGGCGGTGTTTTTCATTGTCAGCGCTTGGGGCTCAGGCATCGCGACTTCCTCACTCGAATTTATTATTTATCGTATTCTTGGCGGTCTTGCAGTGGGGGCAGCCTCGGTTATGGCACCGGCTTATATTAGTGAAATCGCCCCTGCCAGACTGCGTGGTCGTTTATCTTCTATCCAGCAAGTGGCGATCATTGCCGGTTTGTTTAGTGCGTTTGTGAGTAATTATTTATTGGCCAATTTTGCCGGGGCTTCCACTGCCGATTTCTGGTTGGGTTATGCGGCGTGGCGTTGGATGTTCTGGATTGAGTTAGCCCCAGCAGTATTGTTTTTGTTGGCCTTGATCTTTATTCCAGAAAGCCCGCGTTATCTGGTATTGCGTAAAAAAGACCAGCAAGCAGCGGTAGTGCTCAATCGTTTGTACGGCAGTCTAGTTGGTCAACAAAAACTGCTGGAAATCCAACAGTCGTTAGCAGGTGATCGCCATGAGCCCACCCTGAGTGATTTGATTGACAAGTCTTCAGGTAAGGTGCGCAAGATAGTCTGGATAGGCATAGGTTTGGCGACGTTCCAACAACTCGTTGGCATTAACGTTGTGTTCTATTACGGTGCGGTATTGTGGCAGGCGGTGGGCTTTTCCGAAGGCGATGCCCTGCTCATTAATATCATCAGTGGTGCGGTGAGTATCGCTGCTTGTGTCATCACTATGTACCTTATCGATAAGGTGGGTCGCAAGCCCTTCTTGATGATTGGCTCTATCGGGATGACGATTACCCTAGCAGGTCTGGTTTATGCCTTCATGAACTCTGCACTTGATGCAAACGGCAATTTACAGTTGGGCGAGCTTGGCACTTTTGCCCTGATTTCGGCCAACGCCTATGTATTTTTCTTTAATTTATCCTGGGGCCCAGTCATGTGGGTGATGCTCGGTGAAATGTTCCCCAATCAAATCCGCGGCTCTGGTTTGGCGGTGGCAGGTCTCGCACAGTGGGGTTCAAACTTTGCGATTACCATGACTTTCCCCATTATGTTGGCAGGTATTGGTCTGGCTGGTGCTTATGGTTTTTACACCGTATGTGCGGCGATATCGGTATTGTTTGTGGCCAAATATGTATACGAAACCAAGGGCACTGAATTAGAAGATATGCAGGGTTAACTCTTCGTTTTCTCTCAACGTAAAGCCGCTGATATAGCGGCTTTTTTTATGTCTAACTGAGAATAAAAGTTTGCTTGTACACGTCACGAAATAAAAAAAAGGCCTCAATTGAGGCCTTAAAAATTAACAGTGGACAGGACGGGCCACTGTGTTTAAGTCGACCCGGGGGGAGTCAACAAAAGTGGTATTACCCGAATAAGATACGGTTAACCTTATTTTCTAACAGCTCTTGCTGACCACTGGCATGTTTGGGTTGCAGATTATGTGCTGTGGCATACTCAGCCAAACTCGCTAAACTGTGTTCGCCATTGTTGATGGATTTACCTAAGCTACGGCTCCAACCGGCGTAACGTTGTTTAACAAAGTCAGCAAGAAAATCGTTTTCTAAAATGGCAGCCGCTTTGCGAAGCGCCAGCGCTAAATGATCCATACCACCAATATGACCATGAAACATGTCTGCTGGATCAGAACTTTGACGACGCAATTTACAATCGAAGTTCATGCCACCTGTGGTGAATCCGCCAGATTTGAGGATTTCATACATCACTAAGGTCAGTTCCGGTACATCGTTAGGGAATTGGTCAGTGTCCCAGCCTAACTGAGCATCACCACGGTTTGCGTCTAAGCTGCCAAAAATGCCAAGTGACACAGCAGTTGCCACTTCATGATGGAAACTGTGCCCGGCCAACGTAGCATGGTTGGCTTCAATGTTTACTTTAAACTCTTGCTCTAAGCCGTATTGCTTGAGGAAACCATAGACCGTGGCACTGTCGTAGTCGTATTGGTGTTTAGTTGGTTCTTGTGGTTTGGGTTCGATTAACAACGCCCCTTTAAAACCAATTTTGTTTTTGTGCTCCACCACCATTTGCATAAAACGGCCTAATTGTTCACGCTCTTGGCGCAAGTCTGTATTAAGCAAGGTTTCATATCCCTCGCGACCACCCCAAAGCACATAGTTTTCGCCACCTAAACGTTTGGTGGCATTCATACAATGAAATACTTGGGTGGCAGCATAGGCAAATACTTCTGGATCAGGACTGGTGATGGCGCCTGCACCATAACGTGGATTACTGAATAAGTTGGCCGTACCCCACAACAGTTTCATACCCGTTTCAGCCTGTTTGGCGGCCAATACGTCGGTCATCTGGGCAAAGTTATTTACGTATTCTTTAATATTGCTACCCGCTGGTGCTACATCAAAGTCATGAAAGCAGTAATACGGTGCACCTAATTTGGCAAAGAATTCAAACGCCACGTCTGCTTTTTCTTTGGCACGTTGCATCTCATCGCCTGCCTGTAACCACGGGCGTGCAAAAGTGCCCTGGCCAAATACATCGGTGCCATCCCAACAAAAGTTGTGCCAATAACAGGAGGCAAAGCGCAAATGTTCAGCCATGGTTTTGCCCATGATCACTTCATCAGGGTTGTAGTGGTGGAAGGCTAGGGGATTGCTGGATCCCGTTCCTTCGTAACGAATTTTAGCGATGTTCTTAAAATACTCGGCCATTAGGCTCTCCTAAACGATGCAAATCGACAATAGTTGGATGGGATGATCATGGTGTCTTACGCCCTGCAACTACAATTATGTTTTCTTGGTTAACTCTTGTTTTTTGTTGCTGAGTTGTTAATGGTTTTTACCGCCTCACACGCCATAAAGAGGCGATAGTTGGCGATACAATGCCTTGAAGGTTAGGCGACGCTGTTTGAGTGCTTCGACTCTAGCACTCACGGGTTTGAAGACCGCTTCCAGTGGTGGTTGTGGGCAGATCGTGGCGAGATTTTTATCGGTATCGATAGCCAACTGCGCCAATCGAGCAGCACCCAGTCCGGGGCCAACATCGCCACCCTGACGATAACTGACAGGACGTGCCAGCACATCAGCTAGCAGTTGACGCCAGTACGCACTTTTCGCTCCACCCCCAATCAAGGTAATTTCATCCACCTCAACGCCAGAGGCATGTAATGCATCCACCCCATCAGCGAGGGCAAAACTGACGCCTTCCAGTACGCTATACGTCAAGGCTCGTTGATCACTGCTGTGGTTGAGGGCAAAGAAGCTGCCGCTTGCTATAGGGTTATTGTGGGGGGTACGTTCGCCGCTTAAATAAGGTAAAAATATCGGGCAGTTTGCTAGTGCAGGTTGTTCGGATTCTAAGGCCGCTAACAATTCTGCGACTGAACGTTTAGCAATGTTATCGGCAAACCACTGCAAACAACTGGCTGCACTCAGAATAACGGACATGGCATGCCAAGTATTGGGTAGGGCATGACAAAAACTGTGCACTGCAGACTCTGGATTTGCTTTAAAACCGTCGGTGACCGCAAAATATACACCCGAAGTGCCCAAGGACAACATGGCTTGACCCGGTTTGACAATGCCAACACCGACGGCACCGGCAGCATTGTCACCACCACCCGCCACCACGGGAACGTTTTGCATGCCCCAACGTTGAGCGACCTCAGGTAACAAGGTGCCAGTAATTTGCGAGCCTTCAAACAAAGCTGGCATGTGTGTTTCATCGAGTCCACAGGCAGCCAGCAATCCCGGATGCCAGCAGCGTTTGCCCACGTCCAACCACATTGTGCCTGCCGCATCCGACATATCAGAGGCAAATTCACCGGTAATTAAAAAACGTAAATAATCTTTAGGTAACAATACCTTGGCAACCCGTGCAAAATTTTCTGCCTCATGTTGCTTTACCCACAGTAATTTTGGTGCGGTGAATCCGGGCATCATCAGGTTGCCCGTCACCTCACGTGAATCAGGCACCAGGGCTTCGAGTTCTTTACACTGTTTTTCACTGCGGCCATCGTTCCACAAAATAGCGGGGCGAATAATTTGATGCTGTTTATCTAATAACGTTGCACCGTGCATTTGCCCTGATAAACCAATCGCTTTGACTTGGTTTAAGTCGTGACGCTCTCGCAATTCATCTATTGCCGCGCAACAGCCCGTCCACCAAACATTGGGATCTTGTTCAGACCAAAGCGCTTGTGGGCGAGTCACTGCATAGTGACTGGTGCTGCTATCCACGATATCGCCACGCTCATTTGTTAACACTAATTTAACACCTGAGGTGCCAAGGTCGATGCCTAAAAACATACTGTATCCTCTGAATTTGATGGTAAAAGTCTATCAGAGAGTAATATTTTTAAAGACCTGTAGAAGTGATTACGAAAATAAATAAACAAATAACATAAAGTATATGTGGGCTTACGCTATACTGCTTTGTAACAATTATGTTGCAAAATACTAAAAAACATAAACCCTGTCGCTGTTTATTTTTGGAGTTCTTATGTATCAAGCTAAGCACAGTATCAGTTTGTTGTTTAATGCCAATAAGGTATACGACCGACAAGTCATCGAAGGTATCGGTCACTATCTGCAATCATCGAAAGTGGATTGGGATGTGTATTTGGAAGAAGACTTTTTAGCTCGCTTAGAGCACATCGATGAGTGGAGTGGCGATGGCATCATTGCAGATTTCGACGATCCGGCTATTCAGGCCGCTTTAGTCAATTCAAAAGTACCTATCGTTGGTGTAGGTGGCTCATATTCTAATGAAAGCGATTATCCCAACGTGCCGTATGTGGCCACTGATAATTATGCAGTGGTGAAAGCCGCTTATGAACATTTGAAAAAGAAAGGCCTTGAGCGTTTTGCCTTTTATGGTTTTCCCTCTGACATGAACCATCGCTGGGCGATAGAGCGTGAGCGAGCCATGCTTAAATTGTGTAAACAAGATGGTTACGATTGCAGTGTGTATCGCGGTCATACCACCCGCCCTGAAACCTGGCAGTACTCCATGAACCGCCTGACTGATTGGATCCAAGGCTTGCCAAATCCGGTGGGCATTGTCTCGGTAACGGATGCTCGTGCCCGTCATATCCTGCAGGCTTGCGAACATGCAGGCAAGTTGGTGCCTGACAATATTTCCATCGTGGGTATTGATGATGATGATATTGCCCGTAACCTCAGTCGCATCAGCTTAAGCAGTGTGACCCAAGGTTGCTTTGACATGGGCTTTCAAGCCGCAAAATTGTTGCATCGTTATCTCGACAACCCTAACTTAAAAAGTAAACGCGTCATGGTGTCACCCGTGGGAGTATCCGAGCGCCAATCTACCGATTTTAAAGCCCTTAAAGATCCGTTTGTCATTCAGGCGATGCATTATATTCGTCAGAATGCCTGCCGTGGGATCAAGGTTGAACAAGTGCTTGATTATGTGGGGGTCTCACGTTCGAACCTCGAACAGCGCTTTCGTGAAGAACGTGGCCACAGTATTCATACCGAAATTCATAATGAAAAGTTGGCAAAAGCCTGTAAGTTGTTGAGTCAAGAAGACATGTCAACCAATGAAGTCGCGCAAGTCTGCGGGTATCCATCGTTGCAGTATATGTATGCGGTGTTCAAAAAACACTTTGATCAAACCCCCCGTGAATTTCGCGACGGCACAAGCAAAGCCGATGCAGCAGAAATGTTAGAAGAAGCCTGATAGTTGAAAATCCAACGATGCTGTTGGCACGATATGTACCCCGGCGAATTCCGCTTGGGCATGATCGTGCCGCCATCACAAAACGGGGGCATTGTCTGCCCGCCAGTTATGGATGTTTGAGTGCTGTTATTCTGCGTAAAACTTATGCTGGAACTTGAGGGTTGCTTGTTGGGTACCACTGTTGATCGTGACGTTAATGCGATACTGCTCTTGGTCACTAAAAGGCAGTACAGCAATGTAATATATCGCGTCGCCCTCTTTGATTTCTTTGAAAGCCAAGGGTTTTACCACCCCTAACAAATTACTGGCCTCGCCAACCAACACCGCTTGTTGAGCTTGCTGAGTACTTTTGTCTAATACAGAAATATTCACCACCCCATTAAACTTACTGCGCATAATGCCATAAGTTTTAGCGATGTCTGGTGTCAGAAAGGTGCTGGTAAAGGCAATGTAATGCACATCCCAGGGGCCCAACTGCGTTTTTTGCTCTGCATGGCTGAGGGTCGTGAAGGGACCCACTGCGCTTAGCAACAACAACAGCGCTGCCCAAGCATATTGGTATCTAGAAAATGCCAAACAAATCTCCCATGAGTTTTTGTAAGAATATCAGAATCAAAATTACCACCATGACAGACAGGTCTAAACCTCCCATGTCTGGTAGGCGTTTACGGATTGGGTACAACATAGGTTCAGTTAACTGGGCTAAGACTAATTCCATGGGATTGCGCCCCTGACTCACCCAACTCATGATGGCACGCAGGATCAGCACATAAAAAACCAAGTCAAACGCTTCTTTAAGCACGATTAACAAAGCGAATGACGCCATGCCAAAAAAGTTGCCGAGGCTGGCGCCGGCAATCAGACTCAAAGCGATAATTTGTCCCATGGCAACTAACCAAGCCAAGAGCAAGGTGGCGCTATCCATTCTGCCGAATGAGGGAATAATGCGGCGTAATGGCGCAACCAGAGGATGCGTGGCTTTCACCACAAATTGACTAAAGGGGTTGTAAAAATCTGCGCGGGCTAATTGCAACCAA
The DNA here is from genome assembly GCA_009993955.1 of Paraglaciecola sp. Taxonomy (GTDB): domain Bacteria; phylum Pseudomonadota; class Gammaproteobacteria; order Enterobacterales; family Alteromonadaceae; genus Paraglaciecola. Next base: position 63,475 of record JAACSL010000020.1, read on the forward strand.
AAGCGCAGTAATACCACCATCAAATACAGTTTAAACGGTAAACTAATCAAAAACTCAATAGAACTCATAGTGTGCTGACATCCTCAAAATAAAATAAAGGCCTCGGGTCAAGCAGACCCAACACCCATTTAAAACGTTTCTGCCATTTCCCTGGCACGCTTAACGGCGGCTTGCATAGCCTTGGCAACAATGTTTGCTAATTGATGGTCGGCAAAACAGGCCAAAGCTTGCGCCGTGGTGCCACCTTTAGACGTAACTTGGGCACGAAGTTGGCTAATTTCAAGTTGCGGATTGTGACAAACCATTTCGGCTGCCCCCAACATCGCTTGTTGAACCAACAAACGTGCGGTGTGGTGGTCAAAACCTTGTGCCTCGGCTTCTTGCTGCATGGCTTCTAAAAATGCAAAAAAGTAAGCCGGACTCGAGCCTGCCGCCGCAATGACCCCATCAATTTGCGATTCGTGTTGGAGCCAAACGATTTCACCCACACTTGCCAGCATTTGCCCGGCAAATTCTCGATCCGCTGGCGAAACCTGAGGCGCTGCAAACAAGCCTGTCATGCCTTTGCCAATCGCGCTTGGCGTATTGGGCATGGTGCGTACTATATTGCTTTGCCCCCCTAACATAATACTGAGTCGGGCAATGCTAATGCCGGCTGCAATCGAAATAAACAGCTTGTTGTTGAGTGTTTGCGACTGGCACAACGCTGCTGTCATACTCTGCATAATCTGTGGCTTAACCGCTAATACGATGACCTCAGCTTGCTCTGCTACCTCATGGTTGGAGTGGCTGGTATGAATGCCAAATTGCTCACGCAAATCGGCAAGCTTTTGTCCTGAGGGATTACTGGCGTAAATTGCGGTAGCGGGGAAGCCCTCTGCGACCAATCCACTAATAATGGCTTTTGTCATGTTCCCGGCACCGATAAAGGCGACGCGTCGTTGTTGCATGCTGTGTATTACCCTTTTGTACTGACTAAAAATTTACACCTTACCGAGACTTATTTTTTGTCTGAATGACGTGCGCCAAAAATCGCCGTGCCCAATCTTACCATGGTACTGCCATGGCTAATGGCCACCTGCATATCACCTGACATGCCCATAGACAGGGTATCGACTTGGGGATAGGTCTGTTTTAAGGCATTAAACAAGTGTTGCATGGCCGCAAAGCTGGCCGCTTGCTGTGTCTCACTCACCTCGGCCTTGGGGATACACATTAAACCGCGCATCTGCAAATTGGTCAGCGTACTGATTTGTTTGGCCAGGTCAGCTACTTCACTGGGAGCCACCCCTGCCTTACTGACTTCATCATCAATATTAACTTGAATGAGTACGTTTAATGGGCGATGTGGACTTCGTTGGTCGTTTAAACGTTGGGCAATTTTGAGACGATCAATGGAATGCACCCACAAAAAATGTTCAGCGATTAAACGCGTTTTATTGGATTGAATCGGTCCAATAAAATGCCATTCAATATCGCTGAGCGTTGCAAGGGCTTGAATTTTATCTACCCCTTCTTGTACATAATTTTCGCCAAACAATCGGTGTCCAGCGGCATACGCTTGCTCGATATCTGATACCGGTTTGGTTTTACTTACGGCTAGCAATTGCACTGCATTTAGTAGACGATTGGCCGCTACAGCAGATTGCTTAATACAGAGGTAGGCGCGTTGTAGTCGTTCTGCTATTGTTTCCACAATGTGGTTCCACGATAAAACAGTTGAAGCGGAGAATTTGGCTTGGATATTACCGAACTTTTAGCCTTTAGTGTGAAAAATAAAGCCTCAGATTTACATCTTTCTGCAGGTTTACCACCCATCATCCGAGTAGACGGGGAAATGCGTAAGTTAAACGTGCCGGCCTTGGATCATAAACAAGTGCATGCGCTGATTTTCGAGATCATGAATGACAAGCAGCGCAAAGAATATGAAGAGAATCTGGAAACCGATTTTTCGTTTGAAGTGAAGGACTTGTCGCGTTTTCGGGTTAACGCCTTTGTGCAAAATCGCGGGGCAGCAGCGGTATTGCGTACCATCCCGAGCAAAATATTAAGCTTAGATGAACTTGGCGCCCCACAAATATTCAAACAAATCATTAACCAGCCCACTGGCATAGTACTGGTCACCGGGGCCACTGGTTCAGGTAAAAGTACCACCCTAGCGGCGATGATTGATCACATTAATAGCACCAAGCGTGAGCACATTCTGACCATTGAAGATCCCATCGAATTTGTTCATGAAAATAAATTATGTGTACTAAACCAACGTGAAGTGCATCGCGATACACACAGCTTTAATAACGCCTTACGATCTGCTTTACGTGAAGATCCAGACATTATTTTGGTGGGTGAACTGCGTGATTTAGAAACCATTCGTTTGGCGATTTCCGCTGCAGAAACCGGTCATTTAGTGTTTGGTACCTTGCACACCAACTCAGCGCCAAAAACCATTGACCGGATCATCGACGTATTTCCAGCCTCAGAAAAATCCATGATCCGTTCGATGTTGTCTGAATCACTGCGTGCGGTCATCTCACAAACCTTGCTGAAAAAAGTCGGCGGGGGGCGTGTCGCAGCCCATGAAATCATGTTGGGCATTCCGGCTATTCGCAACCTCATTCGTGAAGACAAAGTGCCGCAGATGTATTCAGTCATTCAAACCGGTCAAGCTCATGGGATGCAAACCATGGATCAGTGTTTGCAACGATTGGTAGCACAAGGCCTCATTTCGCCGCAAGACGCTGCGGCAAAATCGGTGGATAAAAAACCCACTTCCGGCTTTTAAGTAGGACTACGCGATGGAAATTACCCCTTATTTAGAGGCGATGCAAGACGCGGGTGCCTCCGACTTGTTCATCACCGTCGGCTTTCCTGTCAGTGCTAAGATCAACGGGCAAATGACACCAATTGGCTCAAGTAAGTTGGATGAAGAAGATGCCCTAGCCTTGGTGCACGACGCCATGAATGACAAGCAAAAACAGGAATTTGCAGACAGCAAAGAATGTAACTTTGCCATTGCCCGAGATGGCATAGGGCGTTTTCGCTGCAGCGCGTTTTGGCAGCGGGATATGGCAGGTATGGTGGTGCGCCGGATTGTGACACAAATCCCCAAAGTCGATGAACTCGGTTTGCCAGAAGTACTGAAAAGCGTGATCATGGCAAAACGTGGTTTATTGTTATTTGTGGGGGCAACAGGAACCGGTAAATCTACCTCCTTAGCTGCCCTAATGGGGCATCGTAATCACAATTCAAAAGGTCACATACTGACCATCGAAGATCCTATCGAATTTGTGCATGAACACGGCCAATGTGTGGTAACACAACGTGAAGTGGGTATCGATACCAAGTCTTTTGATGATGCCCTTAAAAGTTCTTTACGTCAGGCACCTGATGTTATTCTCATCGGTGAGATCCGTTCCATGGAAACGATGGAATACGCCATGTCATTTGCCGATACCGGGCATCTTTGTGTTGCCACCTTGCACGCCAACAATGCCAATCAGGCGATTGAAAGGATCATGCATTTAGCGCCACCTGACCAACACGAAAAATTACGTTTTGATTTAAGCCTCAATATGCGCGCCATTGTTGCACAGCAGTTAGTACCCACCCCTGATGGCAAGGGACGGGTGGCTGCCATTGAAATCTTATTGAATTCGCCGTTAGTGACAGATCTGATTCAACGCAATGAAATTGGTGGTCTTAAAGATGCCATGAAAAAAGGCAAGGAAATGGGCATGCAAAGCTTTGATATGGCTTTATATGATCTTTATCAAGCAGGTAAAATCACCCTCGACCATGCCATCCATCATGCTGACTCGCCAAATGATTTACGCCTGATGATCAAACTAGCTTCGGATGCAGGCAATAGTCTTGGTTCGTTATCTAATGTATCCATTGATATGGACTAAGGCACTTACGTCAAATGAGTCAATGTAAGGTATTCTGTCACCATGACCGTTTTCGCGTTTGGCAGGTGAAACAACTTCTCGAACAAAATGGCATGGCTTGTTTTATCAAAAATGAGTTTGCCATCGGTGCTATGGGGGAGTTGTCACCCTTTGATGTGCTACCCGAGGTATGGCTACACGATGCCCAATGGTTAGCAAAAGCGGACAGGGTGATCGCTGAATTCAACCGTTCACCAAGTGACGACACACCCTGGTTTTGCCCCAGTTGTCAGGAGCAAAACGCGGCTAATTTTGAATTATGTTGGCAGTGTGGCAGTGAACCTCAATCGTATGCTGTGAAACAACAGTAAGTGCAACTCAAGCAAAACAACGCGCAAATCATTGATGAATTTATTGAGTCAATGTGGCTCGAACGTGGGCTAAGTGACAATACCTTAGGCGCCTATCGCTCTGATCTCAGTCACTTTGCCCTTGCTTTACAGGGTGAAGTAAGTGCACCTGATTTAGCGAGTTTTCAACAAGATGACTTACAACACTATTTGGCAAGTCGTTATGACAAAGGTTTGTCGGAGCGCAGTACCTCGCGTTTCTTAAGCAGTCTTCGTCGTTTTTGTCAGTATTTACTGCAGCACCACCTGCGCCAAGACGATCCAGTGAGTCTGATCCAGAATCCCAAGCTTAAACAGCGTTTACCGCAAACCCTCAGCGAAGCAGAAGTGGATACGCTACTCAGCGCACCACAGGGGGAGGAACCGGTATCGATGCGTGATAAAGCGATGTTGGAAGTGTTGTATGCCACTGGTTTGCGGGTTAGTGAGTTAGTCAACTTGCGCCTTGACCAGTTGAGTTTGCAGCAGGGTGTAGTGCGGGTGACAGGCAAAGGCAACAAGGAACGCCTTGTACCGTTAGGCGAAGAGGCGGTAGACGCCGTAAGTCATTTTATTAAACAGGGGCGAGGCCTGCTACTAAAAGGTCAAAGTGACGTGGTGTTTCCCAGCTTACGCGGAACCGTGATGACGCGGCAAACCTTTTGGCATCGCATCAAATACTACGCCCAAGTTGCGGGTATAAACGCCGAGCTGTCACCGCATACTTTGCGGCATGCCTTTGCGACTCACTTACTGAATCACGGTGCCGACCTCAGAGTGGTGCAAATGTTATTGGGTCACAGTGATCTTTCTACCACACAAATCTATACCCATGTGGCCACAGAACGTTTGCAAAAATTGGTGGCAGAACATCATCCGCGGGGTTAGGGCTTTTTACTGCATATTGCCTCACTCAGTTATTCCTATTCATAACTGCTTACCCGCAGAAAACGCGGAAATACACGCCAGTGCATTGGTTTAAGTGGCTACATCCAGTAGACTAGCGCCCAGAAATTTGAAATTTGAAATTTTTATTTTGTTTTGTGGTCTTATCCACATTACTCACACTTGGATATTCAATGAAAACGTGGATCAAATATCAGTTGTTTGGTGGGGCTTTATTAGTCAGTGGCCTTGTATTGGCATCTGTACAAAGTGACAGCTACGAATCAGTAAAAACAAAAGTAGAAACCACCTTAGGCATGCAAGTTAGCGCCATTGCTGATTCGCCTGTGCCTGGTTTATTGCAATTAGAAACCGACAAGGGCTTATTTTACAGCAGTGCAGATGGCAAATACCTGTTGCAAGCGCGGGTCTACAACCTCGATGCAGGCATGCGCAATGAAACTGAAGAAGCCTTAACGGCCATCCGTCGCGAAGGTGTGAAAGCATTTAAAAATTCAAGCATCGAATTTAAAGCCGAAAAAGAAAAATACGTGGTCAATGTATTCACAGACATTACCTGTGGTTACTGCCGTAAATTGCACAATGAAATGGACCAATACAATGACCTAGGGATTACCGTGCGTTATCTGGCCTATCCACGTGAAGGTTTGCAGGGAGCAACTTACAAAAATATGGTGTCGGTATGGTGTGCTGACGACAAACAACAAGCCATGACCATGGCCAAAAACGGGCAAGCGGCAGAAACAAAAAAATGTACCAATGACGTCGCCGATCAATATGCCTTCGGTCAGAAAATTGGGGTTAATGGTACCCCTAACATCATCATGCCAGATGGCTCGGTGATCCCTGGTTATCAACCAGCAAAATTGCTTGTACAAGCACTTAAAGAAGCAGAATAGGCCTATTATTCACGTGGTAATTAGTCTGTCTTTATCCTGTTATGCCTGATACCTCGATACGCCGTCGCATCAATCTCGATGCGACTCACCTTCCCCAAGAAATACATCCACGCCTTCGTCAGATTTATGCTGACCGAGACATAAAAGATGCCACTCAGTTATCGCGCAGTGCGCAGTCACTGTTGCACTATCAACAACTTGTGGGCATTGAAAAAGCCGTGGCATTGTTGGCTAAGGCCATTCAAACCCAGCGAAACATCATCATAGTGGGGGACTTTGACGCAGACGGCGCCACCAGTACCGCGTTATGTATGTTGGCACTGAAGTTGTTTGGCAGTCACCAGCACAGTTACTTGGTACCAAATCGTTTCGATTTTGGTTATGGTTTAAGTCCTGAAATTGTCGAAGTGGCGGCGGCTCAAGGGGCTGAGTTATTGGTCACGGTTGACAGTGGCATTGCGTGTTTTGCCGGTGTGGCCAAGGCAAAGTCGTTAGGGCTCGATGTGATCATTACCGACCATCACTTAGCTGCCGAGCGCTTACCTGACGCAGATGCCATCGTGAACCCGAATCAACCAGGCTGTCAGTTTTTATCCAAAAATCTGGCGGGGGTAGGGGTTGCTTTTTATTTAATGTTAGCCCTGCGCGCCAAGCTCAGTAGCGATAATTGGTTTGTGCAACAACAAATAACACTGCCTAATTTGGCAGACCTATTGGATGTCGTGGCCCTCGGCACCGTGGCTGATGTGGTGCCACTGGACGCCAATAATCGTATTCTTGTGCATCAAGGGCTGCAGCGGATTCGTAGTGATAAATGTCGCCCAGGCATTGCCGCTATCATGGATGTGGCAGGACGTGATCGCACACGTTTGGTGGCAGCCGATCTGGGTTTTGTGGTGGGGCCACGCTTAAATGCGGCGGGGCGTTTAGATGATATGTCGTTGGGCATAGAGTGTTTATTAACGGATGATCCTGCGCGAGCACGGCAGATTGCCGTGCAATTAGATAGCCTCAATAGTGAGCGTCGAGAAATTGAAAGTTCGATGCAACATGAGGCGGTGAAAGCCCTTGAGTCTCTGTCGTTTAGCGAACAAGCCTTGCCCTTTGGTTTGGTATTGTATCAAGCCGACTACCATCAAGGTGTCATTGGGATCTTATCTGGGCGAATTAAGGACAAATATCAACGCCCTACTATTGCGTTTGCTCATCAAGATGACTTGACCTTGAAAGGCTCAGCGCGATCTATTGCCGGTATACATATTCGTGATGCCCTCGATACTATCAGCACACGTTATCCTAATTTAATCATCAAGTTCGGCGGCCATGCCATGGCAGCCGGCTTAAGTATCGAAGCCGCCCAATTATCCCAATTTGAGGTGGCGTTTGCGACTATTTGTGAAGAGTTATTAGCTAATAAACCATTGGGAGCTGAAACTCTGAGTGACGGCCCGTTGCAGTTGAGTGAATACAGTATTCAATTTGCTCAGCTAGTCAAAGAGGGGGGGCCATGGGGGCAAGGGTTCAGCGAACCGGTGTTTGACGATGAGTTTGAGTTGCTCGAGCAAAAGCTTTTAGGTGGCAAACATCTGAAGATGTTAGTGCGATTTGAGTCTCGGCTGTTACTCGATGCCATTGCGTTTAACATCGATGCGAACATTTGGCCAAACTTGGCCTGTCAGCGGGTTCGATTGGCATTTAAATTAGACATCAATCATTTTCGCGGCCGCAGTAATTTGCAGCTACTGGTGGACACAATTGTAGCCTTGTGACCGTTTTTTCAAAAGTGCTGAGTTTGCTCGATATGACCTGACTAAGTTGACTGGAGGGTGTGATGACATACAAAGTGGAAGCGATTGGCTTTGTTAAAGCCAAACGGGTGGTCAAAGAAGATGATTTTTGGGGCAATGAGCAAAGTTTTATCAAGCTCAGTGGACGTTTTACCGAGAGTGCTTTGCAAGGTATCGAACAATTTTCGCACATTGAAGTGTTATTTTTGTTCCATCAAGTGGTGGAGTCGGCCATTGTTGAGGGTGCTAGACACCCCAGAAACAACAAAACATGGCCGCAAGTGGGTATTTTTGCACAACGAGTCAAAAATCGTCCAAACAGAATAGGCAGTACTATTTGTCGATTGCTCAGTGTCTCGGGAACTCAGTTGACGGTGTCTGAACTGGATGCCATAGACGGCACACCGATATTGGATATTAAGCCAGTTATGTCGGCGTTTTTACCGCGAGAGACGGTATGCCAACCGCAATGGGCGGATGAGATCATGCAAAATTATTGGCTAACTAAAAAGTTAGAAGAGGGCTCTTGAGGGTTGAATAAACTTGCCATGCACTAATCTGCTGACAAAGCTGCATATTTTGCGCATTTGGGTATATCATTGTTGCTTTACACTCTACGCAACGTGGCAATGGCAAAAAAAACTGAGGTTGAAAAATTACTAAGCAAGCATGATAAGCTGACGCATTCAGAAGCGTTGTCGGTTGTCTCGCATGTACAACGTAAAGAAGATGATTGGTATATCAATACCATCATGGTTGTTGGCCAAGATGTGCCGTTTAAATTTAGGCGTCGCAAAGTCTACAAAAACCTAACTGGCTCTCGCGTGAACCTAACCTACTACCCCATTAACGAAGAAGTGGCCGGCATGGAATTTGAGGTCATGAAAGTTGTCCGCATTAAAATAAGTTAGTTACCAAATTACAGGACCTGAGCCTTGTCTCATCTTCAAGTCAATGGGTTATTGTTGCACCGTCGTGCCTATCGAGAAAGCAGCTATTTGCTCGATATTTTTTCCCTCGAGCTGGGTAAATTCAGTGCGGTGGTGAAAGGCGTGAGAAACAGTAAAAGTGATAAAAAAAGCCTATTGCAGGCATTTCAACCGTTGTTATTGGGCATATCAGGTCGACATGAATTGAAAACCTTAGGGCAAGTCGAAGCCAGTTCAGCCAGTTTCAATTTACAAGGTTTGCAGCTGTTCTCTGGCATGTACTTAAACGAGCTTTTGAATCGCGTATTGGTGGCAGAGCTGCCCCATCCTGAGTTGTTTACCGCCTATCAATCTACGCTGCAGCAGTTAGCGAGCAATCAGCCGGTGGAGCCTTTATTACGCGATTTTGAATTATTGTTGTTAGCAGATTTGGGCTACGGCATCGAATTTCACGTAGACGGTAATGGGCAGGATATCTTGGCAAACCAGTATTATCACTTTGTGCCAGAGCAAGGATGGTGGCCAACCATGCCAACACAACATCAAGATAATATGTTTAGTGGCGAGGTCCTTTTACAAATTGAAGCCGCGCAATGGAGCCCACAGAGCTTGCGCTGTGCTAAGATTTTAAGTCGCCAAGCTTTTAGTCAACTATTAGGGAATAAGCCCTTGAAAAGCAGAGAATTATTTAGGCAAAGTTGGCTGACACAACCAGCCGTTAATGGGGAACAAGGTGAATGAACGATATTAAACTAGGGGTCAACATTGATCATATTGCCACCTTGCGCAATGCCCGAGGAACTAGTTTTCCCGATCCGGTACATGCAGCAGAAATCGCTGAACGTGCTGGCGCAGATGGGATTACCGTGCACTTACGTGAAGACCGTCGCCATATCCGCGATAGAGATGTGCGTCTGCTCAGAGAAACAGTACAAACTCGTTTAAATTTAGAAATGGCGGTGACCGAAGAAATGTTAATCATCGCCGAACAGACTAAACCGACCTACTGCTGTTTAGTGCCAGAAAAACGGCAAGAACTGACAACCGAGGGTGGTTTAAACGTAGTAGCTAATCTTGCCACAATGAAAACTGCCTGCGCTCGTCTCGCCGCGTCAGGGATCCTAGTTTCACTGTTTATCGATGCAGACAAACAGCAAATTGATGCCGCTGTTGAGTGCCAAGCGCCATACATTGAAATTCATACCGGCCAATTTGCCGAGGCAAAAAGCAGCGAGCAACAAGCCATTGAACTAGAAAAGCTGCGTATAGGTGTTGAATATGCCCACAGTCGAGGTCTGATCGTTAACGCCGGTCATGGATTAAATTATCACAACGTCAAACCCATTGCGGCTATGCCACATATTTACGAACTAAATATCGGGCATGCCATTATAGCGCGAGCAGTCTTTGATGGACTGGCCAAGGCTGTAGCTGACATGAAACGTTTGATGTTAGAAGCCAGAGCATAAATGCCGTGGCGATTATTGGTTTAGGCACCGATATTGTGGAAATTGCGCGGATCACTGCGCAACTGCAACATTCCCATCGATTAGCTCAGCGCGTTTTGCGCCCCAATGAATTGCTTTTTTTTCAGCAACATAATTACGCTGATCGTTTTCTGGCTAAACGCTTTGCCGCCAAGGAAGCCGCGGTAAAAGCGCTGGGTATTGGTATCGGTAATGGGGTGAGTTTTCAGGATGTGGAGGTTGAGAATTTAGCCGGAGGGCAACCCACCTTGCATTTTTTTGGTCGCTTTGCCCAGTTGTGTGCTGAACGTGGCGTGACACATAGTTTTATCAGTATATCGGATGAGCAGCATTACGCAGTGGCGACGGTGGTGTTAGAAGCCAACTAACATGCGACAGGTGAACACGTTTGCCCTATTTTAGTGCTGTTTATCCACCCTTAGCGCAACACTGCGCGACAACAGCGCAAATAAGCATAAAACTGGCGGCGAAAGCAGCAAATTGGCGACAAACTATTCTAAAAAAAGTGGCGCGTATTCTGAATGTTGAATAGGTGATGTGTTCATCGTACTAGGGTGAACGGGCCCGAGTCAGAGAATCGCAGCTAGGCTTAAGGGAGTGTGCAGACACTCCTCAATATATTCTAATAGGACAGTGTTGTATGGTTTCTATCCGCACGGTGCATCAACCGCAACGGCCTTCTTTTGAAGAATGGTTGGCTAGCCTGAATTTATCCACCCAGACCAAACAAAAGTTACGAGAAGTATCAGATACCCCCGAAATCTTGTTAATTGGTCAAGAGATGGTAGAGATCCTCCACGAACTGCACATGGATGACGAAACCCTGCAAGCGTCGTTGATCTACCCCTATTGCGAAATGCACGAATTAACGGAAGAGCAAATTGCCGAACAGTTTGGTGTGGGCATTCAAAAACTGATCGTTGGTGTAAGGCGCATGGATGCCATTAAATCCTTGCATACTCGCGCCAACAGCGCCAAAAAGAATGATGAAACCCAGATCGATAACGTGCGACGTATGTTGTTGGCCATGGTGGAAGACGTGCGAGCTGTTGTTATCAAGCTAGCCGAACGTATTTGTGCCTTGCAGAAAGTGAAACATGCTGATGAAGAAACCCGAGTATTGGTGGCTCGTGAATGTGCCAGTATCTATGCCCCCCTCGCCAATCGTCTGGGTATTGGTCAATTAAAATGGGAATTAGAAGACCGTTCTTTTCGTTATTTACACCCTGAGACCTACAAACAAATCGCGAGTTTGTTAGACGAGCGTCGCGCAGACCGTGAGCAATATATTGATGATTTTGTTCAGCAACTACAAAGTGTGCTGGATGAGCAGCACATAAAAGCGAAGGTCTATGGGCGCCCCAAACATATTTTCAGCATCTGGAAAAAGATGCTGAAAAAACACCTCAGTTTCGAACAACTTTATGACATCAGAGCGGTGCGTATAATCGCTGAACGCATGCAGGATTGTTACGCCGCCTTAGGGGTAGTGCATGCCAGTTGGAAGCATATTCCCAATGAGTTTGATGATTATATCGCCACACCAAAGCCCAACGGCTACCAATCTATTCACACCGTAGTACTAGGTCAGCACGCCAAAACAGTAGAGATCCAAATTCGTACCGGCAAAATGCACGATGATGCAGAACTCGGTGTTGCCGCTCACTGGCGCTACAAAGAGGGCACAGCCACCAGTCGTTCTGCTTACGAAGAGCGCATTAATTGGTTGCGTAAAATTCTGCAATGGCAAGAAGAAGTGGCTGAATCAGGTGATTTGGTTGAAGAACTTCGCAGTCAGGTTTTTGATGATCGAGTTTATGTCTTCACACCCAAAGGTGATGTGGTTGATCTGCCCTTGGGCTCAACGCCCCTAGATTTTGCCTACTACATTCATAGTAACGTGGGGCATCGCTGCATTGGTGCGAAAATCAGTGGTCGTATCGTGCCATTTACCTATCAGTTACAAACCGGCGACCAGATTGAAATCCTTACGGGCAAGCGTTCTAATCCAAGCCGTGACTGGATGCATCCTGGGCTTGGTTATGTGCACTCGTCGCGGGCGCGCGCCAAAATTCATAGTTATTTTAAGAAACAAGACCGCGATAAAAACCTATTGGCGGGTAAAGAATTACTTGAACGCGAATTGCTGAAAGTGAACGTTGCCCCCAAGGACGTGGTTGAAGCCATTGGTCGTTTTAATATGCAAAACGTCGATGATCTATACGCTGCGGTGGGTGCAGGTGATATTCGTTTGATGCAAGTCGTCAACTACTTGATCCAGCGATACGAACCTGCACCGGTAATCGACCCCCGCATCAAAGCCAAAAAACCACAAGATGATAAACTTAAGAAAGACACCATTGTGGTTGAGGGCGTGGGTAATCTACTCACCCAAATTGCCGGTTGTTGTCAGCCTCTTCCTGGCGAACCCATCACCGGCTACATCACCCAAGGGCGAGGGGTGAGTGTGCATCGCGAAGACTGTGATCAGCTTATTCATTTACTGGACAGTCACCCTGAAAGGCAAATCGATGTGAACTGGGCAAGTAATGTTAAAGCCTCGTTCAAGACCGAGATTCAGGTGAGTTGTGCTGATCGTGATGGTATTTTACGTGATGTCACCACTGTACTGGCCAATGAAAAAATCGGTCTGTTGGGGGTTAACAGCCTGAGTAATACCAGTCAGCATACGGCAAAAATAAAACTCAGTTTAGAAGTCAAAGACCTCAATAGTTTGGCTAAAACTATGACGAAGTTGTTGCAAATCAAAGGTGTGAGCGATGTCGCACGCATCGACAAATAAACTGCCATCGGCAGTGCAGAGGGTGCTGTTGATAATGCAGCGTCTGCGTGATCAACAACATGGTTGTCCGTGGGATCAGCAGCAAACCTTTGCCAGTATTGCTCCACACACGATTGAAGAGGCATATGAAGTTGCAGATGCCATTGCATCAGGCAACATGTTACACATCAAGGACGAAGTGGCTGACTTACTTTTTCAAGTGGTGTTTTATGCGCAATTGGGTCAGGAGCAAAATGCCTTTGATTTCTCTGCCATATGTCAACATCTGGGTGATAAATTAGAACGTCGCCATCCTCACGTGTTTGATAAGCCGCAAGCACTGGATCAAACTGCCTTGAATCAACAATGGGAACAGATTAAACAGCAAGAACGAAACGAGCAAGGGCAACACGACACCAGTTTGTTGGCAAATATCCCACCAGGTTTAGCCCCATTAAAACGCGCACAAAAAATTCAGAAGAAATGTGCAAACGTTGGTTTTGATTGGCCGGAGCTGCCGCCTGTGGTGGATAAAATTCATGAAGAAATCGCTGAAGTGCTGGCTGAAATACATGCGGTTACTCCCTCACAAACTGCTATTGAGGAAGAAATTGGTGACTTACTTTTTGCCGTGGTGAATTTAGCTCGTCATGCCAAGGTGGATGCAGAAACCGCTTTGTTAAAGGCCAATCGTAAATTTGAACATCGTTTTCGTCAGGTAGAGCAAACCATACAACAGCAAGGAAACAGCATGCAGCTCGCTACCTTGGAAGAAATGGAAGCGGCTTGGCTCTTAGCTAAAAAAAAACAATGCCGACAGTAGGTAATCAACACGATTTTCCTCTAATGTAAACTTTTCAGCAGCTCATCGCGACTATCAAGATAGTGAGCCATTGGTAGGTGGTGGATGACATGGGCTTAAGGTATTTGACGTTTTTAATGTTTTGTGGACAACAAGTAGCGGCAACAAACCAGGTGCAGCACACTGTGCCGCCACATCCAAACTATGCTGCGTGTATTGTAGCTAAGAACAAGGTTGTTTTTAGCCATCGTCTTTTTTGCCAAGCTTACCCACAGTTTGAACTCGATGAGCAAGCGCTGAAAAGCGCACACAACCATGACGCACAAGCAATACAAGCGTATCTATTAACCTTGGCAGCGAACCAAGAAACGCGGGAAAACGTTCATGAAGAGCAATTTGCCCATGCATTGCCAAAAGCGCTAAGCCAGCCACTCCCCCTGACTCCATCTGCTATTTTCACCCGCTATTTTCCGCTGCGTTAGCCTATTTGCAATAAAGCGAGGGCATAAAAAAAGGCAGGGTAGCCTGCCTTTTTATGACTTTTAACTGGTCATCAATGCGGTTTTCTTCTCACCAATATGCCTGCGGCCATGATCAACAATAACAACCAAGCAGCACCGCCCCCTGAAGCATTGCTTGGACTGGGTGTCGGCGTTGGGGTAGGTGGCGGGGCAACGACTTTTGCGGTGAAGGTAACATTGCGCAGGTAGGCTTTATCATCGCCTTCACTTACCGCAGGATCTTTGCTGTATACCCACGTTATGCGATGCGTACCAGCGCCTAACTCAAGATTGCTGATGGTTTCAAATGCAGTGAGCTCACCGGATATAAAACTATATAATTCATTGTCAACAAAGACATACAGGGCATCAAATGGATCGTTTGCATCTTCTTCATTGTCTTCGGATGAAACTGACCACTCAAACGACAGCGTACCCTCGCCGGTAATCGATGCCATCAAAATACTATCCTGATTATCGTCAATAACCCCACTTTCCACCCCAGCGGCTAAGGGGTTAGCAATCCATGGTGCAGCGCCACCAGTAAACCACTGAATATTGGCATTGCTTGGCCCTGCAACCCCGGCAATACCAGTGGCTGCGGCAATGGCGGTAGCGGTCACGCGAGCTTGGCTCACGGCGACATTGCTATCATCAGCAAGAATAATAACGTCCGCGCTCTGTTCTGCCGCTTGACTTGCCGCGTAGTTAACTGTGACAGCACAGCTGGAATTAGCGGCTAAATTGGTGCAGTTATGACTGCCGATGGAGAAATTACTACTACCCGTTATGGTGAAACTCAAATTAACGGTGCTAGTGGCATTGTTGTTGATGAGTAACTCAGTACTTTGCGAAACACCAACAGGCACGATGCCAAAATCTGCTTTTTGCTCAATGGCAATGCCAGTAGACAGTGTCACTAACCAGTCTTTAAATTCAGCAACACGGGTATAAACACCCGGGAAGCCCGTTGCCGCACAACCAATGCCCCAGCTCACAATACCCACTTGCTGAGGACCCGTGCCCGTTTGCACAATCAGTGGACCACCACTATCACCCTGGCAAGAACCTCGTCCTTCAATGCCCTGAGGCTGTGGTGCACAAATCATTTTGTCAGTGATGCCGGTATTGTCTGGGTTAATGCCTAATGAAGTGGCTAAGATCTGGCGACACTCTTCATTGGTGGTGAGGTTAAGCTCAACTTGATGGAGGATGTTAGGGAAGTTTGATGTGGGGCCTTCACCGGGTGCATAACCTGTGCGGCCACCCCAACCTGCGACAAAAGCTGGGCTATGTTCAACGGCATATTGGTCAGTGGTAGCGATGCTGGCAATGTCCACGGCTGGTGCATTGACCGAACTCACCAGTTCGACCAAGGCTATATCATTATTAATGGCATCTGCATTGTATAAGGGATGCACGTAGATATTTTTAATGGCGATGGCATTTTCTGCCCCATCAGATAAATCGAATTCCCCCACATTCATTTTGAACAAGGCTGCATCTGGCGAATCAACACAATGTGCCGCCGTTAACACCCATTTATTCCCTAAAAACGTGGCGCCGCAACTGGCATCTTGCTGCAAAGCCGAGTCTGCGGTGACCGATAAAAGTGCCACTTTACCCGCTTGCGTTAGCAAGGTTTCACCGTCTTGTTGCGTCACCGCTACCACAGGAATAGTGCCGGTAAAGCCTTCACCTAAGGTGCCGGAGATAAGCCCCACTTCATTGTTGTAAATGATCGCACCTACGCCACCTCCGGCCTCACACTTTAGGGCTTTTTCGGAGAAGTTAATGCTGCCACGTTGGATTAAACATACTTTGTTTTGCGCCTCAGCGCATACTGCATCACCCAAGCCACACGCAACAATTTCACCGCTGGCTTGACCAGCAGGCCCCTCACTGAAGGCTTGTGTGGAATATTGCACACCATCAACCTGCAACGAGGTGGCAATGGCTTGAAAGGTAACAACATAGGCAGTCATCCAAGGCCAATCTGCGGCCTCTGCCTCTTGGCCGCCAACAATCTGTGTGGCAGCGAGACTGTTGCTTTTTTGCTGGGTGCTGGGTTGATTTGAGGTCGCTGCGTTAGCTTGTGTTGTTAAGAGTAAACTCAACAACAAGGCAGACGGTAACCAAGTTTTCTTGTCCATAAAAATTCCTAAAAAGACGATGAGCGGCAATGTATTTTGCGGTGGCTCATCCTAAAGCAAAAAGCCATTGTTGTAATCTGTGATGAATCTCATTACGTTATTTAGCTTAGGTGGTTCAAGCTAAGTGCGTTAATTTGTCTGTACACTCGACCTGATAATCTGAACTTTTGTTGCCAGCAGCCCAGATAAAACAGTTAATTGCGGTATTTTTAAACTTTTTTCAGGCGGAATGACGTACTAGCCACATCAAACGGGGCAAGACAACACACATGAAAACTTCACACGGCATATTAATTTTACTCATCGTCGTTATCGTCGGCGCTTTTTTCGCATGGGCCGGTGGTCAGTTAGGAGCGCAATGGGTTATCAGTAACGACCTAACTATTCCGATTTTCACCTTGGGTGTCGGCTTAATGTTTATCATCCAATGGCTTGCTTTTATTCCTGCCTTTATTTTGCGCACCGAACATTTTTACGATTTAGTGGGCAGTGCCAGTTACGTGATTTTTGTGATTTTAGTGGTGCTTGCTAATCCCAGTATAGATTTACGCTCCTTGCTGTTGGCTTCACTAGTGCTGATCTGGGCGCTTAGACTTGGTACCTTTTTGTTCCTGCGAGTACGCAGAGTTGGCAAAGATCGGCGATTTGATGAACTTAAACAGAGCGCGTTGCGCTTTCTGATTGCTTGGACCGTACAAGGGCTTTGGATAGTGTTAACTGCCGGTTGTGCCTTGGTAGTGATTGCTTCACCACAACATGTGGCTATGACTTGGTTAGATTTGGTGGGCTTAAGTCTCTGGTTGCTGGGTTTTAGTATCGAAGCCATCGCTGATTGGCAAAAACGTCAATTCAAAATTAACAGCAATGGTCAAGATCGCTTCATTACCACCGGACTGTGGGCTCACTCTCGCCACCCCAACTACTTTGGTGAGATTACTCTGTGGCTTGGCGTGAGTCTGCTAGCCTACCCAGCCCTGCAAGAGTGGCAATATGTCACCTTGATCTCACCGTTTTTTGTGCTGCTGCTACTGACCAAGATTAGCGGCATACCGCTCTTAGAAGAAGCAGCTGATAAGCGTTGGGGGGACGACCCAGCTTATCAAGCGTACAAACAACGAACACCAGTATTAGTCCCAAAACTATCGTCTCACTGAGTCATATTTTTATCTTCCCGTTGATGCAACCATAAATTGAAGTTAGTCTTACAGCCTGTTAAAGCAGTTGGAGTATCGTGTGATTGAAGTTGTCAGTGGCCCGCTCGATTATCAACCATTGTCATGTCAGCAATGTAAAAACGGTGAGGTTTTAGGATTTGATTTCACCATGGCATTCCAACCAATTGTTGATGTGAAAAGGCGATCGATCTTCGGTTATGAAGCCTTAGTGCGTGGTCTAAATCAAGAGTCGGCATACCAGGTCATCAAACAGGTTAACCAACATAATTTATACCGTTTTGACCAAAGTTGTCGGGTAAAAGCCATTGGTCTCGCTGCTAGACTCAAGATAGATTGTTTCGTTAGCATCAACTTCATGCCCAATGCCGTATACCGTCCGGAACTCTGCATCCGAACTACCTTGCAAGCAGCCGCTGAAAATAACTTCCCTATTGAGCAAATCATGTTTGAGTTGACTGAAGCCGAAAAAGTAACAGACGTCGCACACATGAAATCCATTGTTGAATATTATCGAGCCAAAGGGTTTAAAACTGCCTTGGATGATTTTGGTGCTGGCTACTCCGGCCTTAACATGTTTGCACAGTTCCAACCTGACATTATAAAATTGGATATGCAGTTAATTCGAAATATTGATAAAGACACCGTTAAACAAGCTATAGTGCGCCGGATGACACAGCTAAATGTTGACTTAGGTGTGATAACCTTGGCTGAAGGAGTAGAAACTCGAGCCGAATTCGACGTATTGTGCTCCTATGGCATTGAGCTTTATCAAGGTTATCTATTTGCAAAACCTGGTTTTGAATGTTTACCTCAGGTAGATATGAGTTTTATTTAGCCAATATGCACGTCAAGTAGCAGTGCATAATACGATTATCTCAAGTTGGCTTGCCTGCACATATATCCTAAACGTCCAGTTGAAAAGGGCGGGTTATCAGTGATTGAACCTGCGATATTTGCATCGTTAATACGCAAGAAATCTTGCTAGTTAAGTTGGATGCTGGGCTTTTTATGACTGCCCAACCAGTCAGATTATCCGTATTTATTTTAAGACTCCTCAAGCACAGATTCAATACTTGACTGTTAGCTAAGTGTTTAAAATTAAATTAGCCTTTTCTAGCAACTTCTGTATAATCCGCGACCTGCCCAGTTACCCCCACTTTGGGAAAGTGGAAGAATCAATCGACTCGAAGGGGTCAAAGCATTGATTTTAAGCGGTTTCTGGCAGTTTTGATGGTGTGAATTACAGCAACATCAATCTGACATGAAGCCTTGTAACAGTTAATTTATTTTGGGTAAATTTTGATGAAAACTTTTGTTGCTAAGCCAGAGACGGTAAAACGTGACTGGTTTGTGGTTGACGCCGCAGACAAAACATTAGGTCGTATTGCGACCGAGATTGCTAGCCGTTTACGCGGAAAGCACAAGCCAGAGTACACACCTCACGTGGACACTGGTGACTATATTATTGTGATCAATGCAGAAAAAGTACGTGTTACGGGCAACAAAGCTCAAGGTAAAATGTACTATTCGCACACTGGTTATCCAGGCGGTCTGAAAGAGACTAACTTTGAAAAGTTACAAGCCCACAAACCAGAGATGATCATTGAAAAAGCGGTTAAAGGTATGTTGCCAAAAGGTCCACTTGGACGCGATATGTTCCGCAAAATGAAAGTCTACGCTGGTCCTGAGCATAAACATACTGCTCAACAGCCTCAAGTTTTAGACCTTTAAGGAGCACTAATCATGGCAGTTACTCAATATTACGGCACAGGCCGCCGCAAAACGTCTACCGCTCGTGTATTTTTACGTGCTGGTAGTGGCAATATCGTGGTTAATCAACGTCCATTAGATGTATTCTTTGGCCGTGAAACCGCACGCATGATCGTTCGTCAACCTCTTGAGTTGTTAGAAATGACTGAGAAGTTTGACTTGTACGTTACCGTTTCTGGTGGTGGTATCAGCGGCCAAGCTGGTGCAATCCGTCACGGTATTACGCGTGCATTAATGGAATTTGACGAAACACTTCGTCCAGCGTTGCGCACAGCGGGCTTTGTTACCCGTGATGCTCGTAAAGTTGAACGTAAGAAAGTGGGCTTACACAAAGCGCGTAAGAAACCACAGTTCTCAAAACGTTAATATTTTGCAAGATTCAAAAAACCCGACCTATGTCGGGTTTTTTTTGCGCAAAAATTCAGTAATTAATTTGTACTTATCAGCGAATTGTTGGTATCCCCGTGAATGGTGTTGGTAAGTATCAGTATTTCTTCAATTTATTGACGAAAACCTTGTCTTTTATAAGGCTTTTCTTTTATCATTTTCGGTTAATAGCAAAACCAATACGTCTATTTTTGAGTACTACTTCTGGTAGCTCCTAACTAGCTAAGTTTAAGCAATTGCAACCCTCGGAGAAAATTGGATGAGCAATGTATCATTAGATGCGCATGATTCGTCTGGAACCGAAAATCAACCCCAAGATACTGGTCGTCGTCGTTTTCTAACGGTAGCTACGTCTGTTGTAGGTGGTGTCGGTGTGGTTGGCGCAGCAGTGCCATTTATTGGTTCTTGGAACCCCAGTGTTAAGGCCAAAGCAGCCGGTGCTGATGTTGAAGCTGATATCAGTAAGATTCAGCCAGGCCAGCAAATTACGGTGATCTGGCGCAGTAAACCTGTGTGGATAGTACGCCGTACTCCTGAACTGTTAGCCTCGTTAGCCTCGATTGAAGACCAACTTAAAGATCCTAACTCCGAGCAGGAGCAACAGCCCGTATTTGCACAAAATCGCTATCGTTCATTAAAAGACGAGTATCTGGTACTAGTGGGTATTTGTACCCACCTTGGCTGTTCACCTAAACATCTTAAAGATGGTGCATTTGAAGAATATGTGGAAGGCGTACCAGAGGGTTTCTTCTGTCCTTGCCACGGTTCAAAATTTGATATGGCGGGGCGCGTATTTCAAAACGTACCGGCGCCATTAAACTTGGTTGTGCCACCCTACAAGTATGTGGATGACAATACCTTGTTGATTGGTTCATCAGAGGGGGACGCATAATATGTGGAAAAACTTAATGGATTGGATCGAGTATCGCTTGCCAATCATGCGTGTTGCCAACATGCACGCAATTCAATATCCCGCACCACGCAATATGAACTTTTGGTACATGTTTGGCTTTTTAGCCACCATCGTACTGGTTAACCAAATTGTAACGGGTATTTGGCTTACGATGAGCTACAACCCTACCTCTGAAGGTGCCTTTGCTTCGGTTGAATACATCATGCGTGATGTAGATTACGGCTGGTTGTTACGTTATATGCACAGTACCGGTGCTTCAGCGTTTTTCATCGTGGTTTACATGCACATGTTCCGCGGCATGATTTATGGGTCATATCAGAAGCCCCGTGAATTGTTGTGGTTATTTGGTATGTTCATTTACATTGCCTTAATGGCCGAAGCTTTCATGGGATATGTATTGCCTTGGGGGCAGATGTCCTATTGGGGAGCGCAAGTAATTGTTTCTTTATTTAGTGCGATTCCGGTCATCGGCCAAGACTTGGTGGTGTGGATCCAAGGTGATTATGTTATCTCTGGCGCAACGCTAAACCGTTTCTTTGCCTTACACGTCATTGCCTTACCTCTAGTTATCGTTATCTTGGTCTTTTTACACATTGTTGCGTTGCATGAAGTGGGCTCTAACAACCCTGACGGCACTGACGTCAAGCGCAAAAAAGGTTCATTAAAAGAAGAAGAAAAGACTAAGTTCAAAATCCATGAATACTACACCAGCAAGTACGACATCATTGATGATGTTGTGCCATTCTTCCCGCACATTGTGTTGAAAGACTTGATTGGTTTCAGCGTGTTTTTAATCGTGTTCTGTTACATCATGTTCTTTAATCCAGGCATGGGGGGCTACTTCTTGGAACACCCTAATTTCGAAATTGCTAACCCCTTGAAGACCCCAGCACATATTTTTCCTGTGTGGTACTTCACCCCGTTTTATGCAATTTTGAAGGCAGTACCCGATAAGCTAGGCGGTGTCATTGCCATGTTCGCGGCGATCATCGCCTTGGTATTATTGCCATGGTTTGATCGGGGTAAGGTGAAGTCTTGGCGTTATCGTTGTGGCTTCCATCGCTGGAATTTATTGATCTTTGCCGCTGTGTTTATCTTCTTAGGTTATTTAGGTGGTACACCGCAAGCTAACTGGAAAATAGTGGCTTCACAAATTTTGACTATCATGTATTTTGCCTTCTTCTTCTTACTGTTTATGTACAGTAAAAATGAGAAGTGTAAGCTTGTGCCTGCGAGGATCACCGAATGAGAAAGTTAGTTTTCCTGCTGAGTATGTTATTGCCAATAAGCGTATTAGCGAGTTCCGGGGAAGTACATCTAGACCACGCAGATTACGATTTGACAGATAAAGCGTCATTGCAAAAGGGAGCGCAGTTGTTCAACAACTACTGCTTGGGTTGTCATCAAATGCAATACCAACGCTATCAACGTGCTTTCGAAGATTTAGGGATTCCATTGGATGTTGGTCAGGCAAACTTGCAGTTTACCGGCACCAAACCGGGCGACCATATTTTGAATGCTATGCCAGCAGAGTCGGCTGCAAAATGGTTTGGTGCACCACCGCCCGATTTAACGTTAGTGGCTCGGGTCAGAGGAGCTGATTGGATTTATACATATCTACGTAGTTTCTATGCTGATGATAGCCGTCCTTTTGGGGTGAATAATGTAGTCTTCCCTGAAGTCGGCATGCCTCATGTATTGCAAGAGTTACAAGGTTTACCTACCAAAACCACTGAAAAACACATGGTTGACGGTGAGTTAGTGGACCGTTACGTCGGTATTAAGTCAGATGGTAAAGGCTACATGACGCCTGACGAGTACGACGAGGCTGTCCTTGATTTGGTAAATTATCTGGTATACACCGGTGAACCTTCGCGCCTAGAGTCAGAAGCCATTGGCCGTTATGTTTTACTATTTTTATTAGTATTGTTGGTATTGGTTTACTTACTGAAGAAAGAATATTGGCGTGACGTACATTAATTTGTCGAAACTTTCAGTGTAAATTAATGTATAATCCGCAAAATTTTTGAAGGGGCGCTTAGCCCCTTTATTTTCTGTGGTTGTTTGTTGTTGAGTTTTCCCTTCTTGCAGCCCAGAAGCAGAATAATGTCATTCTGCCTTTACCAGTTTGTGTAAATTTTAGGAGAGTGTTAAATGGCTGTAGCCACCAATAAACGTTCTATCATGACGTTGTTTTCAGATACTATCGATATATACAGTCACCAAGCACGTATCGTGCTAGCCGAAAAAGGCGTAGGTGTGGAAATATGCTATACCGATCCTAATAATTTGCCTGAAGATCTAATTGATTTAAATCCTTATGGCACTGTACCCACCTTAGTGGATCGTGAGTTGGTCTTATATAACTCACATATCATCATGGAATATTTGGACGAGCGCTTCCCGCACCCACCTTTGATGCCAGTTTATCCTGTATCACGTGGCCAAAGCCGCTTAACCATGCATCGTATTCAAAATGACTGGTATGCCTTAGCGGAGCAAATTCTGCAAGGTAAAGGCGATGTAGATGCAGCACGTAATGAATTGCGTGAAGCGCTGTTAAGTTTGGCGCCTTTGTTTGCCGAAACGCCTTATTTCATGAGTGAAGAATTCAGCTTAGTGGATTGTTATTTGGCACCCCTGTTGTGGCGCTTACCCGCATTAAAAATTGAATTAACGGGTAACGGTAGCAAAGATGTACGTAGTTACATGAAACGTATTTTTGAACGCAGCTCGTTCAAAGCATCATTGACTGATCAAGAGCGTGAAATTCATAACCCGTTATAGTACGAATTGACCATGACACCGAATCAACCTTACTTATTGCGCGCATTTTACGAATGGATCGTGGATAACAACCTGACCCCCTATTTGGTGGTCAATGCAACTTATCCAGGCACACAAGTTCCACAAGAATATGTGCAAAACGGGCAAATCGTGTTGAACGTTGCACCGGCTTCAACCGGTAAGTTACTACTTGGTAATGTTGACGTGAGTTTTGATGCACGTTTTGGTGGCGTGGCACGTAGTTTAGTCATTCCTTGCAAAGCCGTATTAGCGATATACGCCAAGGAAAATGGTGCTGGAACGGTGTTTACCGCAGAAGATGATGTTGATTCGGATCTACCCGAAGAGACATTGCCTGAGGCAGAAACACCAAGCCCTAATAAAAAGGGCAGACCCACCCTAACCGTGGTTAAATAATCGCAAATATTTGATGAACATAAAAAAGGGCAACGTGGTTGCCCTTTTTTATTTGAGCGAGTGTTAGTTGAAGGTGGCGACTACCTGTAATCGAAGCAAACGGCTGAAGCTAAGCTCAAGCTAAAAACATGTTGTCTACTCCATGTGTGCTGCGAGCTAATGTTTAGTGGGATAAACGCTGCTGTGCATCTTGAAGTTGCATGACTACGCTACCCGCTGTGTGTTTGTTGATCGCCAAACAATAGTCAGGGTATCGCTCTTCTGGAATGGCAAACACTGCTTGAACAGCCGTTTTATCCAAACCGGCGTCTTGCAAAATCTGCGGAATATTACCTGCAAATTCAGCCAATAAATCTACACGACCGGCAAGAAACAAGGTGATATTTAGTCTGTCCTCGGCGGTAAGCTGTAAGTTAATATTTTCGCTTAGGCCTCTTGCTAACATATATTCATGTAGAAATGTTTTTCGCGTGACAGCTATCGAATAATTTTGCAGTTGCTCTTCACTATCGACCTGAATGTCTTGCCTGTTTGTTAGTTTATAAACATGGTGGATTTGTGTTTGAGCGATGGGACAAAGCCAATGAAACAGTGGCTCTCGTTCTGGGGTTTTTAAGATGGTGTATATTGCCGTATTTTCTTGAGTCTCAGCGATGTTCAAAGCTCTTGTCCAAGGCAAGAGTTCAAGTGTGTAGTCAATATTGGCTTCTTTGAGTAAACGTTCTACATAGTCCGTAGCTTGGCCTTTAATTTGACCCACGTCATCCATGTAGTTATAGGGAAACCAATTCTCGGTGACAATCTTCAACGTTTTGTTGCTTGGGACTGTCTGTGCAGATAGCTTCAAGCTAAAAATACAGAGTACCGCAAACACCAAAGCGTATTTCACTCTATTATTTGGCATGGCTTTACTGCTCTCGGTTATAAATATTCAAATACTTTAATAACCTGTTTAACACCCTCAATGTTGCGGGTGATGTCTACGGCTATGTCGGCCTCTTGTTGATTGACTAAACCCATCAAAAACACTTCCGCATTTTCTACCTCGATCTCAATATTTAGGCCGTCAATACGTTTGTCGGCAATGAGTTGAGTTTTCACCACAGAGGCTAACCACAGATCATTAGCCGCCGCACTGGCTGGTAAGGGAGCGCCTAGACGGATTTGATTGTGTAACTTTTTAATGTTTTTCACTGAACTGGCGGTTTGTTGTGCAAGTTGAATCAGTTCATTGTTTGGTGCTTGGCCAACCAATAGCGCTATACCGTTAAAAACTTGTACGGTAATACTGGCGTTTTTTTTGAGAGACTCAACTTCACCCAGCGCCACCGATATGCGAGTGGCGGCTGTTTTATCATCTACTTGAGCGCCCAGCGTGCGCCTATCATGCGCCGCTGAGGCTGCACCAACCCCTGCACTCACCAACAAGGCGGCACAGCCCTGCAAGGCCTGCATGGTTACTGCCACAACGATAAGGGCCAGCAGGTTTTTGCTTAACTGCATTTTTTTACTCCTGTAAATTTTGCGGAAATAAATAATCATCGATGCCTTCACACAGGCAGTGCACAATTAGAAGCTGCACTTCCTGAATGCGCGCTGTACGGTTAGACGGCACCCTAATTTCAACATCGTGTTGGCCGACTAAACCAGCCATTTCACCACCATCACGTCCAGTTAACGCCACAATAGTCATATCACGGCTCAGTGCTGCCTCCATGGCATTGATTAAATTGCGTGATTGTCCACTGCTTGAGATCACTAATAAAATGTCACCACTTTGTCCCAAAGCCCTGACTTGCCGAGAATAGACTTCGTCAAAATGTTCGTCATTGGCAATCGACGACAGTGTGGCACTATCTGCGGTGAGCGCCATGGCAGGCAGGCTAGGACGGTCGCGTTCAAAACGGTTAAGCAGCAACGACGCAAAATGTTGTGCATTCATTGCGGCGCCACCATTGCCACAACATAATATTTTATGGCCGTTTACTAAGGCGTTCACCATCATCAAAGTAGCCGCTGAAATAGCCTCAGGTAATAACTCCATTGATGCTATTTTCGTTTGAATGCTCTCGTTAAAATTCGCTTTGATATTGTCTAACATTTTTATCCTTTGGTGTTCACTTATCGCGCACAGGCACTTAAACGTTTTGTAACCAAGTATATTCTGCGTGTCCGCGCGCATTCACTTCAATGCCAACCACATCAATACGATGGGCAAGGGCGGTGGGATTGATCCCCTGAGTGTGTAAATAATGCGCGATGGCTGCCACAAATTTGCGACGTTTTGCTGCATGAAAGTTTTCTACCGCTTTACCATGCTGGGTATTGCGTCGATATTTTACTTCAATAAATACCAAGCAATCAGCGTGTCGCATGATTAAATCAATTTCACCCGCTCGACAACGATAATTAGCCACCACAAACTGCAAACCTTGTTGTTGCAAATACTGTCGAGCCAAGGATTCAGCCTGTTTGCCAATGTCTGTTGAGAAGACTTGTTTAATCCACTGCAATGAGAGCGACCCTGTCCTGTTGCACTTGGGCGAGGGGCAGGATGCGATGAATAACCCCATCTTCAGTCATACTTAGCTTACCCGTTAAACCTTGCACACTGCTGTTGTCGAGGATGCGCAATTGGCGCAGGGCAGGGAGTAATTGATAAGCATCATACCCCATGGCAAACAAACGCATTAAGGCATCTTGTTGCTGGGGCCACAAACTACTGACTTGATTCGCCAAGGGCGTCCAAGGATGGCCGGGAAGCATCCAAGGCATATCACTGAAGGTTAAGTTACGTAGATCGCGTAAGCTATTTTTACTCAAATCTAAGCTGTAACTGCGTGATGAAGCAAACACTGCGAGATGCTGTTCGGCAGCCGGGCTTAAACTTGCTTCGATAATGGGATTGAGCAGTTCAGTTTGTTCAGGGTTGGCAAATAATACAATAGCATCAATGTCTTGACGATTCCGCTCCACTGAGAATACCTCTACATCTGCCATATTCTCCATTTGCCGAATACGTGCTTGGCTTTGTTCTACGTCTAATAAACTCGCCACTTGCTCCCGCATGTCTTTACTGTCAGCAAACACTGCCACATCCGGTGTTTTATCTTGCGTACCATCAGCCATCCACGTTTGCAAAAAGGTATCAGTCATGCGACTGGTCACACTGTTATCGGCTGAAAAGATGATGGGGCGCTTAAACCCCTTTGCCTTGATGTAACGCGCCAATTGTTGCGCTTCATCTTCTGGTGCTAGGGCATAAAAATAGTGTTCATGTGGTGGCTGTTTGCTGTCATTTGGTTCATGGACAGAGGCTGGTGTTAAGCCTTGTGCTTGTTCCAAACGATTCAAGGCAAGCATAATTTTACTGGGATCAAGTAAGGTCTTTAAACCGGCAATATTTTCTTTGAGCAAAGGCCCTAAAATCAGGTCGTAATCTGCAACCAGTGCATTGAGTTCAGCCGGTGTTTTTAAAGCTGAATCAAAAAAATCTAGGCTTTGATCGTCAGCAGCACGTGCAGGCTCAACCTGCGTTGCCAAAGCCGATGAATCTTGTGGCTGAAGGTTTGCTCTTTTATCTAAATAGGCGGCGAGGATACCTTCTTTTAAGGCTTGCCCTTGTGTCGCGAGGCGACCACTGAGTGGCAGAAGCACAGCAATTTTTTGTGGCTGTAAGAGCAGTTGTTTTAAGGCTAAGTTTACTTCGTCAGGCAAGGCTAAAGTCAAAGGATGCAGCGCATGGCGTTGCTGCCACGCCATGACCTGTTGTTTGAATATGTCAGCGTTATCGCCAAACCTTTTTACAATAATACTGAGTTGCAACCAAGCTTGGAGAGCAGGGTAGGTCAGGCTGGCTTTTTGCAATTGCTTTAAATCCAAGTGCTGTAACAGAGGCCATATTTGTTGGCTTTTTTGCGGCTCTGTCATGTCTGTGCGCAATAAGGCAGCGGCAGCCATCAACCATGCGTGTTGCGCCGTGTAGAGATTAACTTGCAGTTGGGCCAAGCGCTGAGAAAATTCGGGGGCATGTTGCAGTACGGTGAGTAGTTCAATAGCTTGCTGTGTGGCCAGAGGCGTATTTACTTTGATTAAACACTCTGCCTCAAGCAGTTTGGCGGTATTGGCTTGGTTTGAGTCTGTTAAGTTCGCACGCAACACCCGTAATAATTTTATGCTTTTTTCGCATTGCTGTTCGTTTTGTAAGGCCTCCGCCATCTTCAACAACCAGGCATTGCGCAGTATCACCTGGTTTTGGGTATCACCTGTGCTTAGGTCGATGCTTTCGGCTTTGCGCAAGTAATCTTGACTGCTAAGGCTGGCCTCTACGTGAATTTTTTCTACGCGTTGTGGTGTTGTTTTTGGCTGATTTGAACGGGGCGCAGGCGCACTACATGATAAAATCAAAGAAATACCGGCCAACACCACGATTACTCGGCACAACAACATAGGTCAAACTCAGCAGTTACAATGAGCGATAGTGTAACCTTAAACCACGGGTGAATGCGAGTTCCGCCACCTTTTCACGCCAACTGTTTTGCGGTTACGCTGGTCATTAAACTCAACGCGCCAGTCTTTGGTCGTATTGCCCTTGGTTTACAGCATGTCATGTTTACTATAGACATTTTGCTATGGGGTATTGCTTATGTTGAGAGCGTATATTGTCAGTATTTTTGCTGTTTTTTGCACCATTAATACGGTTTTTGCCGTGCCAAATGAACCCATTTCGTTTCACCCCGCAGCCCCACCTGAATTGCAACATTTCGCCCCTTTGTTGGGGAGTTGGCGAATCACAGAAGAAACCCTAAAAACCGACGGATCGGGTTGGTTAGAACGCCCGAATGCCGACTGGCATTTTTACCTCGCCATGAACGGTTGGGCGATTCGAGATGAATATTTTTCTCCTGCCCTGGACATCGCCATTGGCGATGAAAAAAATCGCACTATTGGTAGTAATTTGCGGGTATTTGATAGCAGTAAAGGTCAGTGGCATATGACATGGTTAAACAAAAGTGGCTCAGTCAGCAACATGTTTACCGCGCTGTCAGATGGTCAGCAAATTGTTATGCTCTCTGCGCAAGCTAATGCCAGTGGCTACTATAATCGCATCACATTCTTTGCCATGACAGCCGAGTCCTTCGAATGGAAGCTCGAATGGTCGAAAGATCCCCAAGGTGGCTGGTTTGAAGTCGGGCGTATTCATGCTAAGCGGCAAGAATAGAACCAAGCTAAGGTTTCTCGCCGGGGCATGGCATTGCTCTGCATTTTTACCTGGAATGGGTATATAGTACGGGCAACAAAAATTGTGTTTTGGCGTGAACAGGAGTTTGTGTGTGAGTGATGTTGGAAAGTTGTACATTGTCGCGACCCCGATTGGCAATTTGAGTGATATCACCCAGCGCGCCCTGCAAACATTAACTGATGTAAATGTGATTGCCGCTGAAGATACGCGGCACAGTCTAAGACTTTTACAACACTACGATATTCAAACCCGCTTGATTTCTTTGCATGACCACAATGAATCTCAGCGCGCTGCACAACTGATTATGCGGCTGCAGCAAGGTGAAAATATTGCGCTTATTTCGGATGCAGGCACCCCCCTTATTAACGACCCCGGTTATACCTTGGTCAATCAATGTCGAGGGGCAAATATAGACGTGATACCTGTGCCTGGGGCGTGTGCTGCTATTACCGCTTTGTGTGCTGCTGGCCTGCCCACTGATCGCTTTCGTTTCGAAGGCTTTCTTCCGGTTAAAATGCAGGCTCGGCATACGGTGCTCCAAGGTCTCGCCCACGAAGGTGCGACCACCGTATTTTATGAATCACCGCGGCGCATCGCCCAAACTGTCAGCGACATCACTGAAGTATTGGGCGCTCAGCGGCAACTTGTGTTAGCCAAAGAATTAACCAAAACCTTTGAAACGTTTTTTAGCGGTGAGGCTGCAAGCTGTTTGCGTTGGCTCGAAGAGGATGCCAACCATCAACGTGGTGAATTTGTCTTACTGATTGCAGGGGCAAAAGTGGCAACAGACGATATGCCGCCGGAAGCACTGCTGTTAATGACTCGACTGATGCAAGACCTACCCCTCAAAAAAGCGGCGGCGATCACTGCCGAGCACTACGGTTTGAAGAAAAACGCGCTCTATCAGTTGGGCTTACAACAAGGTCAAGATGACCATGCCTAGACTCGCCACGTATGCTGTTTTGGCATGGCTGTTGTACCTGCCTAGTCCACTGGTTTTCAGTCAGTGGTTGAGTGACAGTCAAGGGATAATGGGCACCAATATTCATGTAGAACTTTGGTCAGATGATGAAAAACAGGGAAAAGCAGCGATTGCCGCCGTCATGGCCGAAATGGAGCGGATTAATCAGTTAATGAGCCCCTATATTGCCAGCAGCGAACTGGCCATATTAAATGCCCAAGCCGCCAGCCAGCCAGTGTCGGTTTCTACCGAGTTGTACGAATTAATTGCCCTGTCTATTGAATTGTCCAAAGAAACAGGTGGCGCCTTTGATATTACCTTTGCCAGTGTTGGCTATCTTTATGACTATCGAGCAAAACAAAAACCCAGCGATGAACAAGTAGCTGAGCTCTTGAGCGCCATTGATTTTAAGCATTTGCAACTTAATCCAGCGGCACACAGTATATTTTTCTCCCATCCCAAGGTGAAGATTGACCTTGGTGGCATTGCCAAAGGCCACGCTGTGGACAACGCCGTTACTATACTGCAGAGGCTTGGTATTCAACATGCGTTGGTCACCGCAGGTGGCGATACCCGATTATTAGGAGACCGCATGGGAAAACCTTGGATGGTGGGGATTCGAGACCCTCGCCACGCAGACAAACAAGCGGTGCTGTTACCTCTAAGTGATACCGCCATTTCCACATCGGGTGACTATGAACGCTATTTTGAACAAGATGGTGAGCGCTATCACCATATCTTATCGCCCAAAAGTGGTAAGTCGATTCACGAGGTGCAAAGTGTATCGATCATAGGCCCACGCAGCACACTAAATGACGCCTTATCTACCGCAATCTTTGTGCTCGGTGTGCAAGGTGGCATAGATTTGCTTAACCGCACACCAGGTTACGATGGGATTATTATGGATAGCCAGCGGAAAATGCATTATTCACAGGGTTTAACACCTTAATACATACTGCTGCGACCATTGCGTGACTACGTTTAGTGTCTTGAACATTCCGCAAATTGAATGGTTACCGCTAAGAAAACGTTATCGATAAGAGCACACGAGGATTCACTTACAACGCCGCCAACCAGATGGTGCAAAGTGACGGCTACCTTTATACCTACGACGGCAACAACAAACGGGTAAAAGAACAAGGCTCAAATGGCACCAGTTACTCGTTTTATGCCAGCAATGGCAAGCAGCTGTAATATTTGGTATTGCAGGCGCAACAGGCTAGTTTGAGTTTTATGTTGAGCCTTACCCCAGTTATTTCAGTTACTTTTTTTGACTAATTTCGACACATTCCATTTATCGGAAAGTTGCTCAGTTCGAAATTTATCGACTATAAAATCAACAAACACTCGGGTCTTGGCGGGCAGTAATTTCTTAGCTGCAAAGTACAAGGAAATCACCCCTCTTTCTGCGTACCATTCAGGCAAAACTCTTACTAACTCTCCTTTCTGTAAGTAACTATAGGCATGAGTTAGGGGAACTTGAGCTATCCCTAAGCCAGCCATAGCTGCGTGACATAAAGTGTCGGGGTCATTTAGTATTGCTCTGGCGGGTAAATCTAAGGTCACTTGCTCGCCGGTCAAAGACTTAAGTTGCCAGCTCATAACATGGTTTGTTGTTTGTGAATATCGCTTGAGCGCATCGAATTTTGGCAAATCATCTGGCGTTTTAGGCTCGCCCTTGTTAGCCAAATAAGCATGTGAGGCAACTAAAATTAGATGCACTTTAGCAAGCTCTCGTACAATCACTCCTGACGCGATATCAATACCGCCACCAATGGCAACATCAAAGCCTTCACCAATTAAGTCAACTTGACGATTATCAAAGCGCCAATCTGGCGTAATGGCTGGGTACTTGGCTATAAAATCGCCCAACATAGGTAAAATATGGTCACGTCCAAAGGCCATTCCCATGCCAACTTTCAAGGTTCCTGCTGGCTGACCGGCATTGGTGCTGATATTGGCTAGAGCAGATTGAATGCTGTCTAAACCACCAGATACTTGAACTAAAAATTGTTCGCCGGCTTCTGTCAACGTGAGACTGCGGGTACTACGATGGAATAATCTGACGCCTAAATTGGCCTCAAGTTTAGCTACGTTTTTACTTACTCCTCCTGGTGTAAGGTTTAATTTTCTTGCCGCGGCGGAGAAGCTGCCTGACTCTGCACTGCGCACAAAAGACTCAATACTACTCAGTGTTTCCAAGCTAACCTCGCTGTTATTTTCTACTATTGGTATAAAGTGATTGTCAAAATATACGACTAATTTGAAAGTAATAAAAGTTGCATACTGCATTCGTGCTTTCGGGCTAAACAAACTTTTCATCAAATTTAGGGGTATTATTATGGCAAACGTAACAAACAAATCATTTCAACGACTAGCGGGTAAAGTAGCAATTGTCACTGGTGCAAGCTCAGGTATCGGTCGCACAACCGCGAAACTGTTTGCTCAACACGGAGCAAAAGTAGTTGTTGCCGCCCGCAGAGAAGCGGAACTGGCGACCTTGGTCGCAGAAATCGTGTCTGAGGGTGGCGAAGCGATTGCCTATGCAGGTGATGTTCAATCCGAAGAATTTGCTAAATCTTTGGTTGCCTTAACTGTCAAGAGTTTTGGTCGCTTGGACATTGCTTTTAACAACGCTGGCACACTGGGAGAAATGGGTCCTTCAACTGACGTCTCGATACAAGGTTGGAACAACACCCTTGCAATTAATCTAACCAGCGCATTTTTAGCGGCAAAATATCAAGTGCCAGAAATGGTCAAACAAGGTGGAGGTTCGATTATTTTTACATCCACTTTCGTTGGTTATAGTGCGGCATTTCCTGGTGTTGCTGCCTATGCTGCAAGTAAAGCTGGCTTGATAGGTTTAACCCAGGTACTTGCCAGCGAATATGGCTCAGCAGGCGTACGTATTAACTCCGTGTTACCTGGCGCAGTAGATACTGATATGTACCGAGAAATGAATAGCACCGAAGAAGCACAGGGTTTTATTACTAACTTGCACGCCTTAAAACGAGTCGGTTTGCCAGAAGAGATTGCGCAATCAGTGCTGTATTTAGCATCTGATGATTCGTCCTTTGTTACAGGAACTGCGTCGCTAGTTGATGGTGGAGTTTCCATCACCAGAGCTTAAAAAATGCCTTTATTCGCCGTACTTTGAGTATTTAAACTCCTTACTCAAAGTACGGATTTCGGATTTTAATTCAAAATTTTTAGAGAAATTTTAATATGAAAACTTTGCATAATAACTGGGGGCAGGATTAACTTAATATTTGCGAGGGTAAATAAAAAGTGTCGTAGTAACATTTAATCAATAACATACTGGTTTTTTGTGGTTTTTTCGCCATCTTGACTTTGCTTTTTGACAAACCGATTAACTATCTTCACCGCAGGCTCATTGGGTCTTCGTCTATGAATACAATTTCGTCGACCCGATTGAAAAAGACACTCCATCGGTAGATGGGCAGCGCTTCGTTTGAGATTATGTGTAAAAAAGTAATGGCAAGCTGCTGTAATATCTGGCGTTACAGGTACAACAGGCTAGTTTGAGTTTTAAGTTGAACCTTACCCCAGTTATTGCTTATATGTAATTACCACAGTCACTTGTTTAGTTTCTTCAATTGTTTATATTTGCCATTGGCAGAAAACAGATATCCTTATAAAACAAGAAATTAAAACAAGAAATTAAAAAAAGATGTGGGAATGTTAATGAATATAGGAAAATTGATTCTTGCTGCTTGGCTGTTAGTGTTATGTAGTTATCAAACACATGGGCAGACAATTTCGCAACAATATTTGTTGCAGCTGCAAGCAGATTTTAAGCTGGCCGAACAGCAATTCGATGCTCGTCTGGCCGATAGCCCCAGCGATATGCCCACCTCAATTGAACTTAATCTGCAAAAAGCGCAATTGTATATGTTGTTTCAACGCGCCGATTTATTACAACCCTTGTTAAGCAATATTGAACCACAAGTGAAAACACACAACGATCCGCTAATGCAAAGTCAATGGCAGCTATTCTCTGGTATTCAATTTTATTTGGTCGGCGAATACCTTAAGGCACAAGAGAGTTTCAGTTTGTCTTTGCAGTCTCTCGCTGAACAAAACCATCAACAAGAATATGTTTATCTTGAAAATTTCATTTTGATGTATCAGGCCATTAACAATGCCTATTTACAGCAATACGAAGAGTCGCTCTCTGCACTGACTGATATATTCAAACGGGCTGAAAAGAACAACTGGCCCATTATCCAAGCACGTAGTTTGGTTTTTATCGGCGAAGTAAATTACACCCTGCAAAACTATGAGCAGGCACTGGAATATTACCACAATGCTTTTATTAGCTACCCTAATGATGCCCTCATTTATAAAGCTGAAGCACAGATGTATCAAGCGCAGATGGTAAACATAGTGGGTGAGCGCAGTGTTGCTTTTGCGCAATTAGAACAGGCTATTGCGGTGTTTGAAGAACTGCACGATGAAGTTCGCCTAGCTAATGCTTATTTATTGAAGTCCTATTTTTACAGCAAGGTGCCAGATAACAACAAGGCGCTGGAATGGATCGCAAAATCAGTTGTTATCCGTGAAAATTAGCTATAGCCACCGATGTTGCCAATGCTTACGTGCACTACAGCGGCCGATTAGCCATGAATGGGTAGTTGCCATTAGCCCTCGAATATGCGCAAAAAGCCGCAGACTTAGTTGCACAGAATGAAGATGTTGCTGGGCAGTGGGATGCTTACGCGAACTACGCTGGTTTGTTAAATCAAGCAGGTGATTACCATAATGCCTTTAAGTACATGCGGTTAAGTGAACGCGCATTATTAAAAAAAGCCCGATTGGATATTACCTCACAAACCGCCACCTTAAATGCCCAATTTAATTTGAGTCGCGAACAATTAAAAAGCGAATATTTAGATAAACAAGCCAACCTTTTTGCAGAGCGTAATACCTTATTAAATGAACAACTCCTTATGAAGCAACGGGAGAAAGAACAACAAAATTGGCTCTTATTGATCTTGTCGTTAGTCTTGGCGTTCTTTTTAGTGTTGTGCGCCGTTATCTATCGCTTATACATAAAAAACAAGTTATTAGCCAGCCGAGACGCCTTAACCGCCCTGCACAATCGGCGTAGTATTTTAACCCTAGGCCAACAAGTGCTGGCCACCAGTGAACGTTATCTGCATCCCGTGAGTGTATTGATGCTGGATATTGATAACTTCAAAGCCGTTAACGACAACTTCGGCCATGAAATAGGGGATAAAGTCATTCAATATGTAGCGAA
This sequence comes from Paraglaciecola sp., assembly GCA_009993955.1. Lineage (GTDB taxonomy): Bacteria > Pseudomonadota > Gammaproteobacteria > Enterobacterales > Alteromonadaceae > Paraglaciecola. The sequence continues at coordinate 98,929 of JAACSL010000020.1, forward strand.
TGTTTGTATTGCTACACTCAGAAAACCTGACTATGTAGGGCGGGTGGCTGGCGAGGAATTTTTACTTATTTTACCGCATACCGATGAAAGCGCGGCGGGTTTATTGGCTGAACGCTTGTGCAAAAAAATTGCAAGCGCCAATAAACAAGAAATAAGTCAAATTGAGCAGTTAACCGTGAGCATTGGCATCGCCACTAAAAATATACACAGTGACCAACCCCATAATCGTTTGCCAAACAAAGAACTTACCCAGCTTATCAGAGAAGCCGATGCCGCCTTATATGCCGCCAAAGAACGAGGACGAAACCAGGCACAGGCTTATCAAACAGACTTACAACTAAAAGACAATATTACGCACTAGAAATGACCAATAAAGGGCATCAAACCTGTTCAATGCCAAGACAGATGGGGGCTGGTAAGAGACGGTAAATGATTGAGTTCGTGGGGATCCCTCATACCCTGATCCCCGTTGTTTATCGTTTAGTTTCTGCTTGCATGTCGATTTCGCATCTGCTCAAACGACTATAAACACGTCATTGTCGTTTCTGACATGACGCAGGCCAAAAATGGCGCTAGGCGCAGACTGTAATAACAAGGAGACAGACAAATGACCAAAGTGACACCCTTCCTGATGTTCAACGACCAACTTGAAGCAGCGATGACATTCTACACCGCCACTTTCCCCGACTCTGAGATCAAAAATATTGCTCGCACAGGCGAAGACGGGCCAATTACTTCCGCTGAATTTGTGGTTGGTGGCCAGTCCTTCATGGCTTATAACGGTGGTCCGTACTTTACCTTTTCCCAAGGATTCTCGCTTTTTGTGAACTGCGAGGATCAGGCCGAAGTTGATAACTATTGGGACAGACTTGTCAGCGCTGGTGCCACGCCAATGCAGTGTGGCTGGATCACCGACCAATTCGGTATCACTTGGCAGATCGTCCCTAAACGATTTATGCAACTCATCAATGACAACAACCCAAAGAGGGTGCAGGCGGTGATGGATGCGATGATGAAGATGATTAAGCTCGACGTAGCCGACCTTGAAAGAGCTTACGATAGCGCTGATTAGACTCAATTGAGGGGGTTGTGGCGGTTTGCTCCGCCACATAACACCTTACATCGTGCACAAGGTTTACTTAGATGGGCAAAAAACTGCATCAGAGCGCATTGCACAAGTATTTTGCGTGAATTCAGCTTAGCTATGTGCCGAGCTTAGTTACCCTAAGCTGACGCAATAACTGGGGTCAATAACTGGGGTCAGAGTCTGAGGTATCCCCACAAATAAATTAAGAAAATCAGTCAGATAGTATATCGGTTAGGGAACATTCATGACGTTTG
>JAACSL010000079.1 GCA_009993955.1 Paraglaciecola sp.
ATTAGAGCAATCCCAGAAAGGTGAACTTGATATTACTGCTTGGCTTATGTGGTTTTTAAACACCTTAGGTGAAACATTCACCAATGTGCTCGAAGAATTCGACCAAACGGTTTTTAAAACAAACTTCTGGCGAAATGTCGATCAAACGCGACTGTCCTCGGAGCAAGTAAAAGTGCTCAATCGAATGCTTGATGGGGATTTTGACCAAGGCATTAATACGTCGCAATATCATAAAGTGGCGAAAGTGAGTAAGCCAACCGCTTCTCGTCATTTAGCGGCGTTGGTCGAGATTGGTTGTTTGGTAAAAAGTGAAGCCGGAGGGAGGAGCACACGTTATAAGCTCGCGCACTTGAGTTAAAAAAACGCACATTGATGGTGTGCGCCGATAGAACCAGAGACATTTTCAAACTAGCAGCTGAAGGGTTGTGTGTTGCGTGTTCGAGCGATTTTGCGTGTAAGTTTCCGTTCGATGAGAGCAAATTCGCGACTTAGTTTATGATATTCTCGTGCAACACTAGGATTTTTAAGTGCTTTTTCTTTCAATGTTTTTAGAGACATCAATTTTACCCCTACGCTAGTTCATAAGATTGGACTTTCAGCGTTGCCTTTTGATTTCTGAGAGCTGATAAATCATAAGCATTTTGCAGGCACAACCAGTGGTCAGCAGAGGGCTTAGCAAAAGCCAGTTCCAAGCGCACGGCCATTTCAGGAGTTATTGCACCTCGTCCGTTCAATACCTTGGATAGGGTTTTACGGCTTACATTTAAGTGTTCTGCAACATCGGTAATCGTCAACTCCAACGGCTCGATGACCATCTCTTTTACTATCTCACCAGGGTGAGCAGGGGTATGCATAGCCATTAGTGATAATCCTCGTAGTTAACAATTTCCGCATCTCGTCCATTGAATCTTAATGTAACGTGCCAATTACCGTGAACTAATTGTAACCCTTAAGGTTGCGATATCAATCTGATTGTAAGTACAGAATCACTAAGCCACCTCAAAACCTTCAAGAATTCGGCATCTAGCTGACCACTGAAGTTGCCAATCCCGAGGCATCCTTCACTTCTCAATTCAAACAACGAGGAGTGACTAT
>JAACSL010000078.1 GCA_009993955.1 Paraglaciecola sp.
CGCTGCGTGATGTGTGCCGCGTTTCGATGACCCTATTAAAGCGCAAAGGAAGTGATTAAAAAATCTACAGGGTGATACTTAGGTATATATTTTCATAACAACAAATCATACAGGTACGAAATAATTCAATAAAAACAATTAACTAAAGTAATTTTATCTTAACTTGCAGCTGGCATAATTGTATTAAAAACAAACAAATAATACGTATATTATTGTTCTATCCGGTCGTCTTGGACTGCTTTTTCCTTTTTTTTGGAGTGTTACATGACAAATAAACAACATTTTTATCAACCGAAATTAGGCCATGGCTTGGCTCATGATCCGTTTAACAGCATCATTGCCCCTCGTCCAATTGGCTGGATTTCGTCTATAGGCGCAAATGGCCAGGTGAACTTAGCACCCTACAGCTTTTTTAATGCATTAAACTATCATCCTCCATTACTGGGTTTTTCAAGTGTCGGATTCAAAGATACCGTGCACAACATTCAGCAAACAGGCGAGTTTTGTTGGAACTTGGTAAGTCGTCAGTTGGCCGAACAGATGAATACAAGCAGCGCCAGTGTGGCGGCGGAAGTTGATGAATTTGAATTGGCAGGGTTACACAAAAAACCAGCGTCTCTCATTGATGTGCCGATGGTTGCAGAAAGTTTAGTAAATATGGAATGCAAACTTAGCCAACTGATTCAACTGCAAGGCGCAGATGGTCAGCTATGTGACAGTTGGTTAGTCATTGGTGAAGTAGTGGGTGTGCACATTGACCAGCGGCTTTTGCAAGATGGGGTGTATCAGACGCTCTTAGCCGATCCCTTATTAAGAGGAGGTGGTCCTGGCGATTACTTCACGCTTAGTGACAGTCAAAAATTGGTGATGCCTCGACCGTAAGATTGTCTCAGGTTATGTGCTAATAAGAAAATAAAAAAACGGCCGCAAGCGCGGCCGTTTCTTAGGGTAGGTTGCAAACTGCCAACCTACCATGTTGAACGGTTAGATGCGTTCGTTTAAGGCAGCAACAATGGGTGAGCTGTCTAAGCCATTTTC
>JAACSL010000057.1 GCA_009993955.1 Paraglaciecola sp.
TAATATTAGCGACGTTGAGAGAAATGCGATGGTGGCTGCTTAAACCGATCTCAGGTTAATTAATCACTTCAGCAATCTCATGCATAGAAGTGGTGCTGTCATCGATCAATTGCTTAATTTTTACTACTGCCTCTGGCAAAACAAAAATATCACCAGCGTTTTTTGCGTATGCCTTAGCATCCATCGAAATCAGCCCTAAACATGAGTTAATTACAGTGTAAACCATGACTTTATCTTGTGCATAAAAAATAGCTTACTTAACGAAAATACTAAGTGAAACAAATAAATAGCACAATAACACGATGAAATTGTGTCGTTAAATTGCTACGTGTATCGAATTCGACACCGCAAAAATCAACGCAGTGCGCATAGTGGAAGTGAGCATTAAACTGGCGTGTAGCGAAGCGAGTAAGCGGGCTGTACTGGCTAACATGACCAAGGCTTTATGTAGATAAATTAATTTAATACGAGCGCCGCAGACACAGTGCTTATCCCTCACGACTGTTCAAGGATGTTAGCGATAAAATAGTAGTGACTATATAGGGGATTTCTTGAGTTAGATGGTGGGTCGTGCTGGATTGACTGCAGGCATCCTGCCTTGCCCGCTACGCGCAGCCTGCGGCTGTCCCAACTGTTCCAGACAGTTGGTCGAACGACTGGCTCTCATCCCTCACGACTGTTCAAGGATGTTAGCGATAAAATAGTAGTGACTATATAGGGGATTTCTTGAGTTAGATGGTGGGTCGTGCTGGATTCGAACCAGCGACCAATTGATTAAAAGTCAACTGCTCTACCAACTGAGCTAACGACCCATCTAATTGACATGCAGTGATAAAAAGGAAATTGGTGGGTCGTGCTGGATTCGAACCAGCGACCAATTGATTAAAAGTCAACTGCTCTACCAACTGAGCTAACGACCCATTTCCACCCGCCTCACTGCGACGGGCGCATATAATACTCAATTCAAATTTCTGTGCAAGCCAAAAGCGGTTTTATTTTCAGAATTTGGTTCTTATGCTGAAAAAGCAGACAATTCAAACAATTAACTGTCTGCTTCTTAACCAATCATTGACAATAAACCGCGTGTTTTTACAAACCCTTTAGGCGTTTGTCAGCCAATTTACTTGACGGTGAATCGGGAAACTCTTTCATTACTTGTTCCCAAAGTTGTTTTGCACGCGCAGCATTACCCCGTTCACTTTGCGCGATCCCCAGTTTGAGCATGGCATCTGCACGTTTATTGGAGTCTGGATAATTGTTTATAAGCGCTTCAAACTGAGTGCTGGCGCCAGCCCAATCTTGTTTATTAAACAACAACTGACCTAACCAATAATGCGCATTTGATGAGTAAGAGGATGAAGGAAAGTTTTGTAAAAATGACTGAAACGCGGGAATCGCCTGATCATAAAGTTTATCCTTTAAAATCAAGTTTACGGCTTTGTCATACGCTTCATTTTCATTACCAGAGTATGTCGCTGTGGCTGCGTTTTGTGGGCTATTGTCGATAACGGTAGGCGCTGGAGCGGCTGACATGCCACTTAAACGTTTATCAATTTCTGCATACAACTCGCGCTGTCTTTCCAGGATACGTTCTAGTTGATAGTTATGTGTTTCAATATTGCCACGTAATTCTGTGACTTCTTGCTGGAGGTTATCAAGTTGCTGCTGCATGCGATGCTGAGCGTCGGTTCGGGCGGCAAACATTCGCTCTAATGCTTCGATACGTTGTTCGCTGTTACCCTGATTTAGGTCTGCTACAGGCGCAGGAGCCGCAATTGATGCGGCTCCATAAATTGCTAGCAAACTTATTGCGAGCGTAAGTTTAGTCATGTTAACTACTTTTTATTGATAAACGAGAACACCACGGCGGTTTTTAGCAAATGCAGACTCAGTGCTGCCATTTACTGCGGGTTTTTCTTCGCCATACGATACCACTGTCATTTGTGAGGTACTCACGCCAGCATTTAACAAATACGTTTGTACTGACTTGGCACGCAATTCACCCAGAGCAATGTTGTATTCTGGTGTACCGCGGCTATCACAGTGCCCCTCAATTACCACTGACTGGCCAGGATTTTTTGCTAAGAACGCAGCGTGTTTATCCAGAATTGCATAAAAGTCAGCATTAACCGTTGAACGATCAAAATCGAAGTATACGGTCTGTTCACTCATCAGCGCCTGCATTTCCATTTTCATTTTTTCAGCAGGAGACAGCATGGGCTCAACAGTACCAGTTTGCACTTGATTAGCACGCGCTTCAGCCGCTAAACGTTCTGCTTCGGCTTGTGCTTGTGCTTGTGCATTTTTTTGCGCTTCCAATTCTTCTGCTGTCGGGCCAGACTTACAGGCAACCATGGTGACCAGAGGTAAAGCGATGATTAACCCTTTTAACACTTTATTAAATTGCATTTTTTTTCCTTATTTTATCGAAACTAACTCAATTAATGACACTTACAACAAATAGGGTGACCAACTTGGCGCTTTTACTTGACCATCTGCCGCTGGCAAGCGCGCTTTAAACCTTCCATCTAATGACACCAGCGATAAAACTTGCTTTCCATTATGTAAGGTACTGTATATTATCATACTGCCATTCGGTGCAATACTGGGTGACTCATCTAAAAATGTCTTGGTTAATACTTGCATATTGCCACTGATCATGTCTTGTTTGGCAATGTGGTAGTCGCCACGAGTACGATTAACATACACTAACTGTTTGCCATCAGGCGTTACGGTACCACCCAAATTCATTTCGCCTTCAAAAGTCAAGCGCCGAACTTTGTTAGTTGTTAAATCTACTCGATATAATTGAGGTTTACCACCCCGCTCGGAACTAAAAATCAGACTCTTACCGTCTGGCGTCCAGCTTGGTTCGGTATCAATAGAGCGATCGTCAGTAATGCGACGTACCTGTTTACTGGCGATATCCATGACATACAGTTCCGGATTTCCATCTTTTGACGAAACAAGGGCTAATTGTTTTCCATTAGGAGAAAACACAGGCGAGCCATTAATGCCTTTGAAATCAGACATTTGCGTTCGACTCATGGTGTAAATATCTTGAATGAAAATTTGTGGCCGTTTGTTTTCAAAACTGACATACGCGAGTTTGGTTCCATCTGGCGACCACGAAGGCGACATCAAGGGCTCTTTGGAACGTAACAAGGTGGTTTCATTTGCACCATCGTAGTCTGCCACCACGAGTTGGTACGGAAATTCATGTACATCTCTATCACGCACGATGACATAGGCAATCCTGGTAAGAAAAGCGCCACGCTCGCCGGTCAGTTTTTCGTATACTACATCGCTGATGCGATGCGCGTATTGACGGAAATCCTTGCCGTTGATTGTCGCTTGGCGACTATCTAATACGTGGTCATTACTCACCGCGAGTTTGCCGTTAATCAGCATTTGGGTTTTGCCACCGGTAATTTGTCCTCGCACCACATCAATGAGTTCAAACGACACGGTATATTGATCAATCCCGCTGGCTTCAATCCTACCGACCAAAACTGCTTCAACACCGGTTTGTACCCAGGCGCTGTAGTCTAGTTCTTTGTCTGTGCTGGGATACTGAGGCATTTTGGCCGCATCAATGGGGTTAAACTTCCCACTTCGAGCAAGGTCAGCAGCAATAACATTAGTCAGTTTATCTGGTAAAGTACCATTGCCCACCCACTTAAATGGCACTATGCCAATGGGCCGAGATGTATCGATACCTTCGGTAATCACAATTTCTAAGGTTGCAAAACTTTTACAACACACCGCTAACCACAAACATCCAATCAAGGCTGATTTTTTAATAAACATTATAATCCTGGCTCTACAGTTAAATTAATATCTTTGAGTTTTTCGTATACATCTGCTTCTGGGGATACCGGTAGGGTATCCGATTTGTACACGGCAGATTTGGCAGCACGACACAGAATCGGATCGCCTGACAATTCGTTAACTTGCGTCACTAAACCGTTAGAGGCGAGTCTGATATTCAAACGGCAAGACTTGCCTTTCATCGCATCATCCACAATCAAGTTACGTTGAATAGTTTGTCGGATTAATGCCTCATATTTTTGCACTTCTGTTAGCACTTGCTTGTTACGACGCTGCTGTCTTGCTGCTTGTTCAGCGGCTAGTTGCTCTTGTAGTGCTTTTTCTTGCTCTGCCTGTTCTTTAGCTTCGCGTTTTTTGCGCTCAGCTTCTTTTAAGGCTTTTTCTTCTTTTTCACGTTTTTCCTTGGCAATCCGTGCCTTTTCTTCTTCTTTTGCCTTTTCTTGTTCCTTGCGTTTGCGCTCAGCTTCTAGTTGTGCCGCCTTGGCTTTTTCTTGCTCTTTACGTTGACGTGCTTCAACCGCTGCCTGCTCTGCTTTTTTCTTATCCGCTTGTTGCTGTTTGGTCTGCTCACGTAACTTGGCAACTTCAGATTCTTGTTGTTGGCGTTTTTCTTCTGCTTCTTCCGCTCGTTTCTCAAGCTCTTTAACACGCTGTTCTTCTTTTAAACGCTGCTGGTCTTGCTGATCTTTAATCTTTTTCACCTGACTTTCTAAGGCTTTTTGATCAAGCACTACCGCGTCAATTATGGGTACATCAACATCCGCTGCGGCGTTATCCAGGGGAGTATGTAAAGCCAGACTCACCGAAAGCGCGGTCCCAATGGCTAGGTGTAAACATACCGATAAGGAAAGGGGGACAGAAAAGGGCTTGATTTTCATCGCCTAGCGCTTTTTCTCAGGGGGTGAGGTCATGAGTCCAACCGAGGGTGCGCCTGCTCGCTGCAACAGCACCATGAGTTGTACCACTTCACTGTAAGGAACAGCACCATCGCCTTTAACCACCACTGGGGTTTCTGGTTCAAGTTGCAAATGTGCAGCCACCAAAGTGGCGAGATCTACAGCAGACATGGATTGGTCCTGACTATCGCCCACATTCAAATAATATTGTCCTTGTGCGTCTACACTGGCAATCAAGGGTGGTTTGCTGTCTTTGTCTAGGGCGGCCGCCTCTGCCTTGGGCAAATCGACTTTTACACCTTGGGTAATCAACGGCGCAGTCACCATAAAAATAATCAGCAACACCAACATGACGTCGATGTAAGGCACTACATTGATCTCTGAAACAGGGCGCCGACGTTTACGTGTATATACCACCATAGCCACCTCAGCTCGCTACACGTGATGCAGTATCAGCATTTGATGCATGGGCTTGGCGATGTAAAATACTAGAAAATTCTTCCATAAAATTGCCATAGCTGTTTTCTAATTTTTCCACCTGATGGCTGAAGCGGTTATAAGCGATAACCGCTGGAATAGCCGCAAATAAACCCATGGCCGTGGCAATCAATGCCTCAGCAATACCAGGGGCGACCATGGCGAGGGTTGCTTGTTGCACTTCGCCTAGGGCGATGAAGGCGTTCATGATGCCCCATACCGTGCCAAAAAGACCGATATACGGGCTTATTGAACCCGCCGTTGCCAGAAAGGGTAGACGGTTTTCCAGACTATCAATTTCTCGAGATAGCGCCACACGCATTGCTCTGTAAGTCCCTTCCATGGTGGCTTCCGCTGATGTAGAGGTACTTTTGCGTAACCTGACAAATTCTTTGAATCCTGCACAAAACATGCTGGCCATGCCTTGCACTGATTGACGAGCGTTAAGCTCTTGATACAGTTTATTGAGATCAACACCAGACCAGAACTTATCTTCAAATTTTTTCATTTCGCTTCTAGCGAAGTTAAGTGCTTTACTTCTTTCGAAGATGAACGCCCAAGAAAAAATTGAAGTTGCTAACAGCAACAACATCACAAATTGCACAAGAATGCTGGCTTGTAAAAACAGATCAAAAAACGACAAATTAGATGACACGCGCAAATTCCCCTAAAATTTTTGCTGGTATAGCTTGTGGTTTCATAGTTGAAATATTGACACAGGCTACCTTTATCAACGCACTGACCAACACCTGGTCACTTGGACTTTTTATTAGTTGTTTGAACACCAGACTGGCGCGTTTTAATTCTACTATTACACTTTCAATACACAACAATTGATTAAAACGTGCCGGCGCGTGATTGTCCATTTCCACCCGTTTGACGACAAAAGCCACAGAATGTTCCATAAGTTCATCTTGTTCGCCACCGACACTGCGTAACCACTCAGTACGTGCCCGCTCAAAAAACTTAAGATAATTAGCATAATACACAATGCCACCAGCATCGGTATCTTCATAATACACGCGTATTGTATGTTGATGTTTCATGAGAGTAGTTGTTAACAAAAGACTAGCGTAACAGCTTGTTTAGCAGAAAACCGTTGTGGTGACCTAGTCTAGCATTGTCAGCAAGCTAAAATGAATGCACAGACGTAAATATATATTTTAGCCAATTCAAGCATTTATAAATTGAAGGGCGGCAAAATTTAGCTTTTTTGACGATTTAATCAAAATACTCAAGCGAAGTGATTAAAAAACCAAGGACACCAGCGCAAATAAACTACACATTTGCCATACAATTATTTATCGTTTAATTATTAGACAAATTTATATGCCATTGTTTTATATATATTTTATTGGGAAATATTCATTTTTTGCGGAAAATATAAACACAACATTTTTTTAACACATTAATTAAACTAATCCGAAAACACAAAAATACTCAATTGCACAACGTGTTTGATTCTCTATAATTCGTCTCGTTTTCTGGTCAAGGGCAATGGCACACCACGGTGTTAACTGCTTGCCTTTGATAGATACTCCGGTCAATTTTAACGTTGGCTTTTATGTTCCCTGGATATTTCCCTTCAACAGTTTTTTGTTGTTTGCCCACGAATTTCGTGGGCTTTTTTTGTCTTACGCTTTAAATTCGCGACTGAAGTGCAAAAAGGCACGTTGGGTGGCAATCCTGCCACGTGGAGTACGTTGGAGAAATCCTTGTTGAATGAGGAAAGGTTCAATGACGTCTTCGATGGTTTCTTTTTCTTCACCGATCGCTGCAGCCAAATTTTCTAAACCAACTGGCCCACCTGAAAATTTGTCGATGATGGCCGTCAATAACTTGCGATCCATATAGTCAAAACCTTCTCCATCTACATCCAACATATCCAATGCTTGACTGGCAATGTCTAGATTGATGTGACCATCGGCTTTAATTTCAGCAAAATCTCTTACCCGGCGCAGCAAACGGTTGCTTATCCGCGGTGTACCGCGGGAACGACGCGCGATTTCTACCGCCCCTGCCTCGTCCATCAATAAATTGAGAAAGCTCGCTGAGCGGCGCACAATTGTGGTGAGATCTTTAATATTATAAAACTCTAAGCGTTGTACGATGCCAAATCTGTCTCGCAGTGGTGAGGTCAACGACCCGGCACGTGTGGTGGCACCCACCAGTGTAAACGGCGGCAACTCTAATTTGATGGAGCGCGCGGCCGGCCCTTCACCAATCATGATATCTAATTGATAGTCTTCCATGGCTGGATAGAGAATTTCTTCTACTACCGGCGATAAACGATGGATTTCATCAATAAACAAGACATCGTTTTCTTCAAGATTAGTGAGCAGTGCGGCTAAATCGCCGGCCTTCTCCAATACCGGCCCGGATGTGGTTTTGATGCCTACCCCCATCTCATTGGCCACGATATTGGCAAGGGTGGTTTTACCCAAACCCGGCGGCCCAAATATCAATAAATGATCGAGTGGTTCATTGCGTTTGCGCGCTGCGGCAATAAAGATTTCCATTTGCGCACAAACATGGTCTTGCCCCGTGTAATCCGCCAACATTTTCGGGCGAATAGCGCGATCGATGACTTCATCTTCACGGCTCGCGGTAGCTTGAATTAGGCGATCTGCTTCTATCATTTTATCGTTATCTAGTTGTGGTGATGGGCCTCTGTGCCTCGTAATAGTGTGGACTACAACAGCACAGAATAGTGTTTATTTATACAGTAACAGAAATTTTCACTGACGTCGTAGCTGAATTTACACCATGGCTCGTAATGCGTCTCTAATCAATTCTTCACTGCGCATCCCCTCTTTATACACCGAGTTAATCACCTTGCTACCTTGTGCGGGTTTATAACCCAAGGCCACCAAGGCACTTAAGGCCTCATCTTTGACATCATTCGGTTGTAGGAAGGTATTTTCGATGGGCAGGTTGGCAATACGACTGGCAGCGCTGCTGTAATCTGGTGCCACGACTAATTTAGTTAAACGGTCACGCATTTCTATGACCAAACGCTCAGCCGTCTTTTTACCCACTCCGGGTAATTTTGTCAGAGCCGTGATGTCATCGTGACTCACAGCCTGCATGAATTGCTGCGCATTCATGCCCGATAAAATCGTCAACGCAAGTTTAGGGCCCACACCTGTTGCTTTTATCAACTCTCTAAACACTGCACGTTCTTGTTTATTGGCAAAACCAAACAATAACTGAGCATCTTCGCGCACTACAAAATGCACACAAACATGCGCTTCTTGGCCAATTTCTGGCAACTGATAAAAGCTTGTCATCGGGACTTGGATTTCATAACCCACGCCCCCTGCTTCAATGAGAATTTCAGGGGCTTGTTTTTCCAGCAAAATACCACGAATACTGCCTATCATGTTGATTCCTTCTTAGCGCAAGCGCCCTCTGACGGTTTTGGTGGCTTGCCCTGACATTTTTATCAGGCTTTGTTGGGTATGGCTATGGCACAGCGCTACGGCCAAGGCATCGGCCGCATCAGCTTGTGGGCTGGCACTGAGTTTTAATAAATAAGTTACCATGTGCTGGACTTGGTTTTTGTCGGCATTGCCCTTGCCAACCACGGACTGTTTGATCTGCCGTGCTGAATATTCCGCCACAGGTAATCCTTGGGCTGTGGCGGCCACAATGGCAGCCCCTCTGGCCTGCCCTAACTTTAAGGCTGAGTCGGGATTTTTGGCTAAAAAAACCTGTTCAATGGCAAACTCGTCTGGTTGAAATTGGCTAATAATTTCGCTGATCCCGGCAAATATTTGCTGCAACCTTGGTGCTAAGGCATCGCCTTGTAAACGAATACAGCCGCTGCCCAAATATTCTACTTTGGCGCCAAGCTGTTTAATCACACCATAACCGGTCAAGCGCGACCCTGGATCGATGCCAAGAATAATGGCCATTAACGGGGTGGCTCAGGGTGAAGTGGAACACTATCGGGGACAAAATCGCGAATAGCATCGCGATTGGTTGGCGACCACACTTTTTGCATGGCTTGTGCCTTATCTAACCACTGATAGGCGCTGTGCTCCGTTAAAGTAATGATTTCATCGTCGGCCACCTCGAGGGAAAACACATATTCTGTATTGGTTTTTGTGCCCGGTGGATAGCGATGTCGCCAGCGTTGCCGAATTAAATAACTGTTGGTCTGTTGGCAATCTCGCAGTGAGTAGGCTTTAGCATGAATATCAATACCACATTCCTCATGCACTTCACGTAAAGCCGTTTGCCATGGCAATTCATGCGCCTCTCGCGTGCCGGTAACCGACTGCCAGAAATCCGGATCATCTAAGCGCTGCAATACCAGCACCTGCCCCGACTGATTATAAATCACGCACAGGGCAGATTCAGGAATTCGCCACGAAGTTTGCACGCCCTAACCTATTGTGCCATAGGCTTGTTGGTCGCTGTTTTGACCGCCTCTTTGACAGTTTGAATCGCCAATTCTTTTAATTGTTCAGGGTTGGCCTCTCCCGGCGCATTGGTTAAGGGACAGGCTGCGGTTGTTGTTTTAGGGAAGGCCATAACATCACGGATTGATGTAGCACCAGTCATTAACATCACTAAGCGATCCAGTCCAAAGGCCAAACCTGCGTGAGGCGGCGCGCCGTACTTTAATGCTTCTAACAAAAAGCCAAATTTAACCTGGGCTTCTTCATCGCTGATCCCCAGTAATTGAAAGACTTTCGCTTGCATCGCTTGCTGGTGAATACGCACTGAGCCACCACCAAGTTCGACACCATTTAACACCATGTCATAAGCGTTTGATAAGGCATTGGCAGGATCAGCGGCCAACTCCTCAGGGCCCATATCTCGTGGTGCGGTGAACGGATGGTGTAAAGCATAGAATTGGCCGTCGACTTCTTCGAACATAGGAAAGTCTACAACCCATAACGGACGCCATTCACCTTGCAATAACTGCAAATCTTCACCAAGCTTCAAACGCAATGCGCCCATGGCTTCAGTGACCACAGTTTTGGAATCCGCACCAAATAAAATTAAGTCGCCGCTTTGCGCGCCACAGCGGCTAATAATGGCGTTAACCACGTCTTCAGTTAAAAACTTGAGCACCGGTGATTGTAAACCCATCATGCCGGCATTGAGGTCATTTACCTTCAACCACGCCAAACCTTTTGCTCCATAAATGCCAACAAACTTGGTGTAATCATCCAGTTGTTTACGCGACAAACTTGCACCACCGGGCACACGGATGACGGCAACTCGTCCTTTTGCATCGTTGGCAGGGCCAGCAAAAACACTAAACTCAACGGTTTTTAATAGGTCTGCTACGTCGGTTAATTCAAGAGGATTACGTAAATCTGGCTTGTCGCTACCATAACGTTGCATGGCTTCGGCATAAGTCATGCGGGGGAAATCCCCTAACTCAACCCCTAACATTTTGTTGAACAGGTCACGGATCATGCCTTCGGTGATTTTCATCACCCCATCAGCATCGAGAAAGGTAGTTTCAATATCAATCTGGGTAAATTCTGGTTGGCGGTCCGCACGTAAATCTTCGTCTCGGAAGCACTTAACAATTTGGTAGTACCTGTCCATGCCCGCCATCATCAGCAACTGCTTGAACAATTGCGGTGACTGAGGAAGGGCAAAAAACTGGCCTTTGTGCGTACGGCTTGGCACCAAATAATCACGGGCACCTTCCGGTGTGGCTTTTGTTAAGATGGGTGTTTCTATATCTAAAAATCCGGCGTTGTCCATGTAACTGCGAACCGCACTGGTCACTTTGGCGCGAAACTTCAAGCGATCACTCATCAATGGCCGACGTAAGTCTAAATAGCGGTATTTGAGACGCTGCTCTTCCGAGTTTTCTTGGTTCCAATCTAAGGGCAGTGGCGCTGATTTATTGAGTACAGTTAACGACTTACCCAACATTTCAATTTCACCGGTAGACATGTCCAGGTTCACTTGACCAGCTGGACGCGGGCGCACCACTCCACTTAATTGCACACAGTATTCGTTACGTAAGCTATTCGCCACATCAAACAATTCGGCTAAGTCAGGATCAAATACCACCTGCACGATGCCCTCGCGGTCGCGTAAATCAATGAAGATAACGCCACCTAAATCACGGCGACGGTTGACCCAGCCACACAAGGTTACAGTCTGTCCGATGTAGGATGCATTGATATTGCCACAATAATCTGTGCGCATGAAAACCGCCTTTAAAACGAATGAGTGATGATGAAATTTACGGTCGCGTAGTATATACGTAAACCTCGCACAGATGCATAGCGTAGCCACAATTAATCGACAGTTTTTTGTCGTTTGCTGCAAAAAACAGCGTGCCCAACGTATTCGTAAGAAAGTGTTGCTTAAACCCGCAAAACACAATAAAAACATTTAAATATCAATATATTAAGATAATTTTGCAGGCAGTGTTTCGCTGCTTTACGAGGTTATGCTGCCCTGCTAGGCTGTGAAATGAAAAATAATAATGACTGAGAACTCACTATGCTCACTATCCAGGCAATCACTAAAACCTACCCTAATGGCGTTAAAGCCCTTAATGGCGTCAACCTAAGCATTGAAAAAGGCTTATTTGGTTTACTTGGGCCAAATGGCGCAGGTAAATCGAGTCTAATGCGCACCATCGCTACCTTGCAGCAACCAGACAGCGGCAGTATCACCTTTGACCAAGTGGATGTATTACGCCAACCCAACGAATTAAGACAACGCCTGGGTTACTTACCCCAAGAATTTGGTGTATATCCACGGATCAGTGCCTACGACTTACTCGACCACCTAGCTATTCTCAAAGGTATTGATAACAAGGGGCAGCGCAAAGAAGCCGTCGACGGCCTACTGGCCCACACCAATTTATTTCAACACCGCAAAAAAGCCGTCAGTGGTTTTTCTGGTGGCATGCGTCAACGTTTTGGCATTGCTCAGGCCTTGTTAGGTGATCCTGATTTACTCATTGTGGATGAACCCACCGCGGGGCTTGATCCTGAAGAGCGCAATCGCTTCCACAATTTGCTAGTAAGCTTAGGCCAGGAAAAAGTAGTGATACTGTCTACCCACATCGTAGATGACGTGTCTGAACTGTGCGCCAACATGGCGGTGTTGGGCAACGGCGAAATCCTCCTCAAAGGTAATCCTTTAACCGTGACTGAAGAATTGAACGGGCAAATTTGGCGAAAAGTGGTGAGTATTGAGGAAGCCGCGGAAATAGAAAGCCAACTGGCTGTCATCTCCAAACGTTTGTTTGCTGGGCGTACCGTATTGCATGTGCTGGCCTCCGAGGCACCAGCTGGCTTCGACAGTACTCCAGCCAGCCTGGAAGATGTGTATTTCAGTAGCTTGCATCGCTCACGTTTAGTTAAACAAGCATAGAGGGCCTGCCAATGATGCTCTCAATGCTCAACTTTGAATGGCGCTATTTCAGCCGCCAGCCCTCGTTCATCGTGACCTGTATGGTGTTTTTCCTGCTGCCTTTTTTAGCCATGGTAGTGGATCAGATCCAAATTGGTTCCGGTGGAAATGTGTTGTTTAACAGTCCCTATGCCATCAGCCAAGTCCTGCTGATATTGGGTATCTTTGGCATGTTCATGGTAGTGAATTTTGTGGCCAATACCGCCACTCGCAATGATACATCGCTGATGGCGGAAATTATTTCAACCAAACCTATTAAGCCTTTTGGCTACAATCTTGGGCGCTTTTTAGGCGCCTACCTCATGTGTGTATTTGTGTTTGCCATGGTGCCGCTGGGTTTGTTTCTCGGCAGTATCATGCCATGGTTAGACAGTGAACGTTTAGGGCCCAATTCTCTGGCCATGTATGTCATGCCTTTTGTTATTTTTGCCCTGCCTACCCTGTTTGTCTTGGCTGCCCTGTTTTATGCCGCAGCCCAACGTTTCAGAAGCACCATGGCGGTATATTTGTGTGCCCTAGGTTTATTCATCGCTTATGTGGTGGCGAGCCAAGTCTTTAATGAGCCAGACCAACGCAGTATTCGCGCCCTTGTTGACCCTTTTGCCTTAAATGCCTTCAGTGAACACACCCGCTATTGGACAGCCTTTGAAAAAAATACATTAGTGCCCGGTCTTGATGGCTTTATCTTGCATAATCGGCTGATCTGGTTGGCGGTGGGTACTATTGCGCTCTTTGCTGGGGGCAGGTTATTTAAACCGCTGGCCTTGCAACACGCCAAAACAAAACGCAAAGCGCTGCCTGAAGCAGTCCCAGCGACTATCCTTCAGCTGAATATCCGTCACAAAAGCGCTGGAGGCAGTGGCTTTCACCAATTTATCAGCCGCACCGCATTTGAAGTCAAACAAGTGGTGCAAAGCCCTGCATTTTTGATTTTGCTGTTGTTCTCCTGCTTTCAACTCATCGCCAGCTTTTTCCGCATCACGGGTATGTTTGGCACACCCAACTGGCCTTTGACACAGACCATGGTGAGCCTGATTACTGGTCAGTTTTCGCTGATGTTTATCATCGTTATTACCTATTACAGTGCTGAGATAGTGTGGCGTGAGCGTTCTGTGGGCATGGGGGACATTGTCGACAGTATGCCAGTTCACAACCTAACGTTTTGGTTGTCAAAGTTGTTGTCCTTGTTTGTAGTGATCATTTCCCTGTACTTACTCGGCATGGGCGTCGCCATTGTCAGTCAGTTGATTGATGGATATAGCCATCTAGAAATAGGCCAATACTTAGTCTCATTACTGTACTTCGATGCCCTACCGTTTTGTTTGTTAGGAGTGTTTGCGTTTTTCCTACAAGCCTTAAGCCCCAATAAATACATTGGTATGTTGTTGTTTGTTGGCTACTTTTTTGTGTCTTTGACCTTCAGTCAGCTAGGCATCGAACACAGCATGTTTAATTTTGCAGACGCGCCGCGTTTAAGTTATTCCGATTTAAACGGCTATGGCTGGTACCTCACCACGCAGGCCTGGTTCATGAGTTATTGGCTAGCGCTTGCTGTCTTATTGGGGGTCATTAGTTATGGTCTGTGGCAACGCGGTCCAAGTGCCAGCCTAAGCGCGCGTTTTAGTATGTTGCGCTACCAAATTGGCACGTGGGGCACCACTATTGCACTGGTTGGAGCTGTGGCATTTGTCAGCTTGGCTGGTGTCATTTATTACAACACCAAGGTAATCAATACCTTTTATGGCCAAGAAGAATTGTTAGACCTTCGCGCAGACTATGAAAAAACCTACAGTGGCTTCGAGAATGATCCCTTCCCTACCATTGTCAGTGTTGATCTAAACGTGGATATGTTCCCAGCACAACGACGCATCGAAGCCCTTGCAAACATCAAAGTGGTTAACCGCAGCGAACAAGCAATTTCGCGCTTCTTAGTCAACCTGCCACAACACAGTGTGGATGAGCAAGTGCTTATCGAGGGCGGTAGCTTAGGTGAAGTTGACAGTAAGTTTAATACGGCTTGGTTCGAGTTTACTCAGCCCCTAGCCCCGGGAGAGGAGCGCAAGGGTAAGCTGGCGGTAGTGCGTCGGCATGTCGGTTTCAAAAATTCGGGGGAAGACGCCACCTTGGTGAAAAATGGCACGTTTATCGATAATTTTGCCTTGTTCCCCACCTTTGGCGTCAATATCGATTACAAGATCAATGACCGCCATGAAAGGCGCAAGCGTGACCTAGAGCCACTAAAACGCGCTTTTGATCTGGAAGACAGCAGCCATTACAGCGAAAATTTCTTTGGCAAAGGCATTGAATTCATCGACTTCAGTGCAACCTTGTCCACCAGTGACGATCAATTTGCTATTGCCCCCGGTTACCTTGAAAAAACATGGCAGCAAGACGGACGCAACTACTACCGTTATGTCATGGATTCGCCCATGGTCAACTTTTACAGCGTGATGTTGGCCAAGTTAGACAGCAAAAAAGCCGTCCATAATGGGGTGAATATCGAGGTGTATTACCACCCGACTCATCATTGGAATGTTGATCGCATGATCCAGGGGGCTGAGGATTCACTGGATTATTTCCAGCAAGCCTTTGGCCCTTATCAACATCGTCAGTTAAGGATTATCGAATTTCCTGGCTACCGTGGTTTTGCTCAGAGTTTTGCCAACACGGTGCCTTACTCGGAAGATATTGGTTTTATTACTGATTTACGCGATCCCAAAGACATCGATCCGGTTTATTACGTCACTGCCCATGAAGTGGCCCACCAGTGGTGGGGCCATCAACTCGGTGCAGCTAACGTGCAAGGCAGTGCTATTTTGTCGGAAACCTTGTCGCAATACAGCGCGCTCATGGTGATGAAAAAGCAGTACGGTGAAACCCGCTTACGTAAATTTCTCACCTACGAGCTTGATCGTTATCTGCGGGGACGCACCAGTGAATTACTCGAAGAAATGCCCTTAATGCGCGCCGAAGGTCAAGCGTATATTCACTATCAAAAAGGCTCGGTGGTGATGATGGCCTTGGAACATGAGTTGGGCGAGGCAGCGCTGAATTTAGCTTTGCATAACTTATTGGCCGAGTTTCGCTTTCGCGAAGACTTGTACCCCACCACCCTCGACTTAGTTCGGCATTTAAACAGTGTGGCAAACGAGGCACAGCAGGCCCTCATTCAAGAACTGTTTGCGCAAATTACGCTTTACGATCTGCGTGCCACCAAGGTCGAGGCAACAACCTTAGAAGATGGCAAAGTGCAGGTGAGTTTAACGGTGTCTGCAGCGCAATACAGCGCTGATGGCAAGGGTCAAGAAAGTGAACAAAACTTCGATAAAGAGGTTGAAATCGCCTTTTTTAGTGCTGACCCCAATGATTTTTCGGCAGATGCCGAGGTGATCTTGCAAGCGGTTGAACACATCAAAAGTGGTGAAACGGTTTTACAATTTACCCTAGATAAGCTGCCCGCCTACGCCGGCATTGATCCTTTTGTGCGTTTCATCGACCGTGATACAGGCAACAATATCATCAAGTTGTAACAATGATTGCCATTGTTTGAAAAGCTCACAGCCCTCAATTGAGGGCTGTTTTTTATCGATTATGCAAAGTACATCGATAAAGTGTGTAATGGGTGATATCTATCCATGACTAAGTGGCATTCGCACGTTGCTCTCTTAGCTGCCCGGGGAGAATGATTTCTATTGACTAAGCCCTAAGGATTAGTGCACAACAATGCACTGATAAACAGACTCATTTTCTTGCATGTTGCATCTGTGCCATTGCCTTGCTGTAAAAAGCATGGGCGCTGCACAAGCAGATTGAGTACACAACGTTATAACCAGTGTGCTGGGTGAACACCATCAGTCATTCGGCATTAATTTTAGGCATTAAGCATGATGAACACCTTGTATATTGGTTGCCCTATCTGGAACCATCCGTCTTGGTTTGGCAGCTTGTATCCAGCAAAATCCAGCGGGATTGTGCCGCTTTGTGCCTATGCCACATTGTTCAACAGTGTGGAAGGTAACAGCAGTTTTTACCACTTGCCGGATAAATCCACCTTGGCACAATGGGCCAATCTGCTTCCCGCACATTTTCGCTTTACCTTAAAACTGCCCCGCAGCATTAGTCATCAAGGTGACTTGCGACAGTGTGGCGATTTATTGCAGCAAGCACTGGAGCACTTTAGTGTGCTTGGTAACAAACTCGGTTCGGTGATGTTGCAGTTACCGGCCTCATTTGGTCCCACACAATTTCCAAGTTTGCAGCACTTTGTCGCGCATTTCCCCAAAAACCAGTGTTTAGCCGTTGAAGTGCGCCACCCCGACTTTTTTGCCAAGGGTGAGGCTGAACGACAATTAAATCAGCTATTAAACCAGCATCAGGCAGATCGCATCATCATGGACACTCGCGCCTTGTTTGCTTGTGATGCCAGTCACTTCCCTGCGCCACAAGCCGGGCTTATTCGCGAAGTGCAAAGCAAAAAACCACAGGTACCAACCAATGTGATTGCCACCGGCAAATACCCCATCGTCAGGTTTGTTGGCCATGCTGATATTGAAAAAACCAAAGACTTCTATCAGCCCTGGTTAGGTAAAATCAAGCAGTGGTTAACTGAGGGTTTAAGTCCAAGCCTGTTTTTTCATATGCCAGACAACAAAGACGCACCGTGGCTGGCCGCCGCCTTTATGCACGATTTTAATCAACGTTACCCAGAACTGGGTTTGGCTGATCTGCCGCTGCCCGCTGTGCAAGGTCAGCAAAAAAGCTTATTTGACAGCTAAAAAGCCACTGCTTTTGAGGGCAGTGGCTGCAGATGGAGCGAGTCTTGGGATAAACACCCGTGACTTAAAACCCGCTGAGGGTGTTTATCTAAACAACACTTTCTCTTGTTTAAACCAGTAAACACAAAACGCTAGAGCCGCACCAGCGATGACCATGGTAGAGCCAAAAATAGCAATCAATTGGAAATAGTCCATGGTGCCTTTCACTAATTCTTTCATGGCTAAGGCCACGTTAGTCAAAGGTACCCAAGCCCAACCGCCTTTTAATTCCACGCCGGGCATCAAGGCCATCACAACGGGTACTATCACTAAAAACACAAGTGGCACCATGTAACTTTGCGCTTCTTTAAAGCTTTTGGCATAGATGGAAATACTCAGGAGTACCGCCGCAAAAATTGATACCACCGGCACCAGCATTAAAAAGATCAATACAAAATCAATGATGCCAATTTGCCCCATAAAGTCCGCCACAAATTTCAAAGCCATGCCCTGACTGAGGACAATTCCCCATAGCGCCATACTGGCGACGGTGATGAGGGCCGTCATGGTGCCAGCAAAACCAATAGTTAAAAACTTACCAAGCACTATTTTGTTGCGTTCAATGGGTGAAATCAGCAAGGTTTCTAAGGTGCCACGCTCTTTTTCCCCTGCGCCAATATCCGTGGCCGGTGCCATGGCCCCTTGTAAACACAAAATAAACAACAGGTAAGGCAACATACCGCCAATTTTTTCACCCCAGTTTTCACGGCTATCGGCAGTATTTATCTTTTCTAACACGATGGGTTCAAGCAAGGCCACCTGCTGATTTTCATCTAAGCCGAGTTGATTAAAGGCAGCACGTTGAAATAACTCTCCTTGCTGTTCAACAATCTCATTAACTCGTTTATACACCAAGTTTAAACCCGCATCATTTAAGTACAGTTTGATGGTAGCTTGACCAGCACTGAGCACATCTGACGAATAGTTCTCCGGGATGACCACCACAAAATCCACGGTTTCATCACGGATAAGCGCGGCAAAATCTGCATCTGCGGCCAGTTCAACACGGCTAAATTTGTCAGGCTGTTGCAGACCGGCATAAATGTCTGGTGCGTATTGCTCGCCAATCACAGCGTAGTTGAGCACCTTAGTTTCGGCTTTTTCAATGGCTTGTTTGGTCATAAATGCAATGCCGCCAAAAATCAGCGGGAAAATAAGTAAGGGCAGCGCAATCATAAAAAACAGGGTTTTACGATCGCGTAACAGTTCTTTTAGTTCTTTTAAAAATACTAACCACATAGTGCTCTCCTTATGCCACTACCGCAGCTGGTACTTGGCCAATGCTGGTTAAAAATGCCTTGTGTAACGAACCGTCAGCCAAGGCGCGAAAGCTGGCAATATCGCCATCAAACATACTGCTACCCTTGTCAATCACCGTCACGCGGTCACACAACTCATCTACTTCATCTAAGTGATGGGTAGAGAAAATAACCGGTGTACCTTGGGCTTTTAAACGACGAATAAAATCTAACACCGTTTGGGTGGCCATGATGTCAAGACCTGTGGTGGGTTCATCAAGGATCACCACCTCGGGACTGTGCACCACCGCCCGGGCGATAGCGGTTTTTTGTTTCATGCCCGTGGAAAAATTCTCACAGCGGCGGTCTAAAAAGCTGTGCATATCGAGTAACTCAGCTAATTCATCGATGCGACTGCTGATGGCTTGTGGCGACATGCCATGCAGTTGACCAAAATACGCGATATTTTCGCGCCCACTTAAGCGACCGTATAAACCAGTAGAGCCAGACAGAAAACCAATTTTCTGCCGAGCAATAATTGGATTGCGCAGCACATCAACATTATTAATTTCGACACTGCCGGCATCTGGTTTGATGGCGGTAGACAGCATGCGTAAGGTGGTGGTTTTGCCTGCACCATTGGGGCCAAGCAAGCCTAAGACTTGGCCTTGTGCGCAACTAAACGATACGTCTTGCACCGAGTGAAAAAAGCGCCCTTTTAAACGTGGATCTTTCTTTTCTTGTTCGCTGAGTTTTTTCGGGTTTTCTACAGCAAATTTCTTAGCTAATTGCGTTATTTTTATCATTCCCTGGTTCCTTGTAGTCTGGCGCTGAGTTTGCTTGTACACGCACAAATCTCAGCGTTGTATCAGTGACCGCCCCATCTTACTGAGTCAACCTGGCAACTGCGACTCAAAAATCGCTTAATCAGGCCTGTAGCGAGATTTTTTATGTAACAAACTTTTCCATTACTTGGCGGCTTGGACTGAGCCATGGCACTATTGTGCCTATGTTGCTCAACACTCATCTTCAGCATGGAGTCTATTTAATGGATAAACCTTCTAACCCTCTGCAAGCCTGCCTTGATATTGTGCTTACACCCAATCGAGTGTTCGCCAAACTGGCTAAAACAGACAACTGGTCATGGATCCCCTTCCTATTAGTGGTGATCAGCAGTGTATTGCCCATTTATTTTTATTTCAAAGGCATTGATTTTGATTGGTATCGCGACCTGATCATTCAAACTTCCGCTGGTGACATAAGCCCTGCAGAGCAGAAAATGATGCGCGACAACATGCAGCCCGCCACCATTGAATGGGCCTCGTTAATTGGCGCGGTGTTTTCTTTGATTATTGGCAATGTGGTGCTGGCTTTTTATTTACATGTTGTGGGTAAATCAGACTCTGAATGTGTGCAAGGTTTCACTGACTGGTATGGCTTTACCTGGTGGGTGAATTTACCGGTGATTCTCGCCAGCGCCTTTAGTTTGCTCAGAGTGCTTGCCATGAATGACCCGCAACTCGCCCCCATTAGTTTAAATACCCTGTCTGTAGCGTATTTATTTTCCATTGACATGAAATCTATCTGGTTTGGGTTAACACAAGCCGTGCGACTGGATACCTTTTGGACCATCTATTTAATTGCGGTGGGTTTGAGTCAGTGGACTCAACTGCCAAAAAATCGCTGTTACGTTTTTGCCCTCGCCCCCTATGCTGTCATTTGGGGCATTTGGTTTGTCTATTTATTATTCAAATAGGGCGTGAGCCTACGTCACCCGAGGGGGGCGAAAATAGGCAGTATTTTGGTAAAACTCAGGCTGGTTGTTGGCCGGCCAAAACCCCGGAATACCCAACAAGGGCATGGGAAAAAGGGCACTGTCCTTGGCCAACAGATTGTCTTGTTCGAGTTGACTAGCCAGGCGACTGTCTACTTCATGTAGCTGTTGGCGCTGAGTGAGTTGACTAAAATTCGCAGCCACTTCAATGGCTAGCCATTTTCCGGTAAGACCAATAAAAGGCTGCAACAGGGATTCAAGATTGGCATGCCCAAAGATAAAAGCTTGAATACCATGCCCCCAGTGGCCACGTTGGTTAACAAATACCTCGTGCCACTGGTGGCGCTGCAAGTTTTCACACAGCTGGCTAAATGGCCCTTGACTACCTTGCTCAATCGTTAGGATCACCCCACATTCATCAAAATGGGTTAAACGATTGCGCCGTTTTGTACGCGGGTGTAAGCCGAAGGCCGTAATGTCGGCGACATGCTGCTGATTCAATACCTGTTTAGTTTGCGGAAATTGCAGCCAAATCAGTGCGTTAAACAGGTCATGCCAGGAGTTAGGGCGCGTCGGAATTTGTTGATAGGCGGCGATATATTGTTCGTAATAAACAGATTCGTCGTTCACCTCACTTTGACAAATAAACTCTGGACAGTGTTTTTCGTCTCCCCATTGCCGCCTCAATTGATTTAAACCTGCAGCGTTTGGCCACTCAGACAAAGTTGATAAAACAAACAAATCCTCAAGGGATTGAAACGGGGCGTGCTGAAGTCGATTTAAGTAGGGCTGATGCCACGTTGCTGTCATGAAGATTAGGGATAGGCAAACTTATTCTGAGCCGTATAATGCCACAAAGACCACATTAATGGAGTTTGCTATGCACAAATTATCCTTGTTATGCATCGGCACCAGCCTGCTGTTACTCAGCGCTTGTCAAGATGCCCCCACCACTGAGCCTGTGGTGGGTGACAATTTCATCGGCACTTACCAAGGCATTAACGATGCAGATTTACGGGTAGATATTCAAACCCTAGCGTCTGATGAATTTGAGGGCCGTGCCCCCACTGGCAAAGGTGAAGAACGCACTTTGAATTATTTGGTCGAGCGTTTGCAAAGTTTGGGTTTGCAACCGGGCAATGGCGACAGTTACTTACAAGCCGTTGAACTCCTTGAAATTACCGCTGAACCTAATATGGTTTTGCAGCTGGGTGAGGCCAGTTTGACGTATAAACAAGACATGGTGGTATCCAGCAAACACGAGAAAACAAAGGTGAGCCTAAGTGATAGCCCATTGGTGTTTGTGGGTTATGGCATTAACGCGCCAGAATATGCGTGGAATGACTACCAAGGGCTTGATGTAAAAGGCAAAACCGTGGTGATTTTAGTCAATGATCCAGGTTTTGAAGACCCCACCAGTGGTAAGTTTCAGGGGCGAAGCATGACTTACTACGGGCGTTGGACCTATAAATATGAAGAAGCCAGTCGTCAAGGTGCGGCTGGCGCGATCATTGTGCATGAAACTGCACCGGCATCGTATGGCTGGTCGGTGGTGGCCAATAGTTGGGGCGGCGCACAATATGGCTTGGTTTCTTCGAATGGCAATGCGGATCGCGTAGCCGTGGAAGGTTGGATCAGTTTTGAGGCGGCAGAACAATTGTTTAAGGCGGCTGAATTGATCTTCGCCGAGCAAAAAGCCTTAGCCATTGCCGGGCCTTACAATCAAGACCTCAAGCAAACAGCCTCGGTGGTGATCAACAACACGCTGAAAAAATCCACCAGTTACAACGTGATGGCGACACTGCCAGGGCGTGAACACCCAGAAGAACACATTATTTACAGTGCCCACTGGGATCACCTTGGTATGGATGCAAGCAAAGACGGGGATCAAATCTATAACGGTGCCCACGATAATGCCACAGGCATCGCCGCCAATTTGAGCATGGCAAAAGCCTTTTCACAATTAAGTGTGGCGCCACTACGTTCTGTTAGCTTTTTATTTGTTACGGCTGAAGAGCAAGGTTTACTCGGCTCTTTGTATTACGCTGCTCACCCGCTTGTGCCCTTAGCGCAGACGGTGGCCAACATCAACATGGATGCCATGAACGTTTTGGGCCGTACCAAAGATGTGGCGGTAGTAGGCATGGGTAAATCAGAACTGGAAAACTACTTGGCCAAGGCAGCGCTGCGCCAACAGCGTCACGTGGTAGAGGAAAGCAACCCGGAGCGTGGTTCGTATTTCCGCTCTGATCACTTCAGTTTTGCCCAACAAGGTGTGCCTGCTTTGTATGCTAAAGGAGGTAGCGAAGCCATCGACGAAGAAACCGCGCAATACCGCAAACGGACTAATGTGATCATTACTGGATGTTACCACCAACTGTGTGATCACTATCGTGAGAACTGGGACTTATCGGGCATGGTGCAAGATGTGCAACTGCTGTTTGAAGTGGGCCATGCGGTGGCCAACAGCAGTGATTGGCCGCAGTGGAGCCCGAATGCTGAATTTCAGCGCAAAAAGTCGTGATTTAGTCACAAAAATTTAAGACGTGAGTGGCCAAGTAGCGCAATAAAACAGCAGTCTTGGGGGCTTATGCTTTGCAATGCTGTAATAGTGTAAAAAAATTACAGTTTCCACTTGCTTTTTTTACTCAGGCTGGCAAATTCAAGGGCGTGTTGACCACATCATCAACACGCCTTAGCGGTTCATATTTGGCACCCTGCAAATATTAGCTTCAATCTTCAATCGGCTGTGTAACTCAAGAGAATCTTTTTTATGTGTGGTATTTTCGGCATTCTGGGCATCAAAAGTGATGTCACAGAACTTAGAAAACAAGCGTTAGAGCTTTCCAAATTGCTGCGTCATCGCGGCCCTGATTGGTCAGGTATTTGGAATAATAATAATGCCATTTTATGTCATGAGCGTTTAGCCATTGTTGACGTAGACACTGGTGCTCAGCCCTTAATTAGCCGAAATAATAATCAAGTACTTGCCGTTAATGGTGAAATATACAATCACAAAGCCTTAGAGCAGGGATTACCCAGCCCCTATCATTTTCGTACCAAGTCAGACTGTGAAGTGATTTTGCCCTTATATCAGCAACACGGTGTGGACTTTATCGACCAACTCGAAGGCATGTTTGCCTTTGTGCTGTATGATGAAGAACTTGATAGCTACCTCATCGCCCGTGATCACATGGGCATCATCCCCCTGTATACCGGTTACGACGAACACGGTAGTTTGTATGTGGCGTCAGAAATGAAAGCCTTAGTGCCCGTGTGTAAAACCGTGCAAGAATTCCCCCCAGGCCATTATTTATGGAGTAAAACGGGTAAATTAACCCGCTATTACCAACGTGATTGGATGGACTATGCTGCGGTTAAAGATAACCACAGCAGTTTAGAAGAATTAAAAGTCGCCTTCGAAAAAGCCGTTAAGTCACACTTGATGTCAGACGTGCCTTATGGCGTATTGTTGTCTGGTGGCCTCGATTCTTCCTTGGTATCGGCAGTGGCCGCACAGTATGTGGCTAAGCGAGTAGAAGATGGTGACCAAAGTGATGCATGGTGGCCACGTTTGCATTCTTTTGCGGTGGGTTTAGAAGGCGCCCCAGATCTTATTGCCGCCAAGAAAGTGGCAGACATGATTGGCACCGTGCACCATGAAGTGCACTTTACTGTGCAAGAGGGTTTAGACGCCATCCGTGACGTGATTTATCACATTGAAACCTACGACACCACCACTATTCGTGCATCTACCCCCATGTACTTGATGAGCCGTAAAATCAAAGCCATGGGCATCAAAATGGTGTTGTCGGGTGAAGGCTCTGACGAAATTTTTGGTGGCTATTTATATTTCCATAAAGCCCCTAACGCCAAAGAATTCCACGAAGAAACCGTGCGTAAACTCAATCGTTTACACTTGTTTGACTGCGCTCGCGCCAACAAATCCACCTCGGCTTGGGGTGTAGAAGCCCGCGTACCGTTTTTAGATAAACATTTTATGGACGTCGCCATGCGCCTAAACCCCCAAGACAAAATGTGTCTTGACGGTAAAATGGAAAAATGGATTTTACGCAAAGCCTTTGATAACAATGAATATTTGCCTGCCGAGATTTTATGGCGGCAAAAAGAGCAGTTCAGTGATGGCGTCGGTTATTCATGGATTGACTCGCTCAAAGAATATGTAGAAACCCAAGTCACTGACCAACAGCTGGCAGCCGCTGCCTTCCGGTTCCCAGTGAATACGCCCGATACCAAAGAAGGGTATTTTTATCGCACCATCTTTGAAGGGTATTTCCCCCAAGAAACGGCGGCCAAGTGTGTACCCAGCGGCAAATCCATTGCGTGCAGTACCGTCGAAGCCCTCGAATGGGATGCCAGTTTCAAAAGCAATGCTGACCCTTCAGGACGCGCTATGCGCAACGTTCACTTACAAGCGAATAAGTAGGTTTACACTGTACAAACAAAAGCCAGCGACTACGCTGGCTTTTTTGTTGTTATTACTGCGCTGCGCGGCGGAGCATGCACTGCGCCTAATTTATCGCTACGCGACCAAGATTATGCGCTTCGCGCACCGCAATCCATTGCGGATATGACATGTCATCCATGACACGCCAGTCACTTCTTCTCAACAGCCAGAAGAAGTAACCAAGAAGGGCCGCCCCCACTAAACGTTCGATTCCTGAGTAGCTTGAATTAACTAAGCCGCAACTTTGCCAATGTCCAGACAGGATGTCTGGGTAAGGAGAGGTGAGTACATGGATGTACTCTCCGTTCCGGTTGGCACAGCAAGTTGAGGCTTAAATTGGCATAGTAAGTTGGTTGGAGAGCGGCTTTTCTTGCTTACTTCTTTCAGCTGTTGGAAAGAAGTAAGTCCAGCCACGGGACGTGGTTTGAAATCCGCCATGGATGGCGTAAGCGTTAGCGCATGTAATATCGCGTAGCGATAATCTCAGTGGCCGCAGGCCATGTCCTCTCGACTCCAACTTACCCGATTTAAGCCACAACTTGGCGAATGTCCATACAGGGTGAAACTGGATTCTTTAGCGACGCAGTGGCGCCCAGTTGAACGGCTCGCCAAGGAAGGCGAGACTGGGTGCCGATCATCATGGACGTGTGAATGACACTGTTTAGTTTTCAACTAATTTCAATTTCACTACTCGGTTTTCACAAGGAGAGGTGAGTACATGGATGTACTCTCCGTTCCGGTTGGCACAGCAAGTTGAGGCTTAAATTGGCATAGTAAGTTGGTTGGAGAGCGGCTTTT
>JAACSL010000058.1 GCA_009993955.1 Paraglaciecola sp.
AAGCGAGGAGGCGCATTATAGACATCCCAAATACACTTGCAAGCCCTAAATACATTTTTTAATTCAACTGCTGGTTTTTTGGGCTCATCGATGAATCAACCAGCAAACTATGTATAAACCACTCCTCAGTTTGTTAGTATCAAGCAATAATTGTTTATAGGTGTTTAAGCATGGCCATTCGTTCCTATCAGAAAATCTATCCGTCTTTCGATGAGAGTTGTTATATAGATGAGTCAGCTATTGTTATTGGCAAGGTAGAGTGTGGCAAAGATGTGAGTATTTGGCCTCTGGTTGTCGCGCGAGGTGATGTCAACTATATTCAAATCGGCCATCGCTCGAACATTCAAGATGGTTCGGTATTACATGTCTCGCGTATTAGTAGTAAAAATCCCCAAGGATTCCCACTTATTATCGGATCTGATGTCACTGTTGGTCATCAATGCATGTTGCATGGTTGCATACTTGGCAATCGAATCTTAGTTGGTATGGGTGCAATTGTGATGGATGGCGCAGTCGTGCTGGACGATGTGATTATTGGCGCTGGTAGCGTAGTGCCACCTAACAAAACTTTGGCAAGCGGTTACGTCTACGTCGGCAATCCAGTGAGACAAATTCGGCCACTTACTCAAGATGAGCGAGATTTTTTGAGCGTCTCAGCAAGCAATTATGTGGTGTTAAAAAATGAGTATTTGCTAGAAACTCAGGAGAACGATTCGAGGTCATAATGTGACCCTCAGCGAATCAATAATTGGTTCTATATCAGGCCGTACACCGCGCCACAAATAAAAGCTTTCTGCTGCTTGGCCAACTAACATGCCTAGACCATCGCTCAATCGAAGTGTTGGGTTGATTGAATTTGCCCACTGTAAAAAACTTGTGGGCTCGTCCTTGTAGGCCATATCGTAAACAAACTTAGCTTGAGTAAACAGCTCACTATCTATATCGGGTAGCAAGCCAGTCATACTTGACGACGTAGAGTTTATGATTAAATTAAAGTTGTCAGCGGGTATATTCGCTAGCCCTACCCCTGTTATTGACGGATATGTAGCGAACAAGTTAGCCAGTTCAAGGGCTTTTTCAGCGCTTCGGTTAGCAATGCACAAAGAAGCAATCCCTGCTGAATATAATGAACCAATCACGCTTCGTGCCGCTCCACCAGCCCCAATCAGCAGTACAGATAGTCCTGTTAGGTCACCAAATTGACGTTGTAAATCGGCAACCAATCCAGCCCCGTCAGTGGTATCTCCCATGATTTTACCAGAAGGCAGTTTGCATAGGGTGTTTACTGCACCTGCTTGGGCTGCTCTTGGGCTTACCTCATCGGCAAAATTAAAGGCTTCTAGTTTAAATGGCGCCGTAACGTTAGCGCCTTTAGCACCCTGTGCAAAAAAAGTAGTCGCACGCACAAAAAACTGATCGGTCTCTGGCTGTTCAATCCCATACTCCATAGCTTGACCGGTTTGTTCAGCAAAACATTGATGAATAATCGGTGATTTACTGTGTCCTATGGGGTTGCCAAAGACTGCATATCTATCTTTCATGCCAACCAATCTCTGGGGTGTAAATAATGGGTATAGAGTTCGGCTTCTGGGCTTCCTGGTTCTGGATGGTAGGCGTATTCCCAACGAGCCAAGGGCGGCATAGACATGAGGATAGACTCAGTTCGCCCTCCGGTTTGCAACCCAAAAAGCGTGCCTCGGTCATAAACCAAATTAAACTCCACGTACCGACCTCGTCGATATAGTTGAAAATCCCTTTCGTGTTGCGTAAAACTTAGCGCTTTGCGTTGTTCGATGATAGGCACGTAAGCATCCAGAAATCCGTCTCCTACCGCTTGCATAAACTTAAAGCTCTTGTCGAAACCCCATTCATTAAGATCATCAAAAAACAATCCGCCAACACCTCGAGTTTCATTCCGATGTTTTAGAAAGAAATAATCATCACACCATTTTTTGTAACGTGAATAGATGTCTGCTCCAAAGGGTGCGCATAATTGTTTGGCTACCTGGTGCCAGTGCACCACATCTTCTATGAATGGGTAATAAGGGGTCAGATCAAATCCACCACCAAACCACCAAACAGGCTCTTCACCGGGTTTTTCAGCAATAAAAAAGCGCACATTAGCGTGCGTAGTAGGTATTTTCGGGCTCATAGGATGAATGACCAAAGAGACACCCATAGCTTGAAAACTACGCCCCGCTAATTCAGGCCGAGCACTGGTTGCAGAAGCAGGTAATACACCGCCATAAACGTGTGAAAAATTCACACCACCTTGCTCGATAACAGCTCCTTTGCTCAACACGCGGGTACGTCCGCCACCACCCTGCTCGCGTTGCCAGTTATCTTCTATAAATTCACCCTTACCATCAACTAACTCTAAAGTCTGACAAATACTGTCTTGGAGTTTGAGTAGATAGCTTTTAACTTTATCTAACTGAATAGCTGCGTCATTTTGCATTACTTAACTTTCTCTGATGATGGCGCCACTGAGACCGTGGCGTATTCTGCTGGGTTTGCTGGCGCCGCCGAGTGGCCCGTCAATTGGGTGCACTTGGTTGGCAAACTGCTGCATAACTTGTTCAATAGACAATGCTGCCGGCTGGCCACTTACATTTGCACTGGTGGAAACAAGCGGTTTCTGAAATAAATCAGCCAACATGCAAATAACTGGATGCTGACTCACGCGCACGGCAACAACGTCTGAACCACCTGTCAACCATTGCCCGACGTTAGCAGAGGCTGGCAATAACCAGGTATTGGGTCCAGGCCAACTCGCTAGAATATCGTTCATCCTATTTGGCGGGATGGATGACTCTTCAATGTAGGGCTGCAGTTGCTGATAATTACTTGCCACCAAGATCAGCCCTTTGTCAATATTCCGCTTTTTAAGTGCTAGTAAGCGCATAACCGCTGTTTGGTTGTCGGGATCGCAGCCAAGCCCAAAAACAGCTTCAGTAGGATAGGCAATGATCTCACCATCCTGAAAAAGTTGCAGTAACAGGGTGGCATACTCTGGGGCAAACATGTGACGGAATAATTAACCAAATAAACTAAAGGCGTAATGTAACAAGGGATAAGCGAAACTTACATTAATTTATACACTGTCATTCGTCGTTTGTTTGTGCCCACATTGACGTTGGGGACACAGTAGAGATTCTCCCTGCGCCGTTTTTTTAACCAGCCGCAAAGGCCAGTTACAAGCAGGACAGGGACTCGCTATGGGTTTAGCATTTAGGGCATATTTACATTTAGGGTACTGATCGCATGGATAAAAATTTTTGCCGAATTTGTTCGCACGTTTAATCAAATATCCACCTTTGCAGTTAGGACATTTATATTTTTCATCCTCATCATGCTTATTAGATTCGATAAAACTGCAGGTTGGATAATTACTGCAGCCAATAAAAAGGCCATAACGCCCTTTCTTGATGACCAAATTTTTACTGCACAGGGGACAAACAGAACCGTCGATAATTTTAATGTCGGCGGTTTCATGCTCATGCAGGGGTTTTGCAAAGTCACAGGAGGGGTATTGACTACAACCCAGAAATGGGCCGTTTTTACCGTGTTTTATCGTTAACGCAGACTGGCACTTAGGACACACATCTTCAACGTGTGCCAAAGCATGTTCATGGGCAGCAAACAATGAGTGATCGATCTTAGACATAAGCTATCAGCCACTCACCGTTTGTTAGGCAAACTAGATCAATGTAAGGGGCCTTCAGGCTCTTCAAACAATAAATCTTCCATTTGCGCGTAGGCATTCTCTTTTCCGGGTACATTAAATAACACCATTAATACTACCCATTTCATGTCTTCTAGGCAGAATTCTTTTGAGTCAATCTCCATCACTCGATCAATAACCATCTCTCGAGTTGAGGAATCTAACACATTAATTTGCTCTAAAAACATCAGGAAACCACGACATTCTAAATCGAGGCGCATCTCTTCATCATGCGTATAAATCCGCATTGAATAGGAGGCGCTGCCTTTGACGAGGTAAGGATTGATGTCTGTCTCTTGCAAGGCAGCCAGTTTTTCTAACCACGACAAAGCTTTGTAGATTTCATCATGATGAAAACCAGCACGAATTAACTCGTCGGTGAGTTCATCTTGATCGACGCGGATTTCTGTTTCACTGTGGATGAAGTTTTCAAATAGATACATGAGGA
This sequence comes from Paraglaciecola sp., assembly GCA_009993955.1. GTDB lineage: Bacteria > Pseudomonadota > Gammaproteobacteria > Enterobacterales > Alteromonadaceae > Paraglaciecola. Next base: position 4,173 of record JAACSL010000058.1, read on the forward strand.
TATCGAACATTTTATTTTTCCCCCAATTTGACGTAACCGCCTGGAACAGCTGTTACTAAACCACGCAACTCATATTCTAATAATTGTGACATGACCTCAGACAATGTCATGCCGCTGCGCTCAGCCACTATATCTAGTGGTGTGGCTTCAAAATCTACACTATCTAACAAACGCTCAGTTGCCAAGCTTTGTTGACTATTTTTTTGTGATTTAATTGAAGATGAAGATTTTGGCGCTGCAAAAAAAAGCTCAAATTCCTCGTTAATATCCTGAACTGATGTAATTAACTTCGCCCCCTGTTGGATGAGATGGTGACAACCTTGTGCCATTGGATTGAATATATTGCCCGGAATCGCAAACACCTCGCGGTTTTGCTCCAATGCGTAGCGGGCGGTAATTAGCGAACCGCTTTTTAACGCGGCTTCAACCACCAAGGTCCCAAGTGACAAACCACTGATAATTCTATTTCGGCGTGGAAAGTTTTCTGGTTTAGCTGGAGAGTTGGGGGCGAATTCAGAAATTATCAAGCCTTGGTTAGCTAAAATACTCGCTGCCAATGCAGCATGTTTTTTGGGGTATATAGCGTCGATACCACATCCCATCACTGCAATAGTATTACCCTGTGCGTCTAACGCACCAAGGTGGGCCAAAGCATCAATACCCAGAGCCATACCACTAGTAATTGTCCACCCACAAGCGGCAAGATCACGGGCAAATGAACGAGCACACGTCTTACCGCTGTGACTTGGATTTCTGCTGCCTACGATGGCAAGTTGGGGATTTGACAGAATACTGAGCTGACCGCGAGCAAACAAGATAAGCGGTGGGCTAGCCGTTTGTTTAAGTAAAGGTGGATAAAGGGGATGGTCAATTGGTAAAGCGAAATGATTTGAGTCTGCCGCAAGCCACGCTAAGCTTTGCCGGATAAATGTTTGGTTTGGCTGTAAAATCGCATCAATTTGTAGTTGATTCATGCCACATTCAATGAGATCTGAGGCGCTTGCCTTAAAAATATTGCTGACGTTCCCAGAAAAGTGTGTCAGAAGTTTTTCAAGCCTCGCAACACCCAAACCCGGTGTTGCGACTAATGTTAACCATTCAGCTAGCGAATCCTCATTCTGCCGTGCATCAACATCCTGTTGCATGTGGTCTCCTCATCCATGTTACGGATTGGCAACAATAGCTCCCCGACTAATCACAGTTGACGAGCGTGTGATCAAAGCATAGCTCGCCTTATCAAAAACCTTAAACACAACCAACTCACCTACTTTTAAGGCTGGTTGAATGATATTTTCATTCAGGCTGAATGCACTGGCTAAGGCATTGTTTTCACCGACATACTTGGGTTGTTCTTCATCGATGATGGCCGGGCCTTGTGCATAAATGCCCATGACGGTGCCAAGTGACACAGCATTTGCACCGAGATCGATAATCACCACATTGAATTTGCCCAATAAACTGTGTTGCTCCAAATCATCAATAATAAAGCCACGTTGCGTATCTGCCGCGCTCAATTCAATAACGGTTGGTTGATTCTCTTCTGTCGGGGCAAGCTTGTCTCCGCGTTTCACTTCGTAACTTGCCTGTTCTATTTTGATTAAACTCTGCTTGTCTAAACTACTGTCAATGACTTTCGCATCGGCAACATGCCTAACCTGAACGCCCACAAAATTACCGTTCATGTCGAAAATATCATTTTGTTTACGTAATACTCTTAAGTCTCCACTGGCAGACCACGTTGCTTTACTCAGGGTGATATTACTTGTTGCAAACATTACCGCGCCGTCTTGGTTGCCTAGAATCTGAGGAAGGCCGTTGTATTCCATTGTTTGCATAATTTGGTCATTCTCAATAAACGGCTTAATGGTTGACCAAGGGAGCGCTGGAATAGCCGTGGGCGTTTTCTCTGTTTTTGTGCCTTGTGGTGTCAACTTTATTTCTGCTTTCGCTGTCTCTCTGACCAACGAGAGCACAAGGTCACCTTGCGCATTTTTTATTAGATTGAGTTCATCACCTGGGTAAATCAGGTGCGGGTTTTGTATGTGTGTATTGGTGCGCCATAACTCTGGCCACAACCAAGGTTTATCGAGATACATTCTTGAGATATCCCACAGCGTATCACCCTTTTGCACTACATATTTTTGTGGCGCATCGGCCTTGATAGTGATGACATCAGCCCAACTTAAACTGGGAACTAGCATCAAGATAAGTAGAAAAAAAACGCGATATTTATGGTTCATTGTTTTTAGCCCTAGCGCTAGCACTATTATGTTTTATCTTCATTTAGGCTAGAATAGCCGAAAGTAATGCAGGTTAAATAGTGAATTCTATGTGCACGTATAGTTAGTGATACATGCATATTATGGTTGTTATCCACTTTTACGCCAAAGAGTTGGATAGTGTTTTAGGTTTGTTGCGGGCAAATTATGCCGAACACAATTTAGTTGAATCAAAAAATGGCAATATTAGACGTACTACGATTTCCAGATGAACGCTTGCGCACCGTTGCTACGCCCGTTGAAAAGATTGACAAGGACATCCAGCGTTTGATCGAAGATATGGTTGAAACTATGCTCGATGAGAACGGGATTGGATTGGCAGCAACACAAGTGAATGTGCACAAACAGGTTGTGGTCATTGATGTATCAGAGCAACAAAATGATCATAAAGTACTGATCAACCCCATCATTACCCATAAAGAAGGCGTCACCATCAGTGAAGAAGGTTGTCTCTCTGTGCCTAATAACTACGCTAAAGTCGAGCGCGCCGAGAAAATTACGGTCAAAGCATTGGACAAAAATGGCAAAGAATTTTCATTGCAGGCTGATGGCTTACTAGCCATCTGTATTCAGCATGAACTAGACCACCTGCAAGGCAAATTGTTTGTCGACTACCTCTCTCCTCTTAAACGTCAACGGATTCGAGCGAAGTTAGAAAAAGAAGCACGTTTTGCTGCTAAGGCTTGAGAACTTAAATTGACTTCTCCACTAAAAATACTATTTGCTGGTACGCCAGAATTTGCGGCCTTGCATCTTCAGACCTTACTCGAAGCAGAGCATCAGGTACTTGGGGTATACACACAGCCTGACAGACCTGCTGGTCGCGGCAATAAGTTACAAGCAAGCGCTGTGAAAGCGTTGGCCGTAAAACACAATCTGCCAGTTTTTCAGCCGGTCTCTTTAAAGTCGGCAGAAGCTCAAGCTGAATTAAAAAGACTCGACGCTGACTTAATGGTTGTGGTGGCTTACGGTTTATTATTGCCTGCGGCTGTGCTCTGCGCACCACGATTAGGTTGTATCAACGTCCATGGCTCACTCCTACCAAAGTGGCGAGGCGCCGCGCCAATTCAACGCGCTATTTGGGGTGGAGATGCTGAAACCGGCATTACCATTATGCAAATGGATGAAGGTCTCGACACCGGCGCTATGCTGCAGAAAAGCAGTATTCCTATCGAAAAACATGACACAAGCGCAACGTTGTACGCCAAACTTGCGATACTCGGCCCTAAAATATTATTAAGCACAATTTCTCAACTAACTGATATCGAACCTGAAATTCAAAACAATCAGTTGGCAAGTTATGCCAAGAAGTTAAGTAAAGAAGAAGCCTACATTGATTGGCAATTAGATGCAGTTCAATTGGAACGAAATGTAAGGGCCTTTAATCCTTGGCCTGTTTGCCATTTTTCATTGGCCGGTCAGCAGATTAAAGTATGGCAGGCGCAAGTGCTGAATAATCATGGTGGAAATAAAGCAAAAGTCGGTGAAATAATGCGTGCTGATAAAGATGGCATTGCTGTGCAAACATCTGATGGTTTGTTATTGCTAAAATCACTACAGTTACCCGGAAAGAAACCCATGGCGTCTGCGGACATCTTAAATGGCCATGGTCATTTATTTAATGTCGGATCAGTCATTGCGTGATGCGCAAATCGAAAACAAGCAATAAAAATCCATCATCCTCTCTTAGCCCGTCTAATTTGCGTGGTGATGCCGCCCGTGTTTTGTTTGAGATTCTTGAATCTGGCAAAAGCGCTCGAGAATCACTACCGGCCATGCAAACTCGCCATAAAGATCAAGATAAAGCGTGGTTACAAGAAATGGTGTTTGGTGTGCTACGGCAATTACCTGTATTACAATTTTGGCTAAGACAGTTGCTGGAAACTCCACTTAAAGGCAAAAATAAAATAGCTGAACATTTGTTATTGCTTGGCATGTATCAACTTGTTTTTACGCGGGTCGGTCAGCACGCTGCTGTGTCAGAGACAGTTAATGCGTGTCGCGCTCTTAAAATAGAGGGAATGAAAGGCCTAGTAAATGCCGTGTTAAGGAACTTTATTCGACAGGACATGGCTCTCAATAAACCTGATGATGCGCAAATTCTGTCGGGCTTACCAAAATGGCTGTATAAAAAACTATTACTTGCCTACCCCTCGCAACTGCAAGACTTATTACCAGAAATGGATATGAAAGCACCGTTGTGGCTGAGGGTGAATCGCAAGAAAATAGCGTTTGAGGACTTCGTTGAAGCACTGCTGCAAAACAATATTGAACACGCCTTTAGTGAACAACATCCTGATGCGATAATTTTGTCAAAATACGGCGACATCACGGCACTGCCAGGTTTCACACAAGGTTGGTTTGCTGTGCAAGACGGTGCTGCTCAGCTCGCGGCCGCTTATTTGGATGCGCAATCAGGAGAACATATCCTAGATTGTTGTGCCGCCCCGGGTGGCAAAACAAGCCACTTACTCGAACTTACGACCAATATTCATCTCACAGCCTTAGATATTGACAATACACGCCTTGCCAGAATTAGTGAAAATCTTGAGCGCTTGGGGCATCAAGCTAAGTTGATATGTGGCGACGCCAGTCAACCAACAAGTTGGTGGGATGGTCAGCAGTTTGACCGAATCTTGTTGGATGCACCTTGTTCAGCAACGGGCATCATTCGCCGTCATCCAGATATAAAGTGGTTACGTAAAGCAGACGACATCAAAGTACTAGTGCAGATTCAAGCAGCAATCTTCGACGCCATGTGGTTATTACTCAAACCTGGGGGCGTCCTTCTCTACGCCACGTGTTCGATATTGCCTGAAGAGAATATGCAACAAGTGGACGCATTTCTCGCTCGTACTGCTGATGCCAGACTCGATCCAGACTTCTGTCACGACTCCACATCAATGGGAAGACAAATTCTGCCTGGGCAACAACAAATGGATGGTTTCTACTATTGCAGACTGCTAAAGTCGGATGTCAATAATGGCTAAAAACGATAAAGCGAAGCCCCAAGCGTTATGAAGATTATCATTCTAGGTGCAGGACAAGTTGGCGCAACACTGGCTGAAAATTTAGTCGGAGAAAAAAACGAAATCACTGTAATCGACTCAGACGCTGATACCCTGCTGCATTTGCAAGATCGCTTAGATTTACAAGTTGTGCATGGCGTTGGCTCTCACCCAGATATATTGAAAAAGGCTGGGGCTGAAGACGCTGATATGTTGATTGCGGTGACCAACAGTGATGAAAGCAACATGATGGCTTGCCAGGTAGCTTACAGCTTATTCAAAACTCCGACCAAAATTGCCCGTGTTCGTTCTGAACAATACATCATTTATCAGGAACAGCTTTTCAAACATCAAGACGTCCCCGTCGATCACTTAATTGCACCAGAGCAATTAGTCACCAAAGCCATAAAGCGTTTGATTGATTATCCCGGTGCGTTACAGGTTGTTGAGTTTGCTGATGGTAAAGCCAGCTTAGTGGCGGTTAAGGCTTATTACGGTGGCTTGTTAGTGGGGCATGCGCTCTCAACGTTAAAGAAGCACATTCCCAACGTGGACACGAGGGTCGCCGCTATCTATCGTCGTGGCCGCCCTATTCGTCCTTTGGGTACCACCATTATCGAAGCAGATGACGAAGTATTTTTTATCGCTGCCACCAAACATATTCGCACCGTTATGAGCGAATTACAGAAACTCGAGTCCAGTTACAAACGCATCATGATTGCCGGTGGTGGTCTGATTGGTGCTGGATTAGCCAAACTGTTGGAACATAATCACAACGTAAAATTGATTGAGTTCAATCAAGAACGTGCAAAATATTTGTCGGCAAACCTTGATAAGACCATCGTGTTTTGCGGCGATGCTTCGGACCATGAGTTACTTACTGAAGAAAACGTACAACAAGTGGATGCATTTATCGCTGTCACGAATGACGACGAAGCCAATATCATGTCAGCCATGCTTGCCAAACGACTTGGCGCGCAAAAAGCCATGGTTTTGATTCAGCGCGGTGCCTACGTTGATTTAGTTCAGGGTGGCGAAATTGATATTGCATTTTCACCTCAACAGGCAACGATCTCTGCTTTATTAACTCACATACGCAGAGGAGACATTGTTAATGTGTACTCACTTCGTCGAGGGGCGGCAGAGGCCATAGAAGCTATTGCTCACGGTGACGAAAACACCTCAAAGGTAGTGGGTAAAGAAATACGTGATATAAAATTGCCGCCTGGTACCACCATCGGTGCCATTGTACGCCTAGATGAAGTGATCATTGCACATAGCAATACTAAGATAGAAGCCAACGACCACGTGATTTTGTTCTTGGTGGACAAGAAGTTTATTGGAGACGTTGAAAAACTCTTCCAGCCCAGTGCTTTTTTCTTTGGCTAACAGCTTGCTCTCAACTGCGCCAAAACGTCGGGGAAAATAGCACAAGCAGAGAAAACACCTCAAGTCGGCCAAATAACATGGCCACTATCAATAACCATTTGCCACTGTCTGATACATCTGCGTAAGTCACCGCAACAGAACCCAAACCTGGTCCCAAGTTGTTAAGTGTTGCCGCTGTAGATGAAAAAGCTGTTACATCATCCATACCAGTGGCAATCAGGCAAACCATAATAATCACAAACACCATGGCGTAAGCAGCAAAAAAGCCCCACACAGCTTCTACCACTCTATCAGGTAAGGCTCTGCCCCCTACTTTGACCGAATAAATGGCCTTTGGATGAATCAGACGATTGACTTCACGCTTGCCCTGCAAGTACAGCAAAAAAACGCGGATTACTTTTAATCCCCCTCCTGTTGAACCCGCACAGCCACCAATAAAGCTTGAAAATATCAACATAATCGGCAGAAACGCTGGCCAATGAGCAAAGTCTGTTGTTGTAAAACCTGCGGTTGTACTCATAGAAACCGACTGAATCAGGGCTTGGTCAAGGGCCATTGACGCATCGCCAAACCAAGAAAATTGGATGAGCGTAAAGAAGCACAACAGCACTAAAGAAATTTGAATCACAAAAAATGCTTTGAGTTCAGGGTCATGCAAGTAGCCTTTTAAACTTCGGCCATTCACTGCAGCATAGTGCAAAGCGAAGTTCAGGGCAGCAATCCACAAAAACACTACGCAAACTAAGTTCACACCTACACTCTGAAAATGCCCCAAGCTCGCGTCATAATTTGAAAAGCCACCGATGGCAATGGTCGAAAATGAATGACAAATCGCATCAAACCAATTCATCCCAACCAACCAAAACGCGACGGTACAGGCGATGGTTAATGACAAATAGATGTACCAGAGATGTTTAGCAGTATCCGCTATACGGGGAGTCATTTTTGAATCTTTAACCGGGCCTGGCGTTTCCGCACGGTAAAGTTGCATGCCACCAACACCCAAGATTGGCAAAATGGCGACGGCCAATACGATGATCCCCATGCCACCCAACCATTGCAATTGTTGCCTGTAAAACTGCACAGATCTTGGTAGGTAGTCGACCCCCTCAATTACCGTCGCCCCTGTTGTTGTTAGACCAGAAAATGATTCAAAGAACGCATCCGTAGCGGTCATTTCAGGTTGTTCGAGCAATAAAAACGGCAGGGCACCAAAACTAGCTAACACGGTCCAAAATAAGACAACGATCAGAAAACCTTCTTTTGCTCGCAGATCGAAGCGAAAACGTCTATTCGGATACCATATAGCCAAGCCTGTGGTCATACACAGCATAAAAGCAGTAATAAAAGGCAAACCACTGCCGTCTTCAAAGATGATGGACACAATTGCAGGCGGGATCATGGTCACACTGAAAAGTGCAACGAGCAGACCTAGAATCCGAACAATGGTGCGATATTGCATAAAAAACTGTTACTCGTGAGTCAATGAACAAAAACCTGATAACAGTGCGTGAGTTTATTTCTAAAAGCGAATTAAATCATCGGTTTATTTCCCGAAGACAAAGTTTTTGCGGCATTACTATGATGCAACACATGATCTTGGAAAGTGTTTCGCACACTCAGCTCTTGTTTCACCGTTTTTTTGTCGCACAATGGCTTGGCTAAAACTAGGTATCCAATGATAATGCCGGGCACAAAACACGCATAACTGAATGTGCTGGGTTTAATGAAAAAATTGCAGGAAATTAGCGGAGCTAGCATATGAAAAAAGCACTGGTAGGTGTGGCAGCCATTTTGTTGTCATTTTGCACATTGGCAATCACCAATGCAGATGACGTTCAACAATTTACCCTCAGTAATGGTATGAAGATCATTGTTTTAGAAGACCAGTCTATTCCGAATGCAAATATGTATTTGTTTTGGCGAGCTGGCTCTCGTAACGAGTACCCGGGCATTACTGGGCTATCGCATTTTTTTGAACACATGATGTTTAATGGGGCTAAAAAATATGGTCCCAAGATGTTTGATAGAACGCTTGAGGCGGCTGGAGGAGCCAATAATGCTTACACCACAGAAAACTCAACGGTGTATACAAACTGGTTTCCTGCGCAAACTCTAGAATTAATGTTCGACCTCGAAGCAGACCGCATTCAACACTTGAGCTTCACCCCTTCTGTTGTTGAAAGTGAACGCGGTGTGGTCGCCTCAGAGAGGTCAACTGGGCTAGAAAATTCGAATTACAGAATGTTGAGTGAAGAGGTAAAAGCTGCTGCGTTTCGAGCCCACCCCTACAGTTGGTCTGTGATTGGGCATGAATCAGATATTGCCAACTGGAAGCTTGATGATTTAGTAGCCTATCACAAGACGTATTACGCCCCCAACAATGCCATTGTTGTGATTGCTGGCGCGGTTTCGACCAAAGAAGTGAAAAAACTCGCCGAACAATACTTTCAAGTAATACCCGCGCAACAACCACCAAGAGAAGTATTGACGGTGGAACCTGAGCAGATAGGTGAACGCAGGGTCTACGTGAAAAAGCCCTCTGTCTCATCACCCAATATACTCATGGCATTTCATGTACCCAATAGCAAAGATGCCGACTATTTTCCGTTAATGGTGTTAAACAGCGTGTTGAGTGACGGAAAAAGTTCAAGACTGAAAAAAGCCTTAATCTACGATGATGAAGTGGCAACGGAAGTATTCAGCTACATGCCACTATCCATTGACCCTAATTTGTTTTACATCAGCGCTGTTGCTAAGTCTGGGGTGAGTAGCCAACAGTTGGAAACCGCCATGATCAAACAGATTAATCAAATCATGGTGAATGGAATTACTGAGTTAGAGCTACAAAAAGTCAAAAATCAGAGCCTTGTTGATTTCTACCGCACTATGTCAACCATTGACGGCAAGGCCAATACGATAGGCAGCTATGAGTTTTATTTTGGTGACTACAAGGCCCTCTTTGACGTGCCGAATCGACTGAACAAGGTATCCATCGAAGACGTCAAAAGAGTTGCTAAGCAATATTTGAGAAAAGCGAACCGCACCACTGGTGTACTTGCTGCTGAGGAAGATAGTAATGAAAATGACCTTTAATTTGTGCAGCCTGTGGTTGCTCTTAACGTCGATAAACTCTGTGTTCGCAGCGGATTTTACCTTACCGCCTTATCAGAAAACCGTATTTAAAAATGGGCTGGTTGTTTACTTATTGGAACAGCATGAGGTAACGCTCATCGACGTGTCGATTGTTGTTAAAGCCGGCGCTGTGTCTGAACAAACCAGTGGACTGGCGAAACTGACTGCTGAGCATTTATTACTTGGCACGCAAGATATGAAACGCCCTGAATTTGAACAGCAACTTGAGTTTATCGGTGCGGATATTCGTGCTAGTGCTGATCTTGAGTCTGCTTATGTGAGTGTGTCGTTCGCCAAGACTGACCTGCAGCAAGTATTACCGTTAATTGGTGCCAGTGTATTGCACCCAGCGTTCGACGAGCAAGAGTTTGCAGCGCAAAAACAACGAGCACTGGCACAACTGAAACAAAAGACTGAAAGCCCTCGTGCGAATATCAGAGACTACTTTAATAAACTACTATTTAGAGATCATCCCTACGCACACAATGTGGACGGCGATCTTGTTGCAGTTGAAAAAATGACGTTAGCCGAGGTTAAAGACTTTCATGAGCGCTGGTACAAACCCACTAATGCTGCGGTTGTTGTAACGGGTGATTTCGAAAGCCAAAAAATGTTGGTCTTACTTCATGAAATCTTTGATAAATGGCAAGGTACAACAGCAGAAATGCAACCGTTGACTTCGCCACCATCGCCTCAGGAATCTTACGTCTTACTCGTGAATAAGGAGGATGCAACCGAGAGTACATTTTTAATCGGAGGATTGGGCATAGCTAGAAACAATCAAGATTTTGTCGCCGTATCAGTGGTCAATACCATTCTCGGTGGTCGCTTTACTAGCTGGCTCAATGATGCACTGCGTGTGAATAGTGGTTTGACATACGGCGCAGGGAGTCGATTTACGAGCATGAAAGAAGCCGGCAGTTTTGGGATTTCAACCTTTACGAAAACATCCACTACTATCGAGGCCATTGACCTTGCCCTTCTTACCTATGAGCGTTTATGGCAAGAAGGCCTCGATGAAGCAACATTGGCTTCGGCAAAAGCGTATGTGAATGGACAATTTCCACCACAATATGAGACATCTGCAGATTTAAACAATCTCCTCAGCGATATGTTTATATTCGGATTTGATGAGAAGTTTATTAATACCTTTGTCGACGAAGTTGAAAGCGTGACGACCGAGCGAAGTAAATCCATTATCAATCAGTACTTTCCGAGAAAAAATCTACAGTTTGTTGTTATTGGCCAAGCGCAAGCAATTCGGCAGGCCTTACAAAAATACGGAAAAATTATTGAAATAGATATTACCGATGTAGCGGTTGCCATCCCATAACCAACGCGTTGTTTGTTAATCGCAAAAGAATAAGGCTTGCCATTTTTGGATAAGGAAAGAAAATAGTTAGCGAGCACTTACTTGAAATTATTTTACGTTTGTTATGTGATGTCAAAAATGGGTAAAGGGTCTCCAGACCGCGCCAAATGCGGTCTGAGATTTACTGAGAATTTTCCCCCGCGGACGCTAGCATTTTTTATGTAAAAAAAGCTTTTCTCTTCGCATTTTAGTGTGTATCTTTTCAGTCCCTCAAAACAATTTGCATATGTGATATAAAAAACTATTCACAGTTGTAGATTGTTTACTTGTTAACTGTTAGATAAGTTAAGACTTTGATTTGCATAAAGTTTTTACACTATCACCTCTTCATTTTGTGTTTATTCACAGACTTTAAATTAAATAATAAACAGACTTATCCACAGACTATGCACCTTTCCTCATGGATGATTCATAGTGCTTATGGCATGCTTTGCTTAACTACTTGTTCAGGTTCTCACAATGGCCATTGATAAAACTCATATTCCTCCAAATCCATTTATTTTAGTGGACGGTTCGTCTTATTTATTCCGTGCATTTCATGGCATGCCCCCACTCACCAATTCAAAAGGACAAGACACCGGAGCAATTTACGGTGTGGTCAACATGATCCGTAGTCTGATGAAAGAATTTTCACCAACTAACATTGCAGTGGTTTTTGATGCTAAAGGCAAAACGTTTCGGGATGATATTTATAGTGAATATAAGGCTAATCGACCCTCAATGCCTGAAGAGTTGCGCAGTCAGATAGAGCCTCTACACAAAATTATAGCGGCAATGGGATTGCCGATTATTGTTGAATCAGGAGTTGAGGCGGATGATGTCATTGGTACCCTCGCTTCTCAAGCCTCTAAGCTTGGCATGGCAACGCTGATAAGTACTGGCGATAAAGATATGGCACAGTTGGTCGACGAGCATGTGATCTTGATAAACACTATGAACAACCACGTCATGGATCAGCAAGGTGTTATTGAAAAGTTTGGTGTGCCACCAGAGTTAATTATCGATTTTCTGGCTTTAAAAGGTGACAAAGTTGACAATATTCCTGGCGTACCAGGCATAGGAGATAAAAGTGCGCTGGGTCTTTTACAGGGAATTGGTGGTATTGACGCAATCTACAAAAACTTGGATAAGATAGCGACGCTGGATTTTCGTGGCGCGAAAACCATGGCCAGTAAAATGGCGGAGCATGAAAACAACGCCCGCTTGTCTTATCTGCTTGCCACCATAAAACTTGATGTTCCTCTTAATTACTCCCCTGCCTCACTTAAACCAACCGCACCAGATTATTCAGCGCTGAAGGCATTGTTTGCAGAATACGAGTTTAAACGTTGGCTACAAGAAGCGAGTAGTGCCGATACTGTAAAAGACACAACCAAAGCAGAGCTAAGTTCTTCGGATCCAAATCTATCCAAACCAATAGCACAATATGAAACGATTCTTACTACGGAAGCCTTGCAGCCATGGCTCGATGAGTTAGAGAAAACTGACCTGTTTGCCTTCGACACTGAAACGACTAGCTTAAATTATATGGAAGCTGAGTTAGTCGGCATGTCTTTTTCTTGTAAAGAAGGGGTTGCCGCTTATTTACCCCTTGCGCACGACTATGCCGATGCTCCCGAACAATTAGATAGGAAAACCATTTTAGCATTATTCAAACCACTGCTTGAAAATCCTCACATCAAGAAAGTGGGGCAACACCTTAAATACGATAAAAATGTATTAGCCAACTATGACATAAAATTACAAGGCATAGCCTATGACACGATGCTTGAGTCTTACGTTCTCAATAGTGTGGCAAGTAAACATGATATGGATAGTTTAGCCCTCAATTATTTAGGGCATGAGACCATTCATTTTGAAGATATCGCTGGGAAAGGAGCTAAACAGCTTACCTTTAATCTCATTCCACTGGAGCAAGCCGCTCCTTATGCTGCAGAAGACGCTGACATCACTCTGAGATTACATAATCTGTTGTGGTCAAAATTAAATGACCAAAAACAACTAGCTGAGGTTTTGACAGAGATTGAAGTGCCACTTTTAAGTGTGCTGGCCAAAATGGAACAATTTGGTGTGTTGATAGACAGTCAACAATTGGCACAACAGAGCCAAGATTTAGCAAAGCGCATTGTAGAATTAGAGCATGAAGTACATGAATTAGCTGGCGAGCCTTTTAACTTGGGTTCAACCAAGCAACTTCAGGAAATTTTGTATAACAAAATGAATTTGCCAATTCTCAAGAAAACCCCAAAAGGCGCACCATCTACCGCAGAAGAAGTATTGCAAGAGTTGGCATTGGATTATGCCTTGCCTAAGTTACTCATGGAGTATCGTGGTTTAACCAAACTCAAAAATACATACACGGATAAACTGCCATTGATGATCAACCCGAGAACTGGACGGGTGCATACTTCTTATCACCAAGCTGTTGCGGCAACAGGTCGCCTGTCTTCTACAGAGCCAAATTTGCAGAACATCCCAATACGAACGGAAGAGGGGCGCAGAGTGAGAAAGGCGTTTATTGCGCGCCCTGGTTATAAAATTGTGGCTGCCGACTATTCTCAAATTGAGTTAAGGATCATGGCGCATTTATCAAAGGACAAGGGACTCATTCAGGCTTTTGCTGGCGGAAAAGACATTCACAGTGCTACCGCTGCTGAAGTGTTTGGTGTAACACTTGAAAATGTCAGCACTGAACAACGACGTAATGCAAAAGCCATAAACTTTGGACTCATTTATGGCATGTCAGCTTTTGGCTTGTCTCGTCAACTTGGGATCTCGCGACAAGATGCCCAGAAATATATGAATTTGTATTTTGAACGGTATCCAAGTGTTCTTGAATATATGGAAACAACTCGTCACACCGCGAAAGAACAGGGCTACGTGAGTACAGTTTTCGGTCGACGTTTATACCTTCCAGAAATTAACGCTAGCAATGTAATGCAACGCAAAGGGGCTGAGCGAGCAGCAATAAATGCCCCGATGCAGGGCACCGCAGCTGACATCATTAAAAAAGCCATGCTGACTGTAGATGAATGGATAGATACCCTCGCACCTGACGAAGTAAGGATGATAATGCAAGTTCATGATGAACTTGTTTTTGAAATAAAAGAACAAAATATTGAAACATATCGAACAAAAATCATTGATTTGATGGAGAAGGCCGTGACACTTGATGTTCCTCTAATTGTTGAAGCTGGTGTGGGAGATAATTGGGATGAAGCACACTAAGTTGTCGAGCACATTGCTAAAAAATGTGTAACTAAATTACAAAACTGATTGGCAATTACTTTAATTTTACTTAAACTGCTGATGTAGGGTACAGAGGTGAGTTTTTCTGCCTTTGTTTGAACCTCGGCGTTTGCCGAGGTTTTTTTTAAACGATAGTTTAATGTTGACTGAACTTTTTACCGTTTTCTCTTTCCTAGTTACAGTGTGTTTGTGTGTCCCGATGTATTTTGCCCCAACATGATTGGGGCTTTTTTTTGTTTATTTTTTAAGAAAACGACGGAACTAAGTGCATTTTGAGCTATCAGAATAGTTGGTTTTTATGTGTTTTCTCTAAGTCCTTTTAACCCAACGCTCACGTTGGGTTTTTTTATGCGCTAATCAGCGGTGTTGCTGGATATCGTTTGCTGTTCTGCAAGGCCAAACCATGAGTCCAGCTTTGACATTAAGTTGTCCAGACCTATATTGTTAAGAGACGAAAACACATCGACAGTCACATCTCCACAAAACGCCAACGCAGCTTCTCGAGACATTAAAAGTTGTTTCTTCCGCGCACCTGATTTTAATTTGTCCGCCTTTGTCAGCAAGGCCAAGACTGGAATGTTGGCAGATACCGCCCAGTGAATGAGATTCTGGTCTAAGTCCTTAAATGGATGCCGAATATCCATTAATACAATGAGACCTTTCAAACTTTCCCGTTTTTGTAAGTATTCACCAAGCGACTTTTGCCATTTCTCTTTTACCGCCAACGGCACCTTTGCGTAACCATAACCAGGTAAATCGATGAGGCGACGTTGTTCATCGAGCTCAAAAACGTTAATAAGCTGGGTGCGTCCGGGGGTTTTACTCGTTCTTGCTAAGGCTTTTTGTTTAGTCAGGGTATTTAATGCACTTGATTTACCTGCATTGGAACGGCCAGCAAATGCCACCTCGATTCCCTCATCTGCGCCCAAATGTTTGATATCAGGGGCACTTAAACTAAATTTGGCTTGGCTATAATAAGTCACTAATACTTCCCTTAGGGGTTTCTGCTACTAATCTGATCATCTATGTCGCGAGTATACCAGTAAATCCAGCATCCACACTCGCTTGGATAGACGATTAAATAAAACTAATCGCCTGAAGTTATTTTACTGTTGCAGTTATTGTGTAAAATAAGGAAGTTTTGCAAGAATGATCTGCTAATCAAAAGCTTAATGAGAAAATTATGAAAAAATCTGCTCTGCTACTTTGTTTGTTTTTAAGCGCTATTAACTTAGCTTTTGCTGAAGGGAATGCAGAAGAAGGGAAAAATAAATCCGTTGCATGTGGCGCATGTCATGGTGCTGATGGTAACAGTGTTATTGATATGAATCCCAAGCTAGCCGGTCAACATGCGGGCTATTTGGTCAAACAACTCAAAGAATTTAAATTAGCCAGCCAAACTGGCGGTGCTGAAGGTCGTAACAATGCAGTAATGAACGGCATGGCAGCAGGACTGTCCGAGCAAGACATGATGGATATTGCGGCTTATTTTTCTAGCCAGAAGCAAACTCCAGGAGAAGCCCCTGAGAACGTGGTGGAAGCTGGTAACAAACTATATACCGGTGGTGATTTGGCAAGAGGCATTACGGCGTGTATCGCGTGCCATGGTCCTCATGGAGACGGAACAAGTTTATCTGGCTTCCCTGACATCAGTGGACAGCATAGTGCCTATCTTAAAGCTCAGTTAGAAGCTTTCCGTTCCGGACAACGTGCTAACTCATTAAATGGCATGATGGGAGATATTGCGAAGCGCCTAACAGATCAAGATATTGAAATCCTTTCTCAGTATATTTCAGGTTTGTATTAGTCACGTTTATCATCCGCAAAAGAGCTATCAGTGTAGTTCTGTTAGCTCTTTTGTAATGTTTCATTTGTAAAAAAGTTGTAAACCGAAAATTTTCCTGTATGCTCTCACACGAATAAAAACCAAGGACAGACGGCTTAGTGCCCTTCAAGGTAGAAGTTAGTGTGAGACATCGCACCCTGTTATTACTGGGAAATTTGAGGGACGATATATAAAGAGTCAGGATGGCCTTTAATAATAAGTAGCTTCGTTAATAAAAATACTAAGAGAAGACTACAGCGATTCATTGTGAGCAATGAACAAGTTTTGGGAGAGGTGTCATCTGGCACTCATATCTACGAAAAGGCGATAACTCTGTTATCGCCTTTTTTCTATCTGTGACTAACTAACCCCAATCCTGTTTAAGAAATTGAACTAAATGCCTGTTCCAAGATCCGATCTTTCGACCAAGA
>JAACSL010000021.1 GCA_009993955.1 Paraglaciecola sp.
TGCCTCAAGAAAAATAAGCCATCCCTTAATATTAGCGACGTTGAGAGAAATGCGATGGTGGCTGCTTAAACCGATCTCAGGTTAGCTAGGGTCTCAACCTTTGGCACTGCTGTCGTTTTTGTCTTCGGCGGGGCGAGCTTGTAAATACTGCTGCGTCATTTTTTCAGCGGAACGCCCAGCAACATAACCCCCTAAACCAATTTGCAACAAGGTCCACGCATCAGGCGCTAACTTACTGGGTAACCAACCGAAGCTGTCACAAACCACCAAGAATAAAAACGTAATCATGGTAATTGGCCGCCAATTACGCTGTAACCAAGACTGCCCGGTGGCTTCAGCGGTAATGATCGCGGTTTTGCTTTCCAGAAGTTTATTTTCGTAATCAATGACTTTGGCCAGTAATTCATTTTCAACCGCCTTTATCTGAGATTGCAGTTTGAGGCGTTCTTCGTCACTGGTGTGCAATTCGTCAATCAACTTTGCTGCTGGTTCAAAGATGTTGCTGATAAAAGAAAAAACGTTCATGACCCCTCCTAGGGATATTAGGGTTGATTCGGCAGCAATTTTTTGAAGGCTGCGTAATGTTGTTGAATTTTGTCGCCATAAATTTGTTTTTGACCCTTGCCGTTATACATACCTGCAAAGTCTTTAAAGGCACCATCACGCAAATAGCGCAGCATGGTAGGTGAAAAGAAATCAAATAAACCATTAATTTGGCTTTGAATAGAGGACGAGAAGGCATTAAACATCTCGGTGACTGACTGGTAGCCGATACGTTCGAAATGAAAACCCATGATCTGCGGCGCACCCATGCTGATCGATAGCATGGCAGCTTCGGCATCTAGCTGACAGGCAAAGTCGAATGCTTGCCATTCGGCACTTTGGCGCCCATGAAAAGCTTGCCAATCACCCAAGGGCTCACGTCGCCACTGGTGTTCAGTCCACACTTTGTCTGGGTTATAACGAAAGTGTTGGCGAAATTGCTGTGGGTTATGCTGCCCCCAGTAGGTCCAAAATTTATGATTTTCAAAGCGGATGATTAACTTATCACTGTTATTTTGCTCAAAGCCTTTGCCTGAACTTTCTACACACAGTACTGCCACCGCACAGGCCACATCCAGTTGTTTGGTATCACTTAATTCTTGTAACAAAGCCCCCCAACGATTCCACGTCGCGGCCACAGCGCGCTGCTCGCTGTTACCCGCGACGGTGAGAATAGTGGTGGGGGTGAGACGGGACAGTTTTTGTGAAGCATCAGGTTTTGGAATGATGTCGGTGTCAAGGGGCGCTGCACTGTGTTGATCGGCGAGGGCAATTGGAGCAGCAGCACGATCCACAGGTGGTTCGCTGACTTGTAAATAGTCGCTTAACACGTAACCACGGTTACCATTAAAACGAATCTGACTCCAACCCAGTTGCTTGCCCTCTACCCATACTTGGGTTTGTTGGCTGAGTTGACCAAAGAGGGCGGCATTGCGTTGCGGCACGGTTCTTACATTAAGAATACCGGCCGTGACGATGGCGTAATAACCAGATGATACATACACCAAATCAACGTATTTGGCGGCGGTGTATGCCGTTTCACCATTAAATTCAATTTCTAACCAGTCGCCTTGCACAGCCAAGGTTTTGATGGATGCACCTCGATTAACGGTCGCGAGTAACTTGCCACCAATATTGGGCGTTTTACGAATGTTTAAGCGTGAACTATTCACTGTGCCGGTTAATCTGGCTAAATCATTAACTGGTTGTAAATAGTGGGCGCAAACAAAACCAAACGTATTGGCGTAGTCCAATTGCACCCATCCATCATGAGCTTCAGAACCACTTATGACCATGCCTTCTGTAAGCTGGCCAAGCACAGTACTACTGGTTTTGGGTAAACTGCGCACATTGAGTTTTGAGGTAGAAACCGCACCTAACATGGATAATAACTCCGTTTATTTGCTCACAAGCTTGAGTACAGCGCTGCGAATAGCCAACTACAGGTCTAGCAGAGATTGGCGAAAAAACGAGTTTATTTGCGTCGCACTGAAAAACCATGGACAAATTGAAGTGAACGACTACATAGACAGGTTGGACAGCATCAGGTTAGAAACGAGAAACATCGCTGAAATGTGCTGTGTTTGGCGCTAGATTTTAGTCATCGATGCATACATTTGAGAAAAATGAACAACATCCCTGTTGATTAGAGGTAATACAACAAGACATAAACTGACAGTAAGCCAGCGATCCACAAAGCAGTGGTGCCGATAGGCCAAGAGCGGGCAAACATGCCATGCTCTTTGCTGTCAGCCGTATGAGGCTGGCCTAAGTAGCGTACAGCCATACGATGCAGGAAGTGCCGAAAACGTTCTCTCTGCACGGCGACAATGTCAGCCACTTGGCTTAACAGACGTTCAACGACTTGCAAGAGATTAAATGCGGCACGACGCCACAACCAATCGGCATCTAAGCTGATAGTCATCGTGCGTTTCATCAAAGGCAGCAATACAAAAAACGCCAAGCCTGAGAATAACAATAGTTGTAAGTAGAACAGCACTTTGCCTATGGAATAAGGTTGGTATTCCACCGGATAAGGTAACAAGGCATACAGGAGTTCTGGAAATACACCTAGCAAAATACACAAGGCAGCAAAGATGATCATCGCTAAGCTCATGTTCCAAGGCGCATCTTTAGGGCGTAAGCCAGAATCGCGCTGGAAAAATACAAACCACGGAAATTTGATCCCAGCATGCAGGAAAACACCCGCTGACGCAGCGGTTAAGGCCATGTAAACCCACAGCAGATTGCCATCCACCGCAGCCTGAGAAATCATGCTTTTAGTGGTAAACCCAGAGGTTAATGGAAAACTAGAAATGGCTAAGGCGCCAATGATGCCACATGCCGTGGTAATGGGCATGGTACGAAACAAACCGCCTAGCTCCATACATTTGTTTTTGCCGGTGCGATAAATCACCACACCGGCACTCATAAACAATAAGGCTTTGTAAATAATGTGGGCAAAGGCATGGGCTGCTGCGCCATTGAGGGCCATTTCGGTACCAATCCCCACGGCAACCACCATAAAACCCACTTGGTTGACAATCGAATAGGCAAGAATACGCCTTACATCGTTTTCCAGTAACGCATAGATAATGCCGTACATCACCATAAATATACCGAGGCCAATTAATACTGGCTCGCCGGGGAATAGCAGGATCAGCGCTAAGACTGCGGTTTTAGTGGTAAACGCTGATAAAAATACCGAGCCAGTAGCACTGGACTCTGGGTAAGCATCGGCTAACCACGCTGAAACAGGCGGTGCAGCGGCGTTAATCAATATCCCAATTAATATCATCCAAGTACTAAAATCAGTCGCCAGCATGGCTTGGATCTGGATAGAACCGGTTCCCACCACCACGCCTTCAATACCCACTTTCAGCACCACACCACCGAGTAAATGCATGATGGCATAACGTATGCCAGCCGCTCTTGCGCCCGGTGTACCACCACACCACACGACAATAGTGGAAAAAATGGCCATCAGTTCCCAATACAAAAAGAGGGTAATGAGATCACCGGCAAAACAAACACCAATAGCGCCGGCTGCATAGGCATAACCTGCCGCAAGCTCGTACCAACGCGCAACACGAAAAGCATAGAGGCCACCAACAAAAACCATGATGGCAAATACCGTAGCAAATAAACGCCTGAGGGCACTCCCTTCTATAGGCTCAATAGTGTAGGAGAGAAATTTGACCGTGCTTTGCACACCATCGGGGATCTGCCAAATTGCCCACAAGGTAATGAGGGGCGCAACTAACAATACCGCGCTGCGAAGGTGACCTTTTACCAAACCGATAAGCCCAGCGGCAATCAACAAAACAAAAGCGGGTGGGAAAAAATCAAAGCCCATGATTATCCTCTTTCAGCTTGTCGTTCGATGATACAGACGGGTCTTCTTGACTGGCATCTTGGTAATAATCCTGCGGCCGCTTGAGCACTAGACCTAATACTTTGGCAAGCAATACCATCAGCAAACAACTGCTAAAACCATAGATCGCGGCAAAACCAAACATCGCATCAAAGCCAAAATAGCCTTTAATGTAGATAACCGTTTGAGCCAGCACTAATAGCGTGAGTAATACACTAAAACCGATCCAGAGCTTGCGAATGGTGCTGGGCCTGACCAGCCAATGCAAATGTTTTTCGTCATTCATAATTGATTGAGCCCCTGCACAACTTGGCTTTCTAATTCGATGACCGGGCCATTAAACAAAAAGAAAGCAAGGGTAAGGATTGCTGTCAAACATAAAGCTATGACCGCCAGAATTGGCGCTTCGCCATGGTCTTTGCCACCTTCCTGCTCCCGTTCAAACCAAGCCATATATAAGATGGGTAAAAAGTACGCAGCGTTGAGCACCGTACTGGCAATGATGGTGAAAACGGCAACGAGGTTATTGGCTTCAAACGCACCAGCTAAAATATACCATTTCGATACAAAACCAGCGGTGGGCGGCACACCTATCATGCTCAGAGCACCAATGGTAAACGCCGCCATCGTCCATGGCATACGTCTACCAATGCCACGCAATTGATGAATTTCGGTTTTTTTAGACGCAACATAAATCGCGCCAGCGGCAAAGAATAAGGTGATCTTACCAAAGGCATGAGCAACCATATGTAATGAAGCACCTACTTCCGCCAAGGGTTTGAGAATAGCTGCTGCCATCACCACATAAGAGAGTTGAGCAATGGTTGAATAGGCTAATAAACGCTTAATATTTGTCTGCCGCAACGCAACAACGCTGGCGCAAATAATTGTGAATGCGGCCACGTATAACAGCCACTGAGAACTGGGCGCGGCAAACAAAAATTCAATACCAAAGACATAAACGATAATCTTAGTTACGGCAAACACACCAGCTTTAACCACCGCTACCGCGTGTAACAAAGCACTCACTGGTGTAGGTGCTACCATTGCAGCGGGCAGCCATTTGTGAACTGGCATCACCGCTGCCTTACCAATACCAAACACAAACAAAGCGAGCAATAAACCTATTTCTGGATCATTCAGCTTGCCAGCCAGAATTCCCCCCGGCGTGAAATCACCGCTACCCGCCACGCTATAAGTCCAAATAATAGCAGGTAAAAACAAACCGATAGAGGTACTCAGTAAGACACCCAAGTAGATACGTGCTGAGCGCACCGTTGCAGGGTCACCTTTGTGTGACACCAAGGGATAGGTTGACAGCGTAAGCAGTTCGTAGAACAAAAACAAAGTGAACAAGTTGCCGGCAAAAGCAATACCCACAGTGGCCGATAAGGCTAAGGCAAAACAAGCATAAAAGCGCGTTTGATGTTTCTCATGATTACCGCGCATATAACCGACAGAATACAGGGAATTAATTAGCCACAGTCCAGAGGCGAGGGCAGCAAACAGCATGCCCAGTGGCTCTACTGTAAACGCGATACTCAACCCGGGCATGACCTGACTTACTTCCACCGCGGGGCGGCCACCTTGCATAATGGTGGGTAACATGCCCCACACCACCCAGATTAGGGATATCGAGGTAAGGGCTGTCGCGGCCTCACGCACGTTGGCCCCAATCCGCCCAGCAAGGGCAATAAGTAAAGCCCCAACTAGTGGCAGTCCAATAGCGACTAAAATTGCCGATTCAGCCGTCATAGTCTGCCTTCCAATAATACGCTGGCTGCACTGTTTGCCAATTCGAGAGGAACCTGTGGAAACAAGCCAAAATAAATGTTGAGTATGGCGATAGCGGCGGTAACCAGTAACAATTGCAATGGCGCTTCGGTTAGCGGTGCCTCAGCGTGTTCTGCGATAGGTGCTTGAAAATACAAGGCTTCAACAATTCGCCAAATGTAGACTACCGCCATTAATGAACTGAGCAAAATAATGCCTACCAAGGCCCAGCCCCAGGGTCCACTTTGCAAAGCGGCGTTAATTAACAACCATTTGCTGATAAATCCAGCCGTACCAGGCACACCAATCAAACTTAAACCACACACCACAAAAGCACCACAGGTCCACGGCATTCGCGTCGACGCGCCGCCCAATTGACTCAAACGTAAATCTCGATATTGATAGGCTAGGCAAGCAACGGCAAGGAATAAGCCTCCTTTTGCCAGCGCATGGTTGAACAAATGTGCTGCACTGGCACTCAGGCCAGCCACACTGACAAAACTGGCACCCAATAAAATATAGCCGATTTGGGCAATGGACGATGAGGCAAGCAGCCGTTTAAGATGCCCTTCAAACATGGCCACCGCTGAGGCCACCAATATGCCCAAAATAGCCAATGGCATGGCAAACAAGGCAAATTGTATAACATGATCAACCAACTCTGCCTGAAGAACCATATAATCAAATCGAATCAGCACATACAGCGCTACTTTGGTAGCACAGGCTGCCAGAAAAGCCGTCACCATATGCGGGGCTTGTGTATAAGCGTTGGGTACCCACACATGTAGAGGAAATACCGCCGCTTTGAGGGCTAAACCAATGGTAATAAAACCTGCCGCTACGAGGATTGGATTGATATCACTGACATCACCGATGCGCGCTTCCATGTCTGCCAAGTTTAGGGTGCCGGTCATCATGTAAATCAGGCCCACACCAATGAGGTAAAAGGTTGCGCCTATCGTGCCCATAATCAGGTATTTAAATACCGCAGGCAGAGCACGACGGTCTGGACCACCTGCAATCAAGATATAACTAGCCAGTGAGGAAATTTCCATGAAGACAAAGATATTAAATGCATCAGCTGCCACCACAATACCCACCAAGCCAGACATGGCCAACAGCCAAGCCGAGTAGAACAGAGGCTGCCGACTGGGCTCAATTTGCTGATCGATACTGGGTTTGCCCGCCAACAAGGCTGCGGCGCCGGCTCCGGTAACCACTAACAACATGAGCGCGCTCAGGGCATCTACCGCTAAGGTAATGCCAAACGGCGCTGGCCAGCCCCCCATGGCATATTCGCTGGTGTGGCCATTCAGTACCGCCAAGGCAAGTGTCACCGCAATAGCAAAACTCATCAGTGCTACTGCCGTTGCACCAGCCCATGCCAGACCTCGCGGCTGTAACATCACAATGAGTGGTGCCGCCAACAACGGAACCACGACTTGCAAAGCGGGGAGGTGTGCGAGTAGGTCCATAGTGATCAATCGGCGTCCAAAATTTCGTCTTCTTCTATCGTGCCGTAACATTCATTAATGCGAACGACAATGGCCAACCCTAAGGCGAGAGTGGATACCCCAACAACAATGGCGGTGAGTATTAAAACTTGTGGCAGGGGATTAGAAAATATTTGGTCTTTCACCCCTTCTTGGATGACGGGTGCTGTGCCGCCTTCGACTTTATCCATAGTGATATACATTAAAAAAACCGCCGATTGAAAAATCGATAAACCAATCAGCTTTTTGATGAGATTCGTTTTACTGATAACGGCATATAACCCTACCGTCAAAATGATAGCAAACACCCAATAATTGAAGTAACCCAACAGTTCCAATAATTTCATGGCAATATCTCACGGGTGGCAAAGGCGTGATAAATCGACAGTAAGGCACCGCATACGGCGATCCCCACACCGGCTTCAATAATTAAAATGCCTAACTGCTGGCCAACCACCGGATCGGCGGCCAGCACTGAATAATCGAGAAAGGCTCCACCCATTAGCATACAAACCACACCCACACCGCCATACAACAGGGCTCCGCCAACTACCATACCCAATAACACTGAACGCGGTATCGCCTTTAATGCTGCGGCTTCCCCTTCAAGTAAGGCATAGAGAATGACGCCCGTGGCAATAATCGCTCCGGCTTGAAAGCCGCCCCCAGGACCGTACTCACCATGAAATTGCACATACAGGCCAAATAAAACAATGAAAGGGATGACTAAGCGACCCACCACTTGTGGTATTAGGTGATGGCGCAGGCCACTGTCTTTTTCGAGCTTGGGTTTAATCTTTCTTGCCGGACTGACACTGAGGATGAACAAAACACCGATACATGCAGCAAACACAACAAACACTTCACCTAAGGTGTCATAACCGCGAAAACTGCCAAGAATGGCCGTCACTACATTAGGAATATCCACATATTCTGGGGTTTTTTCTAAGTACCAAGGGGCAACATGTTGATGCACAGGCGCTTCTGGATCACCCAGTCGAGGTTTGTCAAAGGTTGCGTAAATGATCAGCAGGGCTAAGACACCAACGGTAGTGAAGGCTATGCGCCGACTTCCCTCACGCGGCTTTTCACGTTCTTCAGTTAACGCTAAAGCACACAAAAAGATAACCGTTGTGACACCAGCGCCCACCGCTGCTTCGGTAAGGGCCACATCGGCAGCGTCGAGAATAAAGAAGTTAGCGGCCATGAGTAAACTGAAAATAGAGGTCAACATCACAGCGACAAACAAATCTTTGGCACGCACGATGGCCACCGCGGTAATCACCAGCAAAGTAAGCAAGAAAAGCGCAAAGATGAAAATCATGTTGGCTCATCCTCTTCGGGTTCATCACTTTCGCTGCCCGCATCAGGTTTGAGGCCAGATAACAACGCTGTGTTGGCCAAAGCATAAGTTGCTGTCGGGCCAGTCAACAGAAGGAACAACATAATGGCAAAAAGTTTTAGCGTAGCCAAGGACCAAGCAGACTGAAGCATCATGCCAGTAAAAATTAAAATAGTTGCCATCGTATCGGTTAAGCTGGCGGCATGTATGCGGGCATAAAAATTAGGTAAGCGTAAGCCACCGATCCCGCCAATCAATACACACGCACCACCCAAGATCAGCAAAATCCAACTCAAACTATCCAAGAGCAATTCAGTCATCATGAGACCTCGAATTTCTCTTGGCGCGATTCTGGAAATATTGCAATACCGCTAAAATGCCAACCATATTAACTAAGGCATAAGCAAGGGCTAGATCAAGAAAATCAGGACGACCATAGAGAAACGCTATAACTGATAACAACAATACCGTTTTAGTGCCAAATACGTTAACGGCTAATACTCGGTCGTACACACTTGGTCCCTTCAGAGCGCGAATTAACGCCAGCACCATGGTGACCAAAATAGCAAGCGATACAACGATATACATGCCTATTTGCTCTCCAGAGCTGCAGCTCGACGATTCGCCTCACCTGCTTGTAGAGCCTTGGCACTCGCTTTGGTCAGGCAATGAATTAGTAGCGTGCCTTCATGCACATCTAAGGTCACCGTACCGGGAGATAAGGTAATGGAATTGCCGAGGATCACCTGCCCTACATCGGATTTGCTCTTAGCCCGCAGCACAACCACAGTGGGACTAATCGGCAAAGAGGGTTGCAAGATGATTTTTACCACGTCAATACTGGAAATAATGATTTCTTTTAACAACCAAAACCAATAGCGTGGTAAGCGAAATAAGATTTTAAACAGGGTGTCGTGATGGCGGAAAAAGCCCATACGATGGGCCAAGTATGCACTTAAACAACAAGAAAAAGCCCCTAGAGCCATGACCAGTGGTTTATATAGGCCAGACCACAGCAACCAAGAAATTGCCAGAATCAGCAATAGCAGTAAGACCGCCGAAGGTCGCGCCTTACCTTGCTGAGCCATTGGTTCGCTTAAAACTTGTCTCATGGATTACAAGGATAGTTTTTCATGAGTGATTTATACACAACTTCCATTGCGGGCTCATCCTTGGCCGTGGTGGCTAAATCGGCCATCAAATCAGCCACTACCACGTCAACTAGCTCACGCAATTGCAGCGGCTCCCCGAGGCAAAAACCAGCCAGTTTTTCTGCTCGTGAGCGGTCAACACGGCCAGGCATACGAGTACGCATGGCTCGCTCAGTAAATGTTTCATCACCAGACAGAGCACTTTCGGCGTTCAACATAACACGAGCATCAGTGGCAATCGCACCATCAACGAAACCCTGAATATAACGCACACAATATTGCGCATCAGCGCCCTCAGGCTCAGCCGAGAGACGTGTGCAGTGAGAGGCTAATTCGTGCGCGCTAAGCACTTCAACAGAATGCGCGGACGGAACTAAGACACATTGCAGAGGCAATAATAAACCGGCCAGCGTAGAGTAAATCTTTGCAGTATTGCGCTTGCTTGAATGTTGTTTTTTTAGTGACATTAAAGAAGGCTCTTTACGAAAATTTTTAACATTATGAACTATTTAGCATCTTGTGCAAGCCCTGCCGTGAGACCAGCTCAGTGTTGGCGGCAAGGCTAATTTTCAGCATCTTGGCTAATTTTTTAATGGTTCATAACACCCTGCCATGCGCTGGCAGGATTGTGCTGTGGCAAGATTGAGAAGGTCCATGCCACTGCAATCAAGTGGCATGGTTGAAAGGGGCGATAGACTACAAAATAAAGCGACTTAAATCTTCGTTTTCAATGAGCATTTCCAGATGGTCGTTGACATATTTCGCATCAATGGTCAGTGACTCACCCTGTTTTTCCGATGCATCATAGCTGATGTCTTCCATCAGTTTTTCCATGACCGTATGTAAACGTCTGGCACCGATATTTTCAGTGCGCTCATTCACTTGCCAAGCAGCCTGAGCGATACGTTCAATACCGTCATCGGTAAAGATTACATCCACTCCTTCGGTTTTCATCAGCGCAACGTACTGTTCGGTTAGTGAGGCATTTGGTTCCGTCAAAATACGCACAAAATCCTTAGCGGTCAGGGCTGACAATTCAACCCGAAGGGGTAATCGGCCTTGCAGTTCTGGAATGAGGTCGGAGGGTTTGCACATTTGAAAGGCACCCGAAGCGATAAACAAAATATGGTCGGTTTTTACCATGCCATGTTTGGTATTCACCGTTGAACCTTCGACTAGAGGCAACAAGTCGCGCTGCACGCCTTCGCGGGATACATCCCCCCCACTGTTGCTACCCTCGCGTTTACAAATTTTGTCAATTTCATCGATAAACACGATGCCGTTTTGTTCCAATGACTCAATAGCGGTCTTTTTGAGATCTTCTTGGTTCACCAACTTGGCTGCCTCGTCTTCAACCAATAACTTAAAGGCATCTTTCACCTTAAGAGTTTTCTTTTTCTTGGTGGCGCCAGCAGACAGGTTTTGAAACATGCCCTGCAATTGATTGGTCATTTCTTCCATGCCAGGGGGTGCCATGATCTCCACACCAATTTGTGGCGCGGCCACATCAATTTCGATTTCTTTGTCGTCAAGTTGCCCTTCACGGAATTTCTTGCGAAAAATTTGGCGGGTATGTTTACCCTGTGCTTCTTCTTTTTCAGCCCATACGTTGTCAGGTTGTGGCAATAGGGCATCCAAAATACGCTCTTCCGCCGCTTCTTCAGCTCGGTACTTCACGCGATTAGTGGCCTGTTCTTTGGTCATCTTCACAGCAATATCGGCTAAGTCACGGATGATGGAATCCACTTCTTTGCCCACATAACCTACTTCGGTGAATTTAGTTGCTTCAACTTTAATAAAGGGCGCATTGGCAAGTTTGGCTAAGCGGCGAGCAATTTCCGTTTTACCCACACCGGTCGGACCGATCATCAGGATATTTTTGGGCGTTACTTCTTGGCGCAACTCAAGGGGTAATTGCATACGGCGCCAACGATTACGCAAGGCAATAGACACGGCGCGTTTGGCATTTTGTTGGCCGATAATATGGCAATCCAGTTCGTGAACAATTTCTCTAGGAGTCATTTCTGACATAGTAAAACCTTTTAAATAAGAGGAAGGTAATCAATGGCACAGGCTTTTGCCCTGCAGCCATTCACTAATAATCAAGCACTTCAATGGTTTGCTGGTGATTGGTAAAGACACAAATATCACCCGCAATGCTCAGGCTTTTTTCTGCAATTTCACGTGCCGACAACTCGGTATTATTGAGCAATGCAGTAGCAGCTGCTTGGGCATAATTACCACCAGAGCCAATGGCAATGAGATCTTGTTCAGGCTGAACGACATCGCCGTTGCCGGTAATAATAAAAGATGCTGTATGGTCGGCGACCGCCAACAAGGCTTCGAGTTTGCGTAACATGCGGTCAGTACGCCAGTCTTTAGCTAACTCCACCGCAGCGCGAGTGAGGTGGCCTTGATGCATTTCTAACTTTGCTTCAAAACGTTCAAACAAGGTAAAGGCATCCGCGGTGCCACCAGCAAAACCGGCGATCACTTTATTATGATATAAACGGCGGACTTTCTTGGCATTACCTTTCATGACGGTATTACCTAGCGACACCTGACCGTCTCCAGCCATGACAACTTGATTATTTCGACGCACAGATACGATAGTAGTCACTCAATTTCCTCACTTAGACTGACAACACAGGGTTGTCGAGTTGAGCCGAGTTGCCAAGTTAAGTAGGCAAAGCGGCGGTATTGCCTAGATGTGGGGAGCAAACGCGGATTTTCAAGTTTACTTGCTGAACTATGCGTTTATGCAAAAGTAAGGGAATGTTAAAAGCCCCAGCGACGTGACAAAGGCCAAACGAAAATCTGAAATTTGGCCTGCGCTGCGCTTAGCTTCTTTGCAGATTTCTGCTGGGGAAGGCCAAACGAAAATCTGAAATTTGGTCTGCGCTGCGCTTAGCATCTTTGCAGATTTTGTTTGGCCTATAAATTCCAATTCCAGATTACACAGCCATTGATTTTGGCTTTTTGCAATTGGTGACGGTCTGCTTCGGCGTGGCGTTTGCTCTCGTAAGGCCCAAGAATAACTCGGTACCATGAACTGCCCTCACTATTGCGCACCTGCGCTTCTAAGCCTTGCATGGCAATCTTTGCTTTGAGTTCTTGTGCTTGATTGTTAATTTTAAATGAACCGCACTGCATCAAATAACGCACACTTGATTGCTGTTGCTCTTCAACCTCAACCTCTACAGTGTATTCAGGTAAAGATTTGATAAATTCCCATTCTTCTTTTGGCATATCAGGTAAGGCATCTTGCTCTTGCGCCACTGGCGCTGATTTCTGTTCAAGCTCTTCGGTTTTTACAGCCGAGCTTTTAGATTTAATTGCCCACAAAAAATAGGCAAATAAGCCAACCAGCACAAGGGTCACGACAATGCGCAACCAAGGTAAGGCGGGCTTCGGTGTTGGAGGTGGAGCTTTTTTACTGCGCCCGCGGGCAACATAGTCTTTTTGCGCCATGATTACTGCAATATCCAAAGGGCTAAACATGATTGGGGCGCTTGATTTTACCTAGCCTACATAAATCCTCAATGACAATCGCATTAAATATCTGCAACGACCTAGGCTGTCGAAAAAAACAGCACCTCACACGCCAAGGATGGCGAGTCACAAAAACAAGGACGATCGCTATGTCAAACCTTGAGCGTTAGCTAAATTCCTGTGGGTCAATATCCACAGACCAGCGGATTTTGCTGCTATTACCAAGATTTTCAATCTGCGGCATAACCTGACTAATCGCTTGTTGGATGACACTGCGCTGCTGACTTTGCAACAGTAGTTGCATGCGATATTGCCCCTGGCGCTTTTCCATTAAGGCCGGAATGGGACCAATGCACACTATGCCACTTTGCTGACTAAACAAGTGGCTGATTTGTTGCAAAAAGTCATGGGCAAGGCGAGCAGTAGCTGCTTGTGCACGAAACAAAGCTTGGTAACTGTATGGTGGTAGATTGGCTTGTTGGCGCTCTAACAAAGCATAGCGAGCAAAGTGTGCGTAGCCGTTGTTGATTAAGTCTTGCAACAAGGGATGGCCCGGTTCATGGCTTTGCAACCACATCTCGCCGGGTTTATCCGCTCTACCTGCCCGCCCCGCTAATTGCGTGACCAACTGTGCCAAGTGTTCCGCTGCCCGATAATCAGCACTGTACAAAGCACCATCCACATCGAGGATGACTACCAGCGTGACATTGGGAAAATGGTGACCTTTGGATAAAATTTGTGTGCCAATCAGAATTTGGTATTCATTGTTGTTAATCTTATTCAGCATGGTATCGAGTTTTTGTTTACCCCGAGTACTGTCGCTGTCGATGCGCACTGTTCGATATTGAGGAAAGTAGCCACTCAAACCTTGTTCCAACTGCTCGGTACCCACACCCATGGAGACCAATTCCGTTGCCTGACATTGACTACAACACCGAGGAATGGCTCTTGCCTCGCTGCAATGGTGGCACTGCAAACGATGAAGACTTAGGTGTAGGGTAAAGGGTTTGTTGCACCGCTGGCATTGCTCCACATGACCACATTGATGACACAACAAGGCTGGCGCATAGCCGCGTCGATTAATAAACAACATCACTTGGCTACCTTGCTGGAGATGCTGATCGATGCGATCTAACATGCCTTTGGCTACCCCAAATTGCAGAACTTGCTGACGAATATCCAATACATGTTGGTGGGCTAATTGTGCATTGCCAGCGCGCTCAGATAAAAGTAAATGCTGATATTTGGCGCTCAACGCGTTATTCAGGGTTTCCAGCGCGGGGGTTGCTGTACCCAAAACCAAAGGAATATTTTCACTGCGGGCGCGCATCACCGCGAGATCTCTAGCGTGATAACGCAATCCATCTTGTTGTTTGTAAGAAGAGTCATGCTCTTCATCAACAATGAGTAAACCCGGCACCAACATAGGCGTGAAAATCGCTGAACGGGTACCGATGACAAGGCCAAGTTGCCCCGCAGCACTTTGTTGCCAAACCTGCAGTCTTTCATTATCGCTTAGCGCAGAATGTAACACGCCAACCTTTATGCCAAAACGTTGTTGAAAGCGTTGCACCGTTTGCGGGGTTAAACCAATTTCAGGTACCAAGACCAGTACCTGTTGTCCTTGCAATAACACAGACTCAATGGCTTGCAGGTATACTTCGGTTTTACCACTGCCCGTCACCCCTTCAAGTAAAAAGCTGCCATAACGCCCCAAATTCGCCTCAATACAGCTGATGGCTATCGCTTGTTGCACGTTTGCTTGAGGTTTAGATTGCAGCTTTATTTGCTGAGTAAAACTGAGCTTACTCGATGCATCGTGCGACACCTCGTGCGACACCAACTGCACAAGATTTTTGTCTGCCAAGGCTTTGATCACGCCAGCGCCAAGGGTTTTGGCCGCCATGGTTTTTTCTAAAGGCTGCTTGGCTAACTGTCGTAAAGCGTTTTGTTGCTTGGGCGCTCGACTTAGTGTGTCAATGTCTTGCTTGTGCCCCTCGTCCGTTAACGTCCACATTTGTTGTGGCCTTGCTTGATTTGACCCTCCTTTGCGTAAGGCCACCGGCAATACGGTATGCACCACCTCACCCACAGGATGTTTATAATATTGTGCCAACCACTGACAGAGTTGCATTTGCACTGGATTGAGAACGGGTTGGCTGTCGAGCACGCTGCTCACTGCTTTAAGTTTTTCAAGGGGCCATTCACTGTGCTCACTTACCTCGAACACAACACCAATCAACTGTCGGCCAGCAAAAGGCACGCGCACACGCACGCCCACTTCGGGAGCTTGGCCGACTAATAGGTAATCAAACAATTGTCGTTTGGGTACTGGCAGTGCAATTCTAAGAATAGCCATGAAACTTATTTATTACTCACGGTTGATACACTAAGTTTAGAAGCTAAAAAACGGTGTTATTGTTGATAAAAGCAGCAAAACACCTTGATCACTGAGAGCTGGTACATTAATATGCGCGCCACTTTGCGGCAAGCTACAATGTAACGGGCCTCATTGTTTAACTGAATTTAATTTTCGTATGGTGTTCAACTACGGGTTGGATAGCGATACGGCCTGACTGAGAGGTAACCCATGAAAGAAGGTATTCACCCCGATTATCAAGTTATGACTGCAACTTGTGCTTGTGGCAACGTTATCAAAGTGCGTTCAACGCTGAAAAAGCCATTGAACCTTGACGTATGTTCAGCTTGTCACCCGTTCTACACTGGTAAACAACGAAACGTTGATACCGGCGGTCGTATCGAGAAGTTCAACAAACGCTTTACTGCTTTATCTAAAAAGTAAGTGTGTTGTCCGTCTTTACAGACAGAAAAAAGGCGCTAAATTAGCGCCTTTTTTTGTGCCTTGATCTGGCTTAAACCTTAAACTGTTTAGTAATTCGTTCAAGGTGTTTGGCCAAATTAGCTAACTCAGCGCTCACCGACGCTAATTTACCTGAGCTGGTAGAAGTTTCAGCGGTGCGCTGGTGAATTTCATCAACACTGCTGCTAATGGTGTTTGCCACACTTTGTTGGTCACCCGTTGACCGTGCAATTTGGTCATTCATGCGGGTAATTCGGCTGATGGTTTCCGTAATCACCGATAAACTTGCGCCCGCTTTATTGGCGGTATCAACGCTGTTTGAAGCCTGCTCAGTCCCTTTAGCCATAACATTAACCGCTGAACGCGCAGCATTTTGTAATTGTTCAATGGTTTTCTGAATCTGTTCGGTAGACTGCTGAGTGCGCGAAGCAAGGGTGCGCACTTCATCTGCGACCACCGCAAAACCACGGCCTTGTTCGCCGGCACGAGCCGCTTCGATAGCCGCATTTAATGCCAATAAATTCGTTTGTTCGGCAATGCCCTTAATCACATCTAAGACCACGCCCACCTGATTGGAGTCGGCTTCAAGCTTGCGGATCACTTCTGCCGTATCTTGCACATTCGCCGCAAGTTGTTGAATGCTGTGTACGGTATGATTGACCACCGCTTGTCCATCATCGGCAGCCGAGGAAGCATCACCTGCCGCACTGGCCGCTTCCGCCGCACTAGCAGCAACCGCACTCACACTGGAAGACATATCATCTACCGCACGTTTTGCTTCTGTTGCCGCGCGTTGCTGAACATCAATGGTTTTATTGGTGTCATCGGTAAGTTGATTTAAATTTTGTGCCAGCTGCGACAAAGGCAACGAGGCATTGACGATGTCTTTCACCACACCTTGGAGTTTTTCCATGAATTGATTAAACCAATAAACCAAGTCACCGATCTCATCTTTGTTTTTTGTTTGAATGCGTACCGTTAAATCCCCGTCTTCTTGGGCGATATCTTTCAAAGAGTTCACTACCTGCATGATGCTGCCCTTGGTACCGGTCACAATGGGAATAGCGGCAGCAAACAACAAGACAATGGTGATCACTGCCATGATGCCGCCCACCGTGATCATGCTTGTACCACTTTCTTTGGATTCATGGATCCCTTGTTGGAAGGCATTGATACGTGCATCTCTAAATGCTGACATGGCCTTAGTAACTTGTTCATAGCTGCTGTTCATGCGCGCCACTTTGCTCATATCAGCGGACTGATTGACCATGGACTCGCTAAACCCATAGGCCAACTTAAAATAAGCTTGGAAATCACTGTTGATGTCGTTCGCTTCAGCACTCAAGCTCGGGTTAATAGATTGAATTTTTTCCAACAACTTTGTTGTTTCTGCAGCCAGTTCTTTGGCTGATTCGAGTGCGTCTTCATCGCCAGTAATCGCCGCGCTACTTAGGGTGTCACGCACTTTTTCTAATTTAACCAACGCCGTTTTAGTGGCATCCAAGGCTGGATATTGCACTTGAATCACATCATCTAACAAACTGACATTGGTCAACGCTGTGGAAGTCGTAATCGCCAAATACAACAAAAATCCCACCGTCCCAATAATGGGGATGAGGAATAACTTCTGTGCAATTGAAAGTTTCATTAAAAAATTCATCTAGCCATCCTATTCAATTTTGAAGCGGGTAACACAGTCACACCATATAAGCATAATGAGTGTAAAAATTTTGTAACGCAATTTTATCCACTACAAAAATACGCTTTAGTAGCTTCCTGATTTATAGCACATTATTTAGCCATCGTAGGGCGTTACTGTTATGCCTGTTAAAGCGTAACCAACAGTGGCCATTTCTCCTTGCCAACCAGAGGTGCTTAATGTCCCTGTCACCCAAACTGCATCGTTAAGATTATCTATCGGCACGCCAGTGGAAAACTTCACATAGACAATTTGATTAGGCGGCGGTGGCGGGACATGAATACAAGCGCCGAAGTAGGGCACTAACAAAAACTCGGTAGTGAGACGTTGATCGCTTTCTAATGGCACCACAAATCCAGGTATTTTGACCACTTTACCATCAAGAGATGGCACAACAGGGGCGTCTAAATTTTGCTGGGCCATGCTACCTTCGTGCTGCACCTGAACATCGGGAGCAATATAGCCTTTTGGTATCATGTCTTCCCAATATAATTCAACAACCTCTGCTTGTGCGGTAAATGCGGCACATACCACTAAGCTTGTTAGCCACCATTTCATGTTAGTCTCCTATTATTATGCATTGATTGTCGCATGTCACGGCAAGTGAACCAACAAAAAAGCCGACAACCATCTTAAAGACAGTGTCGGCTTCGCAGGAAATCGTTAACGTTAAAAACGGGGTTTTTCTTCCGCCACTTCGTAACGCTTAACACTTTCAACTAATTCTACTTTAGCTGAAGCAGCGTTTTCCCAACCATCAATTTTGACCCATTTGTTAGGTTCTAAATCTTTGTAATGTGAGAAGAAGTGCTCAATCTGCCGCAAAGTCAATTCAGGTACTTGGTCAATTTCAGAAATACCACGGTAGATAGTGGACAGTTTATCTGCAGGCACAGCCAAGATCTTGGCATCGGTACCTGATTCATCTGTCATTTTCAACACACCCACTGGGCGACAGCGGATCACACAACCGGCCAACAAAGGAAAAGGCGTGATGACTAATACATCAGCTGGATCGCCGTCTTCTGACAAAGTATGCGGAACGTAACCATAATTAGTTGGATAGTGCATACATGTCGCCATAAAACGATCGACAAAAATGGCGCCAGAGTCTTTATCGACTTCGTATTTTACTGGGTCGGAATGGGCTGGAATTTCAATAATGACGTTAATTTCGTCTGGCAGATTTTTACCGGCTGGCACAGCATTTAAACTCATAAGATTAACCTTGTAGCTTGAATTTGATTGGCGAGAATTATAAAGACTTGAGCACGAAGATGGAACGCGAAATGGCGATTATTCTGCCAGCGATGAATATTTAGTGATTAATACTTGAACAATTTGCGCAGATATCGCTATAGTGCCGTTAAGTTGTTATAAAAATGTAAATAAAACAACGAATAAGCCCATTTTTTGCAAGGTCGACAGATGGTGTCGTGGAGACGTGAATTGCAGATGTATTGGGTTTACCAAAACGCAATGTAAGTGGATGCAGCACAGTAAAGTGTGGTGAATTCAGTTGTCTGCTTTGTGTCATTGTCACTCTACTTTTAGGGAACTCTATGACCGATTTAATCACTATTCCGCCCTTACTAGGTTTGGCCGGTTTAATCTGCGCTTTTATTGTCTACACGTTAATTAAACGAAACCCTGTCAGCAATCCCGCTGTAATCAAAATTGGCGATGCCATTCACACTGGTGCCATGGTGTTTATGCACCGCGAATATAAAATGTTGTTTATCTTTGCCTTGGTTGTCGCAATAGCACTGTATTTCTCCCTTGGCGCCGACACCACCATTGCCTTTGTTGCGGGTGCGAGTTGCTCGGCCTTAGCGGGATATTTAGGCATGTTCACCGCCACCAAGGCCAACGTGCGTACTACACAAGCAGCCCACGATCAGGGGTCTGCTGCTGCACTCACCATCGCTTTTATGGGTGGTTCGGTGATGGGTTTGTGTGTAGCGTCGATGGGTTTATTGGGTTTAGGCGTTTTGTACTACTACTTCGGCGGTGATCCAGGTACTGCTCATGTTATTCATGGTTTTGGCATGGGCGCCTCAATAGTTGCCCTGTTTTCTCGTGTTGGCGGTGGCATATTCACCAAGAGTGCGGATGTAGGTGCTGATTTAGTTGGTAAGATTGAAGCGGGCATACCAGAAGATGACCCGCGTAACCCTGGCGTTATCGCTGACAACGTGGGTGATAACGTTGGCGATGTCGCTGGTATGGGTTCAGATATTTTTGAATCTTATTGCGGTGCCATGATCGCCACCATAGCCATCGCGTCTACCATGGCGATGAGTGCCTTAGGCGCGCAGGAATCATTGATGTTTTTACCCCTCGCATTGGCGTCAACAGGTCTATTATGCTCCGTAGCCGGCATCATTCTGGTCAAGCTCATGTCAGCCAATAAACCTGAAGTGGCATTGCGGGCTGGCACTATATCTGCCGCGGTTATTTTTATTGCGGCTGCCTACTTTGTGATCGCCAAGCTAGGGATTAATGATCATGTGTGGTGGTCGGTAGTCGCCGGTGCCGTAGGTGGCATTATCATAGGTTTAGTCACCGAGTATTACACCGCCTCAACGCCCGTACGAAAGATTGCTGAAGCGGGGCAAACAGGCCCTGCTACGGTGATGATCACCGGTTTGTCAGTGGGTATGCAATCAGTGGTCATCCCCGTTTTGACGATATGTGCCATTATTTTTGCTTCCACTCAGCTTTCTGGTCTTTATGGTGTCGGAATAGCGGCTGTCGGGATGTTAGCCACGGTGGGTATCACTATGGCAATTGACGCTTATGGCCCTGTGGCAGATAACGCTGGCGGTATAGCTGAAATGGCCGGGCTGGGTAAAGAAACAAGGGATATAACCGATTCACTCGACGAGTTGGGTAATACAACTGCGGCCATTGGTAAAGGCTTTGCGATTGGTGCGGCAGCGCTAGCCGCCCTCGCTATAATCGCGGCGTTTATTGAGACTTTAAATGTTCACCATTCAGGTTTTAGCTTGAATTTGGGGAATCCCATGGTGTTAATTGGCTTGTTTATTGGTGGTGTACTGCCGTTTTTAATCGCCTCGATTACCATGACCGCAGTGGGTGATGCCGCCTTTGAAATGATCCAAGAAATTCGGCGCCAGTTTCGTGAAATTAAAGGTTTGATGGAAGGCACAGCGGAACCGGATACCGCGCGTTGTGTTGATATTGCCACTAAAGCCGCTCTGAAAAAAATGATCCTGCCGGGCGTCATTGCTGTCGCCGTGCCACCCTTGGTTGGTTTTGGTCTAGGCGCTCACGCACTAGGAGGCATGTTGGGTGGCGCTTTATTGGGTTGTGTATTGCTCGCTCTGATGATGGCCAATGCCGGTGGAGCCTGGGACAATGCTAAAAAATACGTGGAAAAAGGCAACCTTGGTGGCAAGGGTTCACCTGTGCATGCTGCGACAGTGGTGGGTGATACTGTGGGTGATCCATTTAAAGATACTTCGGGACCGGCGATGAACATTCTGATCAACGTGATGGCAATCGTCAGTTTGGTCATTGCTCCATTACTGTGATCCCAAATCACCAAAAGCTAGCATCAGCCGCCAGATTTTCTGGCGGTTTTTTATGCGCTTAGTTTAATGCACACAAGATTAATGCAGCTAAGTGCTACTTAAGCGAGCGGGAGAACTAGAAATGGGGCACAGGCTGCGGCACCCCATTGTGATTCACTAGTGCTGATTTGCATCAAAATCGTGTAAAGCGCTCACCCATTCTTGATATACGAGGCCATCAGTAATAGCTTAAACAGGCTTGAACTTCTTCTTTTGAACCCAGTAAAACCGGCACTCGCTGGTGGATCTCTGTTGGCATCACTTCCATAATCCGCCCATTGCCTGTCTCGGCCATGCCACCCGCTTGCTCCATCAAAAAAGCCATAGGATTGGCCTCATAAAGCAAACGCAATTTACCGGGAATGTGCGGATTGCGTTTATCGAAGGGGTACATAAAAATACCACCACGGCACAATACACGATGAATATCACCCACCATGGCGGCCACCCAGCGCATATTATAATCTTTGCCACGAGGGCCTTCTTCACCAGCAATTAAGTCTTTGACATACTGTTGGATTGGCTCTTCCCAATGACGTTGATTTGAGGTGTTAATCGCAAACTCTGCGGTTTGCTCTGGCACCTTGACGTTGGCTTTCGTCAATAGAAAACCACCATGGGTTTTATCCAGCGTATACAGATGGGTGCCACGTCCTGTGGTCATCGCTAACATGGTTGATGGGCCATACAAAACATAACCGGCGGCAACCATTTGTGTACCTGGTTGGATAAAGGCTGACGGATCATCCGGCTTCATCCACTGGGGCGCATGAGCAATGGAAAAAATCGTACCAATCAAACTATTGATATCAGTATTTGACGACCCGTCAAGGGGGTCGAAACTGACTAAATATTTGCCGTCCGGATGACAAGGCACAACATGATCTTCTTCTTCAGACGAAATAGCTTTGACGTAGCCGGAATCTTTTAAGATATCTTTGAGAATTTGATTGGATATCACGTCTAGTTTTTTCTGCGTTTCACCTTGGACGTTTTCACTCAATGTTGAGCCTAATACCCCTGCCAAAGCGCCCTGACTTACCCGGAAGGCAATTTCTTTACAGCCAGCTAGGAGTGTTCTAATCAGTAAAATGAGCTCCATCGGAGCGCCGTCATCCTGAAGTTGTGAGTTTAAACGTTTCATTTATGGTTTTTACCTTATGTGTGCGTGTAGGGTGGTGTGGTAGCGGCTTGTTATTAGAAAAAATGACCGTCAACCGAGTTGGATTGTAACTGCTATAAAAATAAAACTCAGCATGCGAATTCGATTCTTTGTGAATCGCCGCACATTAATTGGCATTTGAACTAAATTAAATTTGCACTTGGCATTGGGTTGCAAGGCCTCCTTCTGATAGGCTACAGCCCAATTTGACTTTAGCAACACAGTCTATGCATATACACATTCTTGGCATTTGCGGCACGTTCATGGGCGGTATTGCCGCTATTGCAAGCTCTTTAGGTCACCATGTTACTGGCGCAGACAGTAATGTTTATCCTCCAATGAGCACCCAGCTCGAAGGCTTAGGGATAGCGTTGACTGAAGGTTTCGACATCAATCAATTCAATCCTCAACCCGATCTTGTGATCATTGGTAATGCCTTATCACGTGGTAACAGTGCGGTGGAATATGTATTGGATCGCAACATTCCCTACATCAGTGGCCCTCAGTGGCTGTTAGAAAATGTATTGAAAGACAGGTGGGTATTGGCCGTAGCAGGTACACATGGCAAAACCACTACATCGAGCATGTTAGCTTGGATCCTCGAGTACGCAGGCATGGCGCCAGGATTTTTAATTGGTGGTATTCCGCAAAATTTTGGTGTCTCGGCACGCCTAGGAGAAAGTCCTTTTTTTGTGATTGAAGCCGACGAATACGACAGTGCTTTTTTTGATAAACGTTCTAAGTTTGTGCACTACCGGCCTCGCACTGTTGTACTCAACAATTTGGAGTTTGACCACGCGGATATTTTTACCAATCTCGGGGAGATTCAAAAACAATTTCATCATTTAATCCGCACGGTTCCAAATAACGGCCTAGTACTGACCCCACATCAAGACCCCAACTTGACTAAAGTCTTGGATATGGGCTGTTGGACACCCGTGCAGTTTTATGGGAAAGACTGGCAAGTGGGCGACATCAGTGCCGATGGCAGTGAATTCGAGGTGATGTTAAAAGGCGAAAGCCAAGGCAAAGTAACATGGCAATTACAAGGTCGGCATAATATTAATAACGCGATGATGGCCATTGCCGCAGCACGCCACGCAGGGGTTGATACACCCATCGCAATTGACGCTATTAGTCGTTTTATCAATACCAAAAGACGCATGGAAGTGCTGGGTGTAGTCAATGACATTACGGTATATGACGATTTTGCTCATCACCCCACCGCTATCGCGACAACCCTGGAAGGCTTACGCGCAAAAGTCGGGGAGCAACGTATCCTTGCTGTTTTGGAACCTCGCTCCAACACCATGAAAATGGGCGTGCACAAAGATACGCTGCCTCTTTCTTGGTCAGCAGCTAATCAGGTTTTTGTATTTGAACCGGGTAATTTAAGTTGGTCAATGGATGAACTATTGGCCAAAAGCCCGGTGACCGCGTTGCTTTATAAAGATTTAAGTATGTTAGTTAAATCGATTGTAACTTATGCCAAACCGGGTGATCACATTGTGATCATGAGCAACGGTGGTTTTGGTGGTATCCACCAAAAATTACTGGAACAATTAACCAAGTAAGTTAAAGCGACATCTGTTGTTTAACTCTTCCTTTTACTCACTATAAAGAGCTGTTTATGAATATAAAATCTCCTCATCTACCCAGTTTATTCATGGCGCTGGGCTGTTTGCTTAGCTGCAATCAAGCCATGGCTTGGGGGCAAAATGGCCATCGTGTTACTGGGGCTATCGCTGAGCAATATTTAAGTGCTGAAGCCAAAGCGGCTGTGGCGCATCTGCTACCCAATGAAAACCTAGCCGAGGCATCAACCTATGCTGACGAAATGCGCGCCGACCCGGACGTTTTTTGGCAAAAAACGTCTTATCCTTGGCACTTTGTGACGGTACCAGATGGCAAGACCTACAGCGAAGTAGGGGCACCAGAGGTGGGGGATGCCTACACAGCATTGCAGCGTTTTAGCGGCGTGTTAAAAGACCCCGCCAGCAGTGTTGCCGACAAACAGTTAGCGTTACGCTTTATCGTGCACATCATCGGTGACTTACATCAACCGCTACATGTTGGCAATGGCACGGATAAGGGTGGCAATGATGTGAAATTAAAATTCTTCTGGAATGACAGTAACTTACACAGCGTGTGGGATACAGGATTGATTGAGCAACGTGATTTGTCCTACACAGAGTGGACTGATTTTCTTGGTAAAA
Organism: Paraglaciecola sp.; assembly: GCA_009993955.1. Classification (GTDB taxonomy): domain Bacteria; phylum Pseudomonadota; class Gammaproteobacteria; order Enterobacterales; family Alteromonadaceae; genus Paraglaciecola. Next base: position 24,662 of record JAACSL010000021.1, read on the forward strand.
AAATATCGAGTGAACAAGCAAGTAAGTGGATGGAGAGTGACCCCTTGGTATGGATTGCCGAGAGCGCCGCTATCCGCCAAAACATTTATCCAGACTCCGATAACTTGTCTTGGAGCTACCTGTACCAACAAACACCGACAATTAAAATGCGTTTGCAAATGGCGGGTTTAAGAATTGCCGCCTATCTGAATGCTTTGTATAAAAAATAACAAGGTCTGAGCAAAATGAGCATGCCCTGCAGCAGTCGGTTGCTGACAGGGCACAGCACCTACTGATGATAAGGCTTGCTATAGCGATGCACCGCATCAACAAATACTTTGGCATGATCAGGTGGTACATCGAGATGGATGCCGTGGCCTAAATTAAATACATGGCCAGTACCTGAACCAAAGCCCTGAAGGATATGTTGCACCTCTTGCTCAATGCGCGCTGGCTCAGCGTATAACATTGAGGGGTCCATATTGCCTTGCAATGCCACTTTATCCCCGACGCGGCGTTTGGCGTCAGCAATATCAATAGTCCAGTCCAAACCAAGTGCATCACAGCCAGTGGCAGCCATCGCCTCTAACCACTGGCCTCCATTTTTGGTGAATAAGGTCACAGGTACTTTACGACCGTCATGTTCCCGCGTCAGCCCAGCAACAATTTTATGCATATATTGCAGCGAAAAATCTTGGTAATCGCGTGGCGATAATACCCCGCCCCACGTATCAAAAATCATCACAGATTGAACACCGGCGGCAATTTGCGCGTTCAGATATAAGGTCACTGAGTCGGCTAATTTATCAAGTAACAAATGCAAGGCTGCAGGTTCACTAAAGCCCATCTTTTTAATCTTTGTGAAGGCTTTGCTTGAGCCGCCTTCCACCATGTAAGTAGCCAAGGTCCAAGGGCTACCTGAAAAACCAATCAAGGGCACGCTACCTTTGAGGTTTTTGCGAATGGTTCGAACAGCATTCATCACATACCCCAACTCCATTTCTGGGTCTGGAATTGGCAGTTTTTGAATATCTTGGAGACTGGTCAATGGTCTTTCGAAACGCGGACCCTCGCCGTTTTCGAAATACAAACCCAGCCCCATGGCATCTGGAATCGTTAATATGTCAGAAAACAAAATTGCGGCATCGAGATCAAAACGCCGCAGAGGTTGAAGGGTTACTTCGCAGGCTAACTCCGCATTTTTGCATAGGCTCATGAAATCCCCTGCTTCAGCGCGAGTTGCTTTGTACTCTGGTAAATAGCGGCCGGCTTGGCGCATCATCCACACGGGTGTCACGTCTACTGGCTGACGCAATAAGGCGCGCAAATAGCGGTCATTTTCGAGTTGTTGCATAGTTTCCTCATGCGGCTAAGCCAGCAAACACGGTAAAAAGGGCGCCATTGTAGCGACTTTACCTCGTGATAAAAGCCCTAATCCGGCTAATTTCGTCAAAAACTTGCAATCCCGCAGCGCTGTTGCTATAACAACTACGCGAAAGCATCCCAAGACCAAGAAGCTCGTTGACGAGACCACAAGACGCTAAAATATTCAAACCCCACGATTGTGGGGTTTTTTATGCCTGACACATTTTAACTGAGGCTTTGCTGGATTTCTTGCACCGTGTGTTGAATCAATTGTCCAGCAATAGATAAAGTGGGTGGGGTATTGGGGAGTTCATCGTGTTTAAACCACTGCGCACAAATAATCTCTTTACCATCAACCTCAATGTCGCCTTCAGCATAGTCAGCTAAAAAACCCACCATCAGTGAGTGCGGGAAGGGCCAAGGTTGACTCCCAAAGTAACGTAAATTTTTTATTTTAACGCCAACCTCTTCAAATACTTCACGATGGACTGCTTGTTCTAAGGTTTCACCGCTCTCCACAAATCCGGCTAAGGTAGAATACATTTGACGACTTTGATGGGCTTTGCCCTGCGCTAATAGCAGGCAATGTTGATGGCGAATAGCGACGATAATGCAGGGAGAAATACGTGGATAACAACGATGCTGACAACGACTGCATTGCAGCGCCATTTCCCAATCAATTTGCCGCATGGTTGCACCACACTGCCCACAAAAACGGTGAGTACGCATAAACAAGGCAATTTGCCAAGCGCGCGCCACAATACCAAATAGTTCCTCATCTACTTGCATCAGCAAAGCGCGCATACTTACTGCCGTTATAGAATCATCATCAACACGCTCGTTACCCATATCAACCAATAAACAAGGGCGTTGTCTGTATTCACCTACTTTGACAATCTGATCTTGATAAGCATGCGCAAACGAAAGTTCTTGCCATGTGCGTTCAAATTGCCCAACTTGCCCACTGATCTGGAGTAATTTGTCACCACTTACCACCAACCATATCGCGATTTGGTCTGCTTCGATCTTAATATTTTGTTCAATCATGCATGCATCAAAAAATATTGTGTAAAAATGAAGAGTAACACAGATATTCACGAAGCCGGATCGTTCTGTGAATGCTGGATTACGTGAAAATTGCCACCATGGAAAAATAGATAATTCAACGAAATATACGCAACAAGTCGCAAATTGCTCAGATTAACTTCGAGGAAACAGTCAGGTCTTTTCGCGCACTGTGCATGTCTCTAAAAAAATACACTTAAAATGCACCATTCAGCTGAATGACTGCTACGATTTGACTAATAAATGCATGAAAAAGTGCTACTATTGGGGCGTGAATCATTTGGGAATATTTTGTGACTAATATTGATATACACGTGAACAATGCACGCAAGTTTTGTGAAGACAGAGGCGCGAGGTTTACGTTATTGCGTGAAAAAGTTTATGCCCTGCTGCTGCTGCAGGAAAAAGCCACTGGGGCTTACGAGTTACTGGATGCCTTAAAACTCACTGAGGCAGGCGCTAAACCAGCCACCATTTATCGAACACTGGATTTTTTATTGGAATTCGGTTTGGTGCATAAGTTGGAATCCACCAATTCATTTGTGGCATGCCATCATTTTGATTGCAAACATCCCGTACAGTTTCTAATTTGCGACAGTTGCGGAGAAGTACAAGAAATTCAATCTGCTGGTTTAAAAGAAACCCTAGACAAACAAGCCCAGTCTCTGGGCTTTAAAGTTGACACACAAACAATTGAAGCACATGGCACCTGTTCAGCTTGTCAATAGTGAACCCAGTTAAACATTCGACAATTAAACCACCAAATTCGCATAAGGAAAGCCAACTTTTATGAATGCAGAATTCATCAATCCGTTTATTACTGCCTTGTTAAACGTGTTTAGCACGATGGCTCAAACTGAACTTACGCCAGGAAAACCGCAGAAAAAAAATGATGATGTGGCTGGCGGAGATATCTCTGGTTTGATCGGTATGGTGGGCGACAATATTCAGGGCTCTTTATCCATCTCTTTTGATGAGGGCTTAGTATTGGAAGTCATGCATAAAATGTTAGGTGAAAAGCCCACCAGCCTTAATGCCGACGTGAAAGACATGGTGGGTGAATTAACCAATATGATCTGTGGTGGTGCAAAAAATGAACTCAGTCAAAAGGGTTACGAATTTGGAATGGCTACTCCCATGGTTGTGTCTGGCAAAAACCACACAGTTAACCACCAAGTAGATGGTAAAAAGCTGATGATGCCATTTATTCATAAGACCGGTAAGTTGTATTTGGAAATGTGTTTTAATAAGTAGTACAAAAGTGATTAAAATGAGCAAGATGGCGTAAATTTTGCTGAACTCGTTATAACAATAAACAAGCAGGATTAACAATAATTGTCTTAATTATGTTAATCCCTGAAAAAACAGTATGTTAAAATATCGCTTAGGTAGATAAACAATTCTTAAGACCGATGAGTAACAAATACTTATTCAAGAATTGGCAAAACCCTAATAATGGCAGTCTGTTATTTGCAACATTCTCACAATTATTAAATAATTCATGAACTAACGCAGATAAAACGGTAGTTTACCTTTGGAACACATCTCAATACGAAAGGAAGTAAAGATGAAAAAATTAACCTTAGCCGCCAGCATCATGGCTATTTTGTCCACTCAGGCTTTTGCCGAAGCGGGCAAACAGGGCGATGAGTGGTTAGCTGGTTTTGCCGAATATTACTCAACTGACCAGGAAATTGCTGGATTTCCCACTTATGTTAGTGATGCAGTAGGTTTCGGTGGTGAATTCGGTTTCCGCTTCAAACCTCAGTGGGCCGCTCGTTTAGAGCTATCTAAATTAGATGTTAATGCGGCACCTCTGGGTAGCGACAGCACCGCATACCGTGTTGGTTTTGATGCCTTATATTTTTTAAAAAATGACCTAATGTATGCCTTTGGTGGTTATAAACACGTAGACATTACCGATAGCGGCAATATGTTGAACATCGGTCTAGGTAAACATTGGGCACTTAACGATAAATGGCGTTTGATCACTGAAGTGGCTTCTTACTACAACTTAGACAATGGCACGGTTGATATGGGTGTCAAACTTGGCTTCGGTTACAGCTTTGGTAGCACAACGTCTGAGCCGGTTGCTGCCATGCCAAAAGATAGTGATAGAGACGGTGTCTATGACGCACAGGATCAATGTCCAAACACCCCAGTTGGTACAGTAGTTGATGCAACAGGCTGTTCAGTTGATAGCGACAACGATGGCGTTTTAAACGACACGGATCAATGCCCAAACACCCCAGCTGGCACGCCAGTTGGTGCAAAAGGCTGCCCATTGTCTGAAGATGCCGATGAAGATGGTGTATTGGACAATGTTGACCAATGTGCAAATACACCTATCACCGACAAAGTAGACGCCGTTGGTTGTAGCATATTTATGGAAGAAGAAGTGGTTCAAAATTTGGTTGTCCCCTTCGCCAACAACAGCTCAATCATCAAAGATCCAAATTCAGCTGAGATACAAGAATTTGCTGAATTCATGAAGCGTTTCCCTAGCACAGACACCGTGATTGAAGGTCATGCTTCTGCACCTGGTGCTGACAGTTACAACCTGATGCTGTCGCAAAAGCGTGCTGACGCTGTGCGTAAGTTGTTGATTGACAAGTATGGCATCGCTGCTGAGCGTATCACTGCAGTAGGTTACGGTGAGACTCAATTACTTGACACTGCCAACACACCAGAAGCACATGCTAAAAACCGTCGTTTAACTGCAAAAGTAACCGCAAGCAAACGCGTTAAAGTATTAAAGCAATAAGCTGATAAGCTGAAAACAAAAAGGAGATGCATGGCATCTCCTTTTTTTTGCTTTTCAATTAGCGCCTATGCCTAACCCTTTTGCTAGTGTTTCTTCTAGGGCCTAGTAATCATCAGCAATCGCAGGCCCTGCGTAGTTATCAAAGCGCGAAAATTGTCCTTGGAAGGTTAAGCGGGTTGTACCAATAGGGCCATTACGTTGTTTGCCAATAATGATTTCTGCGATGCCTTTGTCAGCACTTTGTTCGTGATAAACCTCATCACGATAGATAAACATAATTAAGTCAGCATCCTGCTCAATTGAACCTGATTCACGTAAATCTGAGTTGATAGGGCGTTTATCACTGCGTTGTTCAAGTCCCCGATTCAGCTGAGATAATGCGACCACGGGCACTTCTAGTTCTTTGGCCAAAGCTTTGAGTGAGCGAGATATCTCGGCGATTTCTAGCGTACGGTTTTCGCTTAAGCCGGGAACGCGCATCAGTTGTAAGTAGTCAATCATGATGAGGCTGATTCCACCCTTATCTCGCGCCAACTTACGAGCTCGGGTACGGACTTCCATGGGGGTTAATCCCGACGAATCATCCACAAACAAATTGTCTTTGTCTTTAAGCATGGCCATGGTGTTCGAAATTCTAGCCCAGTCTTCATCATTCAATTGCGCAGTACGGATTTTAGTTTGGTCCACACGGCTGAGAGAAGCCAACATCCTCATCATGATCTGTTCAGCGGGCATCTCTAAACTGAATACCAGAACTGGTTTTTCTTCCAACAACATGGCATTTTCACACAAGTTCATGGCGAAGGTAGTTTTACCCATGGAAGGACGTGCCGCCACAATGATTAGATCTGAGGGCTGCAAGCCGCTGGTCTTTTTATCAAGATCCGTGTAACCCGTCGACACGCCAGTGACTTCTTTATTACTTTTGACCAAAAACTCTAGACGATCGATAGTCTTGGTGAGTACCGCTTCAATATTTTTAGGGCCTTCATCTTTACCGGTGCGTTTTTCAGCAATTTCAAAGACTTTACTTTCTGCCATGTCCAGAATTTCACCGCTATTGCGGCCTTCTGGATTGTATCCCGCATCAGCAATTTCATGGGCTACCCCAATTAATTCCCGGGTTACCGCGCGCTCTTTAATAATTTGAGCGTATGCTGTCACGTTGGCTGCACTAGGTGTATTGCGGGCCAATTCGCCGAGGTAAGCAAAACCACCCGCATCTTCAAGCTCGTTTATGCCGTCTAAATCTTCAGAAACGGTAATTAAGTCAATGGGTTGGTTTTTATTAAGTAAACGTACAATGGCGCGAAAGATAATTTGATGAGAGCGGTTATAAAAGTCACTGTCGACCACAAGTTCAGCCACTTTATCCCAAGAATCCGGGGCAATTAACATACTGCCCAATACTGATTGTTCAGCTTCGATAGAGTGGGGTGGGATCTTAAGTCGTTCGACTTTTGAGTCCGAAGGTGGTTTAGAAATTCCTTTGACAGCCATGGATTTAATCAACTCAAATGTGGCCGCTTAGTATGCGATATTTCTAGGAAAATGAAAAGCTGCCCTAACACGCCCAGTCACACGTTTTATCAGCTTACATGTTGACTAATGAGGGATATAAAACGCGTGCCATAACGCTCTAGCTTGGTTTGTCCGACACCACTGACCGCAAGAAATTCTGCGCTAGAGCTTGGTAACAGTCTGGCCATGTCGGCCAAGCTGGCATCACTGAAAACCACAAAGGGTGGCACCCCGTCATCTTCGGCGATACTTTTGCGCAAGTGTTTTAGTTTGGCAAACAGCGCCTTGTCGTAGTCCTTACTGTCACTGCGTTTTTTATTGCCAAGATCCAAACTCAAACGAGGCACAGCCAAAGCAACATGCTGTTGCTGACTCAAAACCGGACGAGCTGCTTCAGTTAGTTTGAGTGCGCCGTGCTGGGTGATATCCACACGTAATAAACCCCTATGAATCAATTGATTGATGATGTTGTACCAATACGCATCGCTTTGATCTTTGCCGATGCCAAAGGTGCTTAAACTATCATGCTGCTGCTCTACTATCCGTTTCAGTTGCTTACCACGTAGCACATCAATGAGGTACTGGCTGGCAACTTGCTGATTCAGTCGGTAAACGCATGACAACACTTTTTGCGCATCAACCGTGCCATCATAAGCCTTAGGCGGATCGAGACAGATGTCACAGTTTTGGCACTGACCGGCAGAATATTCAGCAAAGTAATTAAGCAATATTTGGCGCCGACATGTTTGCGCTTCACCAAAGGCCTCCATGGCTGAAAACTTTTGCAGTTCCACTTCGTTACGGCTGTTGTTATCACCGTTGGCAATCCATTGACGAATGCGCTCTACATCTTTGGGATCGTACAGCAACAATGCCTCAGCAGGCATGCCATCACGCCCTGCACGGCCGATTTCTTGATAGTACGATTCAATGCTACGAGGCAAATCAAAGTGCACCACAAAGCGGACGTTAGATTTATTGATGCCCATACCAAACGCGACGGTAGCGACAATAATGTCTAACTTATCCTCGATAAAATCCCGTTGTATTTTGTCACGGATGCCAGCCTCTAAGCCCGCATGATAACCAGCACATTTAATCCCTTGGCGCGCTAGAGCAATACTTAAGTCATCAACTTTTTTGCGGCTATTGCAATAGATAATGCCGCTCCCTTCTTGCTGTTTAACATAGTGCAGCACCTGATCGGTGGCCTTATATTTGGTCACTTGGTTATAGCGAATATTGGGGCGGTCGAAACTACCTTTATAGATAAAAGGCTGTTGTAAGTTTAGTTGTTGGGTGATGTCAGCACGGGTAGCTAAGTCAGCTGTAGCGGTTAAACCCAACATGGGGACATGGGGAAACTGGCTTTTCAACTGTCCTAGTAATCGATAATCAGGGCGAAAATCATGGCCCCAGTGTGAAACACAGTGCGCTTCGTCAATGGCAAACAAACTGATATTTAAACCGTGTAAACGCTCAATAAAATCTGCTTTCATTAACCGTTCTGGCGCTACATAAATGAGTTTGTAACGACCATCTTGCATGCCGCTGAGCACATTTAATAAGTCAGGGGCAGCAAGATTTGAATTAATGTAGGCGGCCGCAACACCATAAGCTTGCAAACCATCCACTTGGTCTTTCATCAATGAGATAAGCGGTGATACCACAATACAAATACCCGGCAACTGTAAAGCGGGTACCTGATAACACAATGACTTGCCACCACCTGTTGGCATTAACACCAAACTATCACGCCCCGTCAGTACCTGCTCAATGACCTCGGCTTGGCCGGGACGAAATTCTGGGTAACCAAAAGTTTGACTTAATATCTGTTTTGCTTGATGCAAACCCGCATTGTCATCCGATTGTTCAAAAGAGGGCGGCCGTGGTGTTGCTTGAAAAGTCAAAATTGTCTCAACATGATGAAAAGTTGGGCAAGTTTACTGGTTTTTACGCCTGGCATCACTTGCTTGCGACGTAAAAATTCGTCACATTGCTGGTTCTTTACTATTTGTGGGCCCTCATCGTGACACCTATTCAATTGCAGCAGTTTATCATTGAGTTTTTTAACCATCACATGCCGTTCAATAATTTGCTTGGTTTGAGAGCTTCATACACGGAAAATTTGGACGCTGAAATTCGCCTCAGTTGGCAAGACAACTTAATGGGCAACCCTGTGCATAAAATTCTGCATGGTGGTGTCACAGCAGCCGTTTTAGATACAGTAGGCAGTATCGCCGCGTTGCTGGCTGGCACCGTGCACTTAGATAGTATTGAAGCCGTAAAGGAATATTACGATCAGCTAGCCAATGGTGGCACCTTAGATATGCGTGTTGACTATTTACGACCTGGTCGTGGCGCGGAGTTTATCGCCAGTGCTAAGGTAATCCGCCGCGGCAAAAAAGTGGCGGTATGTCGCATGGATTTGCATAACGATAGCGGTTTACATATCGCCACCGGCACAGCCACCTACATGAGCTAAGCGTGTAGAAGAGCACCCTTGGTTTTCGCATGGCGTGAGGCAACATGGTTTTGGCTGGTCACGTTCTACAATCAAAATGTGCGTTTGGAATAATTTATTTTTAATTCGCTACACCGGCGCGATGAAGTATATTGACCTAAACAGTGCTTTGGCTCAGTATGACAGGGGCTAAATAATAATAATAATTTTCGGAAACTACTCAGGAACTCGCTATGGACGCCTATTCAATCATCCCACCCATCGTTGCCATTTTGGTCGTTTTCTGGAAAAAAGAAGTCACCCTAGCGTTATTACTCGCCATCCTCAGTGCGGAATTTATTATTCTGTTTTCTGCACCTGAAAGCTCTGTGTGGATGGCACCGATTAATACCATCGAACAGATTGTCACTATCATCAGTGATCCGGGCAATGCCAGAGTCTTGTTGTTCAGCTTATTAGTCGGCGCCCTGCTAGCTTTTATTCGCGATTCTGGTGGGGTAGCGGCAACCGTTAACTGGTTAGTGCGTCTTGGCGTAGCCAAAAGTAAACGACAAGTGGGTAGCTTGACCATGTTTACTGGCATCGCCGTGTTTATCGAATCCAATTTAAGTGTGTTAACGGCTGGCATTCTGGCACGTGGTTTATTCGACAAATATAAAATGAGTCGTGCACGTTTGGCATATATCATCGACAGCACAAGTGCCCCCGTCTGTATTCTCATCATGCTGAACGGCTGGGGCGCCTTAGTGCTGGGATTACTAGGTAATTATCAATTAGACCAATCTGCGGTGAGTATTCTAGTGGGCACCTTACCACTAAATTTTTATGCCTTGTTTACCTTGGGCATTGTGGCTTACACCATCGCCAAAGATAAAGTGCATGGTCCCATGCGTAAAGCCGATGAACAATGTGAAACCTCAGCACAAGAACTGGAAAGTGCAGCCCCCACCAAAGCACGATTCATGCTGCTACCTCTGGCCGTCATGATCTTTGGCATGGTGGCCTTTATGTTATGGACAGGGCAGGGCAACTTAATTGAAGGCAGTGGCACGAAGTCAGTGTTGTATTCAACGTTTTTAGCTTGTGTGGTGGCCTATCTTCTGCTGGTTGGTTATAAACGTTTCAGCCATCAAGAAACCGTTGCGTTGGGCTTCAGAGGCATTGGCGAACTGTTACCTGTCGTCACTATCGTATTGTTATCCCTTACTCTGGGTAGCAGCCTAAAAACCTTGGGTACTGGCGTATTTGTCGCTGGTCTTGTGGGTGACTATTTGCCCTTAGTCTTAGTGGCGCCGATGTTATTTATTGCGGGCAGTATTATGTCGTTTACAACAGGTACTTCGTGGGGCACCTTTGCTATTTTGATCCCCATAGGGGTGCCACTCATTCAAACCCTAGGCCTACCGCCTTCTTTGGTGATTGCCGCTATTTTGGGCGGGGGTGTATTTGGTGACCACTGTTCGCCAATTTCCGATACCACAGCGATCTCATCCATCGCTGCTGGTTGCGATATCTTAACCCACGTTAAAACACAAATGCCCTATGCCTTAGTGGCAGGAGCGATGAGTATCGTGTCGTATATCATTGCTAGTGTTGTCATGATCTAATACGAATTTAACGGTAAGTAACAGCGAATCTGTCATTTATTATTTCAGTATATACAATTCGTTTAGAATAATATATTCTGAGAAACCGTGGCGACTAACGAGATTATTGACTTCGTGCTAGCGCAATATACCTACATCGACTGGCTGGTTTTTATTGCTTATGGCCTGATATTGCTGGGCTCTGGCTGGATATTTAATCGCCGCTCGGCCACCAGTCAGGATTATTTTTTAGGCGGCAATGCCATGCCTATTTGGGTGGTGGCGATTTCCGTATTAGCCACCTCGCAATCAGCCGCTACGTTTTTGGGAGGTCCAGATCAAGGATATCGCGGTGACTTTTCCTATCTCAGTTCGAATATCGGCGCTCTTATCGCCGCGCTGTTTGTGGCTAAATATCTGATCCCCCGTTTTTATCAATTCCAAGTTTTCACCGTCTATGAACTGCTAGAACAACGCTTTGGTAGCGCGGCAAAACGTTATGCCGGCAGCATGTATTTGTTTGGTCGAGTCTTTGCCAGTGGAGCACGTTTGTACATGGCCGCAATTGCCATCGCCATGATTTTATTTGGCGATATTGCCGCAATACACGTCGTAACCGCGATATTGCTCATCAGTGTTTGTGGTTTGCTCTACACCGTTTACGGGGGAATTCGTTCGGTAATCTACAGCGACGTGATTCAGTGTGCCGTCTATGTATTGGCGGCGCTAGCGGTGTTAATCACCTTGTTAACGAGCATCCCTGCCGATTTTAGTAGCATGCTAGCTGTCTTGGCTGAACCGGGCCCGGGGCAAAGTTCGAAGTTGGCCTTATTTAAGTTTGATCTAGATTTTACCGCCAGCGGTGTATTCAATTTTTGGTCGGTATTAACCGGGTTTGTATTACTCAACATTGCTGCCTTTGGTTTGGATCAAGACATGACTCAACGCATGTTGACCTGTAAATCGGCTAAACAAGGCAGTAAAGCTTTGCTGTATTCGATCATCATGGTGGTACCCGTGATGTTTGTATTTATCGCCATTGGGCTGTTGCTGTTTATTTTTTATGATCGCCCTGATCTTATGCAAGTAGCAGGTAGCGCTCAAGTCATGCCTAATTTTCAAGGCGAACCAGTGACGATTTTTATGTATTACGTACTGAATGAAATGCCAGCAGGACTGAAAGCCTTGGTCACGGTTGGGATTGTTGCAGCGGCCTTATCTACCCTGAATTCGGGTTTAAATTCAATGTCGTCAGTGATTGTGCAAGACTTGTATCGACCTTGGCAGACTAAGCGTTATGGGAAGCGAGCAGAGCAACATTATGTCAAGGCAGGGCGCTGGGGTATGTTGCTGGTAGCCGCCGCCCTTGCTGCCATGGCAGCGTTGTGTTTTTATTGGCAACAGTATGCCGATACACCCTTATTGCAGTTTGCACTGGGTGTTATGGTCTTTTCATACAGTGGCTTGTTGGGGGTGTATTTTACCGCATTATTTACCCAACGTGGCAGTCAAGCTTCTGTATTGGCTGCATTAGTCTGCGGATTCAGTGTTACCCTATTGATGCAACCCTATGTGCAAAGCCTGTATCTGCCTACCGACCTGCAATTCAATCTTGGTTTTACCTGGCAGCTTTGTATGGGCAGTTTTATTGCAACTTTAGTGTGCGTCAGCACCAGCCAACCTCCACCGCTGCAAAAGCATGCGCCGCAGCCTTCCCTTACTCTGCCTAACCAGTGAAGAACAATATGATGCAAGGTAATCCTTTAATTAGCGAATTAAGCGGCATTTTGTCTGAGTCAAGAAACCAAGACACCCAGGACATCGATTTGTTATCGACACTGGGGATTTTAGAGAAAATCAATGCAGAGGATCATAAGGTACCTCTCGCTATTCAAGCCGCCTTGCCAGCCATCGCCAGGGCGGTTGATGCAATTGTTAGTGCATTCAACCAAGGTGGTCGTTTGGTTTATATCGGCGCAGGCACCAGTGGCCGTTTAGGTATTTTGGATGCAGTAGAATGTCTACCCACATTCAGTGTGCCCGAAAGCATGGTGATTGGCATCATTGCAGGTGGCGAAAAAGCCATTAAACGTGCCGTTGAAGGTGCCGAAGATAATCGAGAAGCCGCCATTGCCGATTTACAGGCCATTCAATTTAATCAACACGACATGTTAGTAGGCATCGCCGCCAGTGGCCGCACCCCCTATGTTATTGCTGCTTTGGACTATGCCAAAAAAGTAGGCGCCACCACCGCCGCCGTGAGTTGTAATCCTGCATCACCCATCGGTAAAGCCGCACACATTGATATTTGTGCCATGGTTGGCCCAGAAATCCTCACCGGTTCGACCCGCATGAAATCTGGTACGGCACAAAAACTGATCCTTAATATGTTGAGCACGGCAAGCATGATCAGGATAGGTAAAACCTATCAGAACTTAATGGTAGATGTGAATGCCAGCAACGAAAAACTGTATGCCCGTGCTCGACTTATTGTCATGCAGGCCACAGATTGTGATGAACACACCGCGTCAACTGCCTTGTCGGCGGCGGGAAATGAGGCCAAAGTAGCCATAATGATGATTTTAACAAACTGCGATGCCCAAGAAGCAAAGGCAATGTTACGAGAACATAAGGGTTTTTTACGTAAAGCCGTAGAAGCGAAAAAACCCTGATGACTCAAAGGATTCACCGCCACGTTGCACTGTTTGTGCTTTTGCTGCTCAGTGGTTTAAGTGCCTGCAGCAGTCGTTACACTCAAGCGCCACCTATCATTGTCGCTGCTGAACGTGCGGCCTTGTATTTACCCTCTCTGCGCAATCAACGTGTTGCCCTCGTAGTTAATCAAAGCTCCATGGTGAAACAACAACATCTTGTTGATTACTTACTCGAACAAGAGGTCAACATCACAAGAATTTTCGCCCCTGAACATGGTTTTAGAGGAGATCATGATGCTGGAGCAGTGGTGGCAAGCAGCATCGACCATCGCACTGGCATTCCTATAAGTTCAATCTACGGGAAAAACAAAAAGCCACCCGCCGAGCAGCTGGCCGATGTAGATGTGATTGTATTTGATATTCAGGATGTAGGAGCGAGGTTCTACACCTATATCTCTTCATTACATTACATGATGGAAGCCGCCGCTGAGTCGGGGCTTGGTTTTTTGGTGTTAGATAGACCAAATCCCAATGGCCGTTATGTATCAGGCCCTATTCGCGAAGCCGCCTTTCAATCTTTTGTTGGTCTCGACCCCTTGCCGGTTTTACACGGTATGACCGTGGCAGAATTGGCGCGAATGATAAAAGGTGAACAATGGATTGCTCAGGCAGAAAGACTGCAGTTACTCACCATTCCCGTGGCTAATTATCGACGAGATATGCCCTATCGCCTGCCGATTGCGCCAAGCCCGAATCTGCCTAATGCACAAGCCATTCAACTTTATCCGTCCTTATGTTTTTTTGAGGCCACACCCATGAGTGTGGGTCGTGGTACCGACTTTCCGTTTCAGGTCATCGGTCATGGCACAGTGAAACTCGGCGAGTTTGCTTTTACGCCTGTTTCGATGCCGGGAAGCGCGCTGCACCCTAAGCTTGAAGACGTGCCCCTATTAGGCAGAGACTTGCGGCAAAGTGTGATACACGGCTTAGATCTCAGCTTATTGGTGGAGGCTTATCAGGCCTTTTCGACACAAAACAAAGTGTTTTTTGAACGCGCCGATTTCATGGACAAATTAGCGGGTACCGACAAATTGCGTTTAGCCATTGAGGCAGGGCAAACGGCGATGCAAATTGAGCAAAGTTGGCAGCCTGAGCTGATAGCGTTCAGAGCACAGCGCCGCCCGTATTTGTTATACCCTGATTATGACTGACGGCGAAACTCGCGAACAATCGTATTGGTTTTTTCCAAAAGTTGCCGCCCCTGTCGTGATGACTGAGTAATGGCAATAAACAGGATATCGATGACAAATTCCTGCGCGGTTCTGGCCAATATCGAGCTCAAACGCGCAGAGGCTTCATCCGCCACTGAATACAAACACACATCAGCCATATCTGCGACAGGATTACTGCCATAACGCGTCAAGGAAATAACCGCGCAATTGTTACGTTTGGCCTGAGTGACGACATTGACAATTTCTTTAGTACTCCCAGATTCACTGATGGCAAACACCAAGTCGTTGTCTGCCAAGGTAGCAGCAAAGGCCAATTGCGCGTGGGTATCGGGCTCTTCAAGAGCCAACATGCCCAATTTTTGCAGCTTGTAAGAAAAATCTTTGCCGACAAGGGCCGATCCACCTAAACCACAGATCAGAATGCGCTTCGCCGACTTCAGCCGCTCTACAGCAGCCAGAAGCGCCTTTTCGTCATTCAGTTTTTGCGTTTCATTTAATACCGCGACTTTACTGCTGAGCAGCTTGTCTGACATCTGTTTAAAACTGTCAGTCATGGTGATTTTACCGTGGAGATTGGTATTCACCGCGGAATGATTGAGGGCATCGATAATGCCCAGCTTAAAGGCGGGATAACCTTTGTACCCCAGCTTTTGCGCAAACTTCACCACACTGGATTGACTGACACCCACTACATTCGCCAGCTCTTGAGAAGAGAGTTCACGGATTGCATTTGAAGACTCAAGGGCAAATTTGGCTAATTTCAGTTCACTGCTCGACAGTGATTCTCTGATGGCTTTTATTTTTGAGAATGTTGACATGCATTAATTCTGTAATAATTTATTATTGATAATTTACCTCATTATTATCATTGCGACCACATTTAATAGCGTGGCTCATCTGGCTTTAAATAGGGCTTAACGAATAAACTTAACTTTATAAAAAAACAAAATCTATCCTCAGAATTTAAAAATTAGAATTAAATAATTCACATGAATACGGTGATTATTCTTCTCGCTAACTTCACAATTCTATGCTCACAGGAAGCTGTCCCGACGCATTAATATTGCCCAACATAATGTCTGCTAACGCGTGATAGATCGCCCCTTGATATTGCGTAACGACATCACCTTGCTCATCTGGGTATTCAACTCTATTCATGTTATAAGCAAAGCTTGCCAATATAACATCTGCCCAAGGCGCAAAATCCCGGGCATTGTAGGGTGCGCGCAAGGCAATAAAAATTGTGGGTTTGCCAAGGGATTTAGCCGTTTGCAAGAGGGTTAATTGCTGGCTAACTTGCTGTTCTTTGGGTT
The DNA here is from genome assembly GCA_009993955.1 of Paraglaciecola sp. Taxonomy (GTDB): domain Bacteria; phylum Pseudomonadota; class Gammaproteobacteria; order Enterobacterales; family Alteromonadaceae; genus Paraglaciecola. Next base: position 40,605 of record JAACSL010000021.1, read on the forward strand.
CCCGTTGTTGCCAAGTAGTTATATCGTCCATACCACCCAATTCCGCCAAACTCTGGTCTGGCGTGATATCGGCAGCAATAACGACATCGGCCTGTTTTAGAAGGTTTAAATCCAGTGAATCAGCAACTTTCGCGGTGCTGATGCAGTGTATATTTGTCTGCGCCATACGGATTTTTAATGCAGAGGTCATTGCCATACACTTGCTGGTGTCTGGCATGCTTAAGTACAGCTGTTTTATGTCCTTGCTTAACGGCAGTGTATTGTGGTTTTTAACCACAACAACTGCATTATTCGCCAACGCTTGTTCAACTTTTTGGTGTGCGGCGTTTTGCAGTTTAGTGGTGGCCTGGCTAATCGCCTCGGCTAAGGGCAGGCTGAGTTGCTCGTCTAGCTTGTATTGGTTTTTTGCTTGCCCAATGCGCTCGGCTGAGGCGCTAATTTCACTGCGTTTTAATCGCCCCTCTTTTACTGCCTTGGCCACATCCTCAATTAAAGATTTTAACTTAGCAATATCCTGTGGATACCGAATGGGGATGGGCATTAGCGCAATATCTGCTCCCGCATGAAACGTTTGAATAACCGCTTCGGTAGCAGAAAAATAATGGGCTATCCCTGCCATTTCAAGGGCATCAGTCACGATCACGCCTTTGAAGCCCATTTTTTGGCGTAACAACTCAGTGAGGATTTTGCGTGACATGGTAGCTGGCACCACTGTGCGGCTGCCGTCATTGGCAACAAATTCTGTATTGTCGAGTTGTGGATATTGAATATGCGCCGTCATGATCATAGCGGGTGAAACGTTATCAATGGCATATTGAAACGGTAACAAATCTACCGCTGAGATTTGCTCAGCCGAATGATCAACTCGAGGTAAACCGGTATGACTGTCGACATTAGTATCGCCATGACCTGGAAAATGTTTCAGTGTTGCGATCAAGCCTTGTTTTTGCATGGCAGCCAGTTGCGCGGCGCCGAGTTCTGCCACCATTTGCGGGTTTTCACCGAAGGAGCGCACATTGATCACTGGATTTTGCGGATTAATATTGACATCCACGGTGGGGGCAAAGTTTAGGTTGAAACCCAAGCTGAGTAACTCATTAGCGATAATGGCCCCGCTTTTATCAGCAAACTCAGTGCCGTGTTTGGCAAAAGTAGCGCCAATGGCCATGTTACCGGCAAAGGCAGTACCAAGGTTTTGCGGCAAGCGCACAACACGCCCACCTTCTTGATCAATGGCAATAAACAGGGGCGGGTGCTGACCACGTTGCGCTGCGTGTTGCAAGCTGTAGTTAAGCCGCAGCATTTGCCGGGTGTCTTGTAAATTGTTGGCAAACAACACCACTCCACCAATGCCCATCTCAGTGATCATATTGCTCAATTCAGTGGGCAGAGCAGTGACAGAATCTGTGCATTTTTCATCGGCTTTTACGGGCGACTCAGCACAAAAATAACGTAAATCCAGCATGATTTTCTGGGCAATGTCGCTGCGAAGACTGGAATCCTCATGATTTAGCTGCTGAACTTTTGCACAAGAAACAAGCAGCAATGTGGGCAAAGCCAAATAGATTATTCTGTTGATAGTGACTAAAAAGGCCAAGGTAGACTCTAATGAAGGTAAATTAGTACGGGTGAATTACAAAAACGGCTGCCAATAAAAATCCCCGTCGCAACGGGGATTCAAGATTTGCATTGGGTTGTGTTTAAAACACCACGTTAACTGATAACTGCAAGCGTCGTGGACTATAAAAACTTCTCGCCTCGCCAAACGTCGTGCTGTAATCAAATGGGTTGTAATTGTAACCCGTTTGTTTATCAAATACGTTAAACAAATCCGCTCTGAACTTCATGGTAAACACCTCTGTTAACTCAAAGTCTTGGGTATAATTTAAATCCAATTGCCAGTGACTCGGAGTTCTGCGACTGCCCGCAGGTTCAGCATAAGCGTTAATGGTGTAATATGAGCTATTGGCCGGTAAACCATAGTATTCTGCCGACCATTTTTCCCATGCTTGACCGGATTGATACAGGAGATATGCTCCAATATTGGCATTCCAGTCAGTTGTATAGGTACCGTATACTTTGAGCAAATGCGGTTTGTCGGCGCTTAGGGTACCTTCTTTGTTATCCCAAGAATACTTGCCAGTATCATCGTTGTAATAAGATGACCCGATAAATGTGTTGGCATCATTTACCGATGTCGTATTGTCTTGGTCGAAGTTCCCATAGTAATGGCTCCAAACGTAGGACGCATTCAAGTAAGTACGGTCGCCTTGCCATTCGGCTTCAAAGCTGACTTCCCAATACTTGGTAAATCCTTCATCAACCTCTGCGATAACATAGGATGACCCACCAATTTCTGCCCTCACATCAGCTAGATTAGGAATATAGTCACCTAAATCACGTAAGTGCTGAGGTACGCCACCATTGGGACCATAATCACCTTCACGACTGCGCGCATAGTTCCACACGTCCTCCCAGAAATGTGAACCTTTACGATGGCGAATGTGGCCGCGCAAAGACAGTTGGTCAGAGATTTCTTGGGTTGAACCAACGGTAAATTCTTTTATTGAACGTGGTGTCATATCCTCTGCAAAAAATTTACCTGATGAGGCTCCACGCCCACTCAAACCTAAATAGTCACCAGCTTCATCAAATTGCAAATATAGCGTCCGCTGAGTATTTCTATCCCATGAGGCGGCACGGGCTAAGGAACTGGCTTCGGGGTTATACGTCGCATAGTTGGCAAACACCGAATTTTGCCCATCATATTTCCAATTTACCCCTAAGCGCGGCTGGATCATGTCTTTCCAATCCATGGTATACATTTTATATTTGTTACCTGGCGCCACTTCAAACCCAGAAATGTTTGTAGAGTTTTCCTTTAAGCCTTGCCCGTAGAGTACGTCTTTGCTGATGAGTACCCCTAAGTTGTAAGTAAAATCTCCCGCTTCAATGGTATCGTTGATTTCAAAGTTGTACGTTTCAGCGGATGAATTGATAAAATTCACCGTGTTGCCGTTTGTGTCAATCAGGCTCATCTGCTCGGTGGCGGTTTCAAAGAATACAGGTGTGTCATTTACTGTAGTTTGACCTCCAACATAAGAAATTTGTCCCCAGCCATTAGATAAACGACTGAGTTCTTCTCGAATCTCTGACCATTTGAAACCTACATGAATTTGGTGATATACGCCGCCTGAATCAAATTCGTGATCCAACGCAAGTTGGAAGGTATCACGATAGAAATTTTGGTTATTAAAACCTGAGTAGGCGCCAACACTGCCGCCTCCGGTGCGCTGACCGGCATCATTGATATAGCCATAACGGTCAATTAAAACTTGGGCGCCAGCATTGAAGGCTAAATCTTCTGGTGTTGTTGGATCACTGATTAAATCAGGTACATTTAAACGGCCGAGCTGATCCAGCATATCAAGATCTAATGAATCACCCGCACGTGGTATTACATTCGATAAGATCACATCGGGTTGGCTACCTGTTTCATTAGCCCAGGTGTTATATTGAAACGACACACTGGTAGAGCCACTTAATAACCACGACCCATCGAGGGTAAAAATATCTTGTTCAGCTTTATCACCTTGCGACACTGTATCTGCAGAAAACTCGCCAATGGACAAGCCCTTGCCTGTTCGCTCGGAACTGCGTTTACTGATATTAAACAGCAAATCGTCAGTCGGTGCCCAAGTTAACTTACCGAAGTATTCGTTGCGAATACTTTCATAACTTTTAACACTGCCATAGGCCGTCTCTTTGTTATCCCGAGTTACTTCTGGGCGGTAATACGACGCATAGAAAAATAATTCGTCTTCTATTAATGGTCCACCCAAACTTGCTGTTAACCAACTTTTATCATCTTCGAAAGATTCACCATCTTTCAAATCGCTGACCATATTTTTATTTTGCAACTTATATTCAACGTTGCCATGAAATTCATTTGTGCCTGATTTAGATGTTGTATTGATGGCAAACCCACCAGAGCGATTGAAACCAATTGCCTTTGCACCGCCTCTGTCCATCGTGACATTCAAAATATCATGGGTTGAAGGTTCAGAGGCTAGGTTACCAAACAGCGGCAAAGAGACATCTACACCATCAAAACCATACTTGTTATCAACGCCAGAACCTCCAGCTGCTGGGCCTAAGGTGGCATTTTCTGAATATTGTACGCCGGGGATCAGTTTTAAAAGATCTCGGTAATCTTGTCCAACGGGTAAGCCCGCTATGACTTCTTGGCTCAACGAATTGGTGAGTGAAGAATCCCCTTCGCGAATAATCCGTGAACCGGAGATTGTAATAATCTCAGTTCCATCTGAAGGTGCATCCTCAAACGCCACATCAACATTAGAAGTTTGCTCCAACAATACTTGTACTTTGGTTTGACGAACGGTGCCATCTGCAGATGTAAACGTCAGCGTGTACTCGCCGGGCTTTAGCAGTGGTAAAGAATAGCTACCATCCTCGCGGGTTACTGCCGAACGAGGTTTAGGCATAGCCGGGCTGGTTGCAGTAACAGTAACCCCTGATACAGAGATCCCCGCTACTTCTGTCGAAACTTGCCCGCGAATACTACCTGCTTGCTGAGCTAGAGCCGGAGAAGCCATAAAAGCGCCAATTAATAGTGCAGCCGAGAGATTGCTTGTCCTAGATCGCGCGGCAGAATTTACTGCTTTGCTAAGAATATTTTGACTAAATTGTCGGGGTAGTGTCGCCATGTGTTCCACCTACTGATGTTTTTGTTGTGTATGGAGCGGTTCTTTGTAGGACTGCTTGCCGCTTTTAGTTTTTGCCACTCTTTTACCGCAGAGCGTTGGTTCATTTAACAAACAATCAACAGATTCGTCAAGAATAATATTTTCCTATTATTCTAATCATTTGAAATAATTTATGTCTTAAAAATGAAATTTACCTCGGTATTCGCAATCGTTGTGCTAAAACATAAGCTGACAGTGGAACGAAGATATTTAAATTGCATTTGACTCGGCGATGCAGATAGAATAATTATTCATAAAATACATACTCTTAATAATTTTTTATTCTCTGCAAATAAAATGGGTGAGCTAATCATGACCTTGCACAGTAAGACGAGAGTTTTTGGGTCGGTATGGCGCAGTAACAGTGGCAAATTTTTGTCTGTGCTTATTGCACTCAGTAGCCTGTTTGCATGCTCAAACCTGCCCCTCTCCTATATGCCATCAAAAAACTACAGTGAGCGCATCAAGTTTTTGGTGATGCACTATACGGCCATTAACTATCAGAAGTCTGTCAAAGCCCTAGTCGACGAAGGCGGCTTAAGTGCGCATTATTTAATTCCTGAACGCCAAGATCCCAGTTATCAAAACGACCAACTTGAGGTCATTCAATTGGTTCCTGAGGCGAGCCGAGCTTGGCATGCAGGTGACAGTTACTGGCAGGGCAGGGAAGATCTAAACAATCAGTCTATTGGCATTGAAATTGTTAATGTACCCGAATGTATGCGTGACTTAGTGGATCCTAATACCGAGGTGGCACGCGAAAACGATACTACGCGTTTATGTGTTTTTCCTGATTATGATCCTAAACAAATTGAGTTACTCATTGCCTTAACCAAAGATATCCTCGCCCGTAACCCTGATATCGGGCCAACGGCAATTGTTGGTCATTCAGACATCGCGCCAACCCGCAAGAATGACCCAGGCCCGCGTTTCCCGTGGTTTCAGCTTTATCGTGCTGGCATTGGTGCATGGTATGACAATCAAACCCTTAATAAATACTGGCAAACCTTTAATGATAACCCCGTGAGTGTTGGGCTGATGCAAGCGGCGCTGCGTGTTTATGGTTATGGTATCGTCGAAACAGGTTTGGCAGACCAAACAACCTACGACACTTTGTCAGCTTTTCAGATGCACTTCACGCCGTGGTCGGTTTCTGGTCGCTTAGACAGTAAAACGGCGGCCACGCTGTTTGCCTTAATTGATAAGTATTTTCCGCAGAAAATTGCGGAATTGATGCAGCGCTATGCGGCAGAGCAGTTACCCCAGCCAAGTGTAGCGGCATTGCCGTACTACCAAGTTAATATGACCTTTCCCGTTATTGAACGCAGTACCCGCAGCCTAGTGAATGACCGAGCTACCTTTAGAAGTTACGCCAACACTGGCCAGATCGTTATTGAAAATAGCAATGCACAGCAAGCCGACATCTACGTGAATGGGCAAAAACTTGATATAGCCCACCCCCTACAACCCTACCAACGCTATGAGTACAGTTTGGCAAGGCGCACTAAATCCGGTGAAAACACCTTGAAGATTGAAAATATTCTGCCCGAAGGCAGTGAATTAAAGGTGATGATCCCCTTCCCAACCCTGCAGCAGAGTAATCAAGTTAGCACCAAGCGCTTTGCCAAGGTTGATCAACTGATTAACCAGGATGTGGCTGATGGTTTTCCTGGCGCAGTATTACTGGTGGTAAAAGATGGCAAAATTATAAAGCGCAGTGCCTATGGTTATTCACGTAAATATGCAGATGGCGACGAATTGTTAACTCAGCCCATAGCCATGCAAGTAGACACCTTGTTTGACTTGGCCTCCAACACCAAAATGTTTGCGACCAATTTTGCTCTGATGAAATTGGTCTCTGAGGGCAAGCTTGATGTCACTCAGCCTATCAGCCAATACATCCCAGAATACCGAGGCCAGGGTCGTGAAAGCCGATTGGTGCGCGATTTATTAAGTCACACCGCGGGTTATGCACCAGAGGTAAAATTCTTCAGTAAAGACAATCCCCTAGGCCCACGTTTTTTTTCTCAGTCTAAGGCAAAAACCGAGCACTTGTTGTTGCAACGTGTGCCCTTTGTTATGAGCCGACAAACTAAAGCTGTTTACAGCGACACCGACTATATGTTGCTGGGACTATTAATTGAGCGCGTAACCCAAAATAAACTCGATCAGTATGTAGAGCAGGAAATCTTTGCCCCCTTAAATTTGCATAACACCCTGTTTAATCCGCTGCAAAAAGGCTTTAGCCCCACGCAATTTGCTGCCACCGAGATCCAAGGCAATACACGCGGTGGTCGCGTCAGTTTCGACAATATCCGTGAGTATGTGTTACAGGGTGAGGTGCATGATGAAAAAGCCTATTACTCACTAGCTGGAGTAGCCGGCCATGCCGGACTTTTTTCCACGGTTGATGACTTGGCCGTGCTTGCACAAACCTTGTTGAATGGCGGCGGTTATGGGCAAAAAAAAATCTTCAGTCATGCGGTGCTTGATCAATTTACCAAACCGGATGAAAACGATGGCAGCTTTGGTTTAGGTTGGCGGCGTGCCGATTCTGGGCAAAGTAAATGGCATTTTGGTCCTTACGCTAGCTCACAAGCTTACGGCCACACTGGCTGGACTGGCACCATGACAGTAATCGACCCAGCCTACGACTTGGCCATCATTCTGCTAACTAACGCTCGACACTCAAAAGTAGAAGAAACCGCCGAGGGTAATATAGAGTTTGCAGGTAAACGCTTTGAAACAGGTAAATTTGGCAGTATTGTCAGCCTAATCTATGAAGCGGTATTGGAAAATTAAGATGGGCGATACTCACACACCTTGGCTTACTCGCTTATTGATTATTGGCTTTTTATTATTGCCCTTACAGCTCAGTCTAGCCAATGAGAAAACCGCACCAGTCAATTTAGACTCACAAGTCGCTGAGATTATGCAGCACTTTCAAGTGCCTGGCGTAGCCATCGGCATTGTGCACAACAAGCAGGTAATCAAAGCCCAAGGTTATGGTGTGAAAACCTTGGGTTCACAACTAGCGGTTGATGCTAATACGATCTTTAAAATTGCCTCCAATACTAAAGCCTTTACAGCGGCAGCGCTTGCCATCTTGGCTGACGAGGGCAAACTCAAATGGCAGGGTCGAGTTAGCAGCTATTTGCCTGATTTTAAAATGTACGACCCTTGGGTGAGTGAACACTTTAATGTCATCGATTTGCTCACTCACCGCAGCGGTTTAGGCTTGGGGGCGGGGGATTTGATGTTATGGCCAGAGCCTTCTAGTTTTAGTCGCCAAGAAGTCATTCACAACCTGCGTTATCTCAAACCCACTGGCGAGTTTCGTGCTGACTATGCCTACGACAACCTGCTGTATATTGTGGCCGGTGAAATTGTGCCTGCCTTGAGTGGGCAAAGTTGGGAGGATTTTGTTGAGCAACGCATTCTGCGACGCCTGAATATGCAACATTGTTTTGCTGCTTCAGTGAGTGCCGATAGACAAGCAGATGTTGCCACTCCTCATGGCGTAGTTAATGGCAAATTACAAACCATTGTTCGCAAAAAAAATCCTCTACAAGCTAACGTATCTGCCGCTGCCGGCGGGATGCAATGCAGCCTGAATGACATGCTGACCTGGGTGACGGTGCAGCTGAATCAAGGCAAGCTGAGTCATGGTCAAACACTGTTTTCAGCGGCTCAGCATAAGATGATGTGGACGCCTCACACCATCATGCCGGTATCGGCTCGCAGTCAACGTTTAGACAATACACATTTCAGTGCCTACGGCTTAGGCTGGCGTATCAACGACATGAATGGCTATTTGCAGGTACACCACAGTGGAAGTTTAGCCGGCATGTATTCGATGGTGGGCATGTTCCCAGAACTTGATCTGGGTTTTGTGGTACTGACTAACCAACAATCCAGCGGCGCACGCAGTGCCTTAATGTATAGCCTGATGAAACCCTATCTTGGGGATAAGACCACCGACTGGATAAACGAATTCTCTCTAAAAAATGTAGCGGTACAAGCACCTACACCAAAACCTGTGGCACACCAAACCGTATTGGCCAACCAAACCTTGGCGAAAGAAATAACAGGCGCTTACGACGATGCGTGGTTGGGGCGTTTTTTTATTGAAGCGCAGTCAAGTGATGCTGATTCTCCCTTGCAAATTCGTTCTGTGCGGGTGGAAAAGCTCATCGGTTTGTTTTACCCACACTCAGAAAAAGACCAGTTTTTAGTGCGCTGGGTTGATCGCAGCTTAGAAGCCGATGTATTTGCTACCTTTCAGCGTGACGCAACGGGCAAAGTTATCGGCATGCAGCTTATTCCTGCATCCAGTGACATTGATTTCAGTTACGATTTTCAGGACTTGAACTTTAGCAAATCTGAATGAGTCAAGGGTGCGCTGTGACAATTGCCTGCATCTAACCCCAAATAACCAATAGCGCAGCGACGGCGATCAACACCAGTGCGGTAGCGTCTTGTACCTTTACTTTTTGTTTTAGCCAGTAAACGGAGATCAACATGGTGACAAAGATTTCGATCTGTCCCAAGGTTTTCACATAAGGCACATTCTGAATAGACATAGCACTAAACCAACCAATTGAGCCTAAACAGCTACTCACACTGATCAATAAGGTAAGCTTTGGTCTTTGCCACAACGCCTGCAACGTGGCTGGACTGGTAGCAATTAGATAGGCTAACAATAAAATGGTTTGCAAAGTGATGACCATTAACAAAACCCAAGCCGCGCTATGAGGAAATTCAATATCTAAACATAGACTGGCTTCTCTTACCCACAATGATGTTAACGCAAACGATGCGCCGCAGGCGAGCCCCATCAAAACGGTGGGCATGGATAGTTTTTTTAATCCGTTTGCTGCACTGAGCATGAGCACAGCCACCGCTCCCACCACGACACCTAACCAACCCAACAATGACAGGCTAGTACCAAAAAATAGCGTGCCTAATATCGCTGCCACCACCGCTTCACTTTTTGCTAAACCCGCACCCACGGCGTAATTGTTCATTTTAAACAGTACAACCATCAAACTGGTGGCGACTATCTGCATTAAAGACGCGCCAACAATAAACAACCAATAGCTTTGGTTGAAGTGCGGAATGGACTGCGGTGCAACGTGATAGAGCAAGAGCAAATACGCAGCCGCGATGGGGCTTGCCCAGATAAACCTTGCCAAGGTTACGCCAACTGTTGGCACCTCTTGCCCTAATTGGCTTTGAAAAGCATTTCGCCAGGCCTGCATGGTTACAGCAAGTAGCGTTAACAATATCCAAGTCATGCGATATCTATGCTCAGGTGAAGAAAAAACAATGTCGCTAGTCTAGGGTGAATTCAAATATTTGCGTAGTCATTTCAAACACTTATCACGCCTATGCATTACGTGTTATGTTTTACTAATCTACCCTTTACCGAGCGTTACTGTGAGATTTTGGCGAAACGTACATCGTTGGTTAGGCCTACTGGTTGCCCTGCAGGTTTTGCTGTGGATTAGTGGTGGCGTGGTGATGAGTGTCATACCTATTGATATGGTACGTGGCCAGCATTTGCTTAAAGCCGAGGCCCCTTTGCAATTTTCAGAATGGCATAGCTTGGAAACTCCCATACCACTGCATCAATGGCAAAGCCTAACGTGGCAAAGCAGAATGGGACAACGGGTACTTAAAGCGCAAGATTTCAATGGTCAGATTCACTATTTGCATAGCGATTCGTTTGCACCTCTCGAGCCTTTGTCGCAACAGGATATTGCTACCATTGCAAAAGAACGCACCACCATTGTCGCTGAAGTGGATTCAATTAAGCTGTTGCATCATCTACCTTTGGAGGCTAATCACCTTAAGCCCCCTGTTTATCAAGTCAATTTTGCCGACAGTATTCACACGGCATTGTATCTGCAACCCTTGAGTGGTGAAGTGTTATCCGTTCGCAGTGATATATGGCGGCTCTATGATTTTTTCTGGATGCTGCACATTATGGACTATGAAACACGTGAGAGTTTTAACCATCCCCTGCTAATTTGCTTTGCTTTAGCTGCATTGGGGTTTGTTTTCAGTGGATTTCTGCTGCTGTACTTTAGCGTATTCAAACCTAAGTTTAGAAAATGGCGATATAAGCACCACAAAACCAAGGCTACGCTTTAGATTTTATTGGTAGTATAGGCATCTAGGCCTTGCTCTAATCGTTGTTGCGATGCCCGTAACTGAGCACGCGAGTAATTTGCCAGCCATCGTCAGTGTTATGCCAAACCATGACAAAATCTGCCTTACCTTCACAGACCTTACTCCCGCTTTGACAAAAAACATGTGTGCCTTTAGTGATGGCACCATAATCCTTAATAGGATGGGCGGCGAAAGATCCCGCAACAAGTTGACGGGTGAACTTGCCACACACATACTTTTTGGTATTGGCGATCATACTCGCTCTATCCCACGTTACCCCACCGTTATCGTGATAAAACTCAACATCTTCAGCAAAATAACTTGCATGTTTAGCTAAGGCATCGGGGTTTTCACAGGCATTGAAGTTTGCAAAAACGGCCTCATCTAAAACAAGCATTTGTTCTGTTAAAACACTCTCTTGTGCTGGTGTAAACCAAGAAATAGAAAGCAAAAAAAACATGCTCAATGATTTTTTGTCGACATTATTCATGTTTGATAAAACTCCTGCGTAATATTGGGTCACATGTTAGCAAAAAGGGCTATGACTGATTGAAGTTGTTAGCCTATGTTGTTACTGACGGTGTCTATTATTTTTAACTTTTCCAAAAAAAATGTACCTGCATGGCAGCGAAACCAAGGTAAGTGATATTGATGTCGGTATTAAGCGGCACATCAATCACGCCGGCATACGAGCCGGTTATTACGGTTTGCCCCGCCACAATGGGTGCACCTTGGGATTGCAAGTAGTTGACTAGCCAAACAAGGGGCGCCATGGGCAAGTTGTTAGGGTGTTTTCCCTTTAGCTGCAATGTAGTTTGAGCAAAGTCAATATTGATGGTTATTTCACTTGCCTGTTGTGCATCGTGCAAACTAATTTGCGGTCCTAGATACAAACCTTGATTGACCAAACCATCTGCTAGCATATCAAAGTAATGGCACTGTTGTGGCTGGTGGTAATACACGTAAATTAACTCAAGGGCTAGGTGAGCACTGCCCAGTGCAGCCACTATATCTTGTTGGCTATAGGGCGTTTGACGCAAAGGTAAATCATCACTAAAACGAAAAGCTAACTCTGGCTCAATTTTGATGTTTTGATCCATTGGCAAGGCATGCAAAAAATCGGGGGTGAGTCTGTGTTCATGAATATTGGCTTTGAAGATAGGCGCAACGACCAGCTTATCTGCGCTTGGCAATAAACACTTCCAGCCGCCAATCACATCGTTGGTATGGGTGCAAATTAACTGGCTTAACTGAGTTTGTATGGCCAGAGCGTCAGCAATAGAAGTTGGACGCATGTCGGCGGGTAATTGCGCTCCTTGTTCACCAATAAGATGTCGCTTTAATAAAAAGGTCGCGGCGTCTTGGATCCGTTTATTATTGCCCATGGTTGCCTTGTGTTAGGTGTAAACGAGGTTTGTCTTTCTGAGATAGTAGCCAAACATTTTCTGTAGCAACCACTTTGCCTTTTAAGCCACCCAGCACGTCGACACTGACCACAAAAGATATTAGGTAGTCTTTGGCGTAGTAACTATCCAACATAAGTTTAGTGACGGCAAAAGGCGGACCGCTTAGTAAGCTTTGCTGATACTCAAAGGTGATGAGCAGTTGCGGCGCCCCCAGACAAATGTGCTGTAAATGGGCGGCGTATTGTTCACGTAACGCGGCGGGCAGGGCAACTAAAGCCGCGCGATCGTATACAGCATCAACCTTGCCCAATTGAGCGGGGGTAATAGCAAAAAAATCACCCACAAAGACTTGCAAACCTTGCGCTTGATAATGTTGAAATCCATCAAGCTGGGTCACAATAGGGCCCAGTTTTAAACGCGCAAACAGGTCCTTAACTGCCAGTTCACTGAGTTCGATGCCTACAACCTGAAAGCCTTGTAATAACAACCAATCAATGTCGACGGTTTTACCACACAGGGGCAGCAGTATACGTTTGCCTGCTTGTAATCCAAGCAAGGGGAAATGTGTCGCAAACAAAGGATGTACGTGTTCGTTATGAAAGGCAATTTCACCTTTTTCCCATTTCTCATGCCAAAAATCAGCGTGCATGTTTATCTCCTGCCAAACAAAAAACCCGGCATCAGCCGGGTTTCACATGAAACATATATCATTCAATTACTTGCGCAGTTTTTGAATCAATCGTAACTGGGCGATCGCTTCCGCAAGCTCAATGGCTGCTTCGGCGTAATTAAAGTCTGCACCTGGATTGGCAATATTTTCTTCTGCGCGTTTTTTTGCTTCTAACGCCGCTTGCTCGTCCAAATCGTCAGCACGTACAGCCGTATCAGCCAGTACCGTAATAGCACCTGGCTGCACTTCTAATACGCCGCCTGCAATATAGATGGTTTCTTCTTCACCAAATTGCTTGACGATATGCACCATGCCCGGTTTCAAGGCGGTAAGCAAGGGTGCGTGCCCAGGGTTGACCCCTAGCTCACCTTCGCTACCTGTTACCTGGATAGATTCAACTAAACCAGAAAAGATACTGTCTTCGGCACTTACTACATCTAATTGTACAGTCATCACAGCAGTCTTAGCTCCTATTTAGGGCAAAAGGTATCAGCGATACCTTTTACATTTTTTTCGCTTTTTCAGACGCTTCTTCGATTGAACCTACCATGTAGAAAGCTTGCTCAGGCAAATGGTCGTACGACCCTTCTAAGATGCCTTTAAAGCCACTGATAGTGTCTTTCAATGAAACATATTTACCTGGTGAACCGGTAAATACTTCTGCGACGAAGAAAGGTTGTGACAAGAAACGCTGAATTTTACGCGCTCTAGATACCACTAAACGGTCTTCTTCAGATAATTCATCCATACCCAAAATCGCGATGATATCTTTCAGTTCTTTGTAGCGTTGTAATACTGATTGAACGCCACGCGCCGTGTCATAGTGCTCTTGACCGATAACTAAGGGGTCAAGCTGACGTGAGGTTGAACCCAAGGGATCAACTGCTGGGTAGATACCTAATGACGCGATATCACGAGACAATACCACCGTTGCATCTAAGTGAGCAAAGGTAGTGGCAGGTGATGGATCGGTTAAGTCATCCGCAGGTACGTATACCGCTTGGATTGAAGTAATAGAACCCGTTTTAGTTGAGGCAATACGCTCTTGCAATACACCCATCTCTTCAGCCAAGGTTGGCTGATAACCTACCGCAGAAGGCATACGACCCAATAGAGCAGATACTTCTGTTCCGGCTAAGGTATAACGGTAGATGTTATCAACAAAGAACAGCACATCACGGCCTTCATCACGGAATTTTTCTGCCATGGTCAAACCGGTCAAAGCTACGCGCAAACGGTTTCCTGGTGGCTCGTTCATCTGGCCATATACCAAGGATACTTTGTCCAATACGTTGGATTCGTTCATTTCGTGATAAAAATCGTTACCTTCACGTGTACGCTCACCTACACCAGCGAATACAGAATAACCACTGTGTTCGATAGCGATGTTACGGATAAGCTCCATCATGTTAACGGTTTTGCCTACACCGGCACCACCAAACAGACCTACTTTACCACCCTTAGCAAAAGGACAAACCAAATCGATTACTTTGATGCCTGTTTCAAGCAATTCAACCGAACTTGACTGTTCTTCATACGTGGGCGCGGCACGGTGAATAGACATACGCTCTTCTTCACCAATTGGGCCAGCTTCATCAATAGGATTACCTAGTACATCCATAATTCGGCCAAGCGTTGCTTTACCGACAGGCACTTTAATCGCTTCGCCAGTATTCATGACGGCAATGCTACGACGTAAACCATCTGTCGTACCCATGGCGATCGTTCTGACAACACCACCACCGAGCTGCTGTTGCACTTCTAGGGTCAAACCTGTCAAATCACCTTCAGTAACGCGTAATGCGTCATATATTTTTGGAACCGAATCTTGTGGAAACTCAATATCCACAACGGCGCCAATGATTTGGACGACCTTACCTTGACTCATGTTAATTCCTCTTAAATTCTTAAACCTTTGCCCGAATCATCTAACTAGACGGCCGCAGCACCGGAGACTATTTCGCTGATTTCTTGCGTGATAGCTGCCTGACGAGCTTTGTTGTATATCAATTGCAAGTCGTCGATTAAGTCACCCGCGTTGTCAGTTGCAGCTTTCATCGCAACCATACGGGCAGCCTGTTCAGACGCGCCATTTTCTACTACGCCCTGATACACTTGGGACTCTACGAAACGCACTAATAACTTATCTAAGATAGGTTTAGCATCGGGTTCGTAAATGTAATCCCAACGGTGTTTTAACGCTTTTTCGTCTGATTTAGGCAAAGGTAATAATTGCTCAATCTGTGGCGCTTGGGTCATGGTGTTGACAAATTTATTGAACACCAAATATAAGCGGTCGATTTTACCTTCGTTAAACGCCGACAACATAATTCGCACCAAGCCAATCACATCTTTTACCGTAGGCGCATCGCCTATGCCCGATTCAGCGGCTAAAATACTGCCACCAAAACGATTAAAAAATGCCACTGCCTTGGATCCCAGTGCAGCAAAATCTACCTCCACACCCTGCTTGCGCCACTTTTGCGACTCTTTAACCACTTGCTTGAATTCGTTGGCATTTAAGCCACCGCACAAACCGCGATCAGTCGAGATAACAATGTAACCAACGCGTTTAACTTCGCGCTCTTCCAAGTAGGGATGACGATATTCAAGATTTGCATTGGCAAGGTGACCGATTACACTGCGAATACTCTCAGCATAAGGACGGCTAGAAGCCATCCGGTCTTGCGCCTTCTTCATTTTAGAGGCGGCAACCATTTCCATCGCACTGGTAATCTTTTGCGTATTTTTAATACTGCCGATTTTACCTTTTATCTCTTTACCGCTGGCCATATCTCACTCTCCGATTATTCAACCTTGGTGCGAGTAAACAACGTTACTTGCACCCATTGATTACCATGTTTGGCTGGCTTTAAATTTAGTTAAAGCGTCGCTCAAGGTGGCTTCAATTTCAGCGTTGAAATTACCAGTTTTATTGATAGTGGCCATTAGCTCTGCATAGTCGCTGTGCATAAAAGAGTGTAAGGCTGATTCAAAATCAAGAATTTTGCTCAGTTCAACATCTTTTAAATAACCTTTCTCTACTGCGAACAATGAAACACCCATGTCGGCCACAGATAGCGGTGCATATTGGTTTTGTTTCATTAATTCCATAACGCGCTCACCGTGTTGCAATTGCGCACGGGTTGCGTCATCAAGGTCAGAGGCAAATTGCGAGAACGCTGCCAACTCACGATATTGAGCAAGGGCTAAACGAATACCGCCACCTAGCTTCTTAATGATCTTAGTTTGTGCCGCACCACCAACCCGCGATACCGAAATACCGGCGTTAACCGCTGGACGAATACCTGAGTTGAATAAATCCGTTTCTAAGAATATCTGACCATCGGTGATGGATATTACGTTGGTCGGTACGAAAGCTGATACGTCACCGGCCTGGGTTTCAATGATGGGTAATGCCGTTAAAGAACCGGTTTTACCTGTCACTTCACCTTTGGTGTAACGCTCAACATACTGGGCGTTAACACGCGCAGCACGCTCCAATAAACGTGAGTGCAAATAGAAAACGTCACCTGGATAGGCTTCACGGCCTGGTGGACGACGTAATAACAATGAAATTTGACGATAGGCAACGGCTTGTTTAGACAAGTCATCGTATACAATCAGGGCATCTTCACCGCGGTCACGGAAATACTCACCCATGGTACAACCTGAGTAAGGTGCCAAGTATTGCAGAGCAGCCGATTCAGAAGCAGAGGCAGCAACAACGATGGTGTGAGCCAAGGCGCCATGTTCTTCTAATTTACGTACTACGTTTGCAATGGTGGATGCTTTTTGACCGATGGCCACATAGATACATTTAACCCCAGAACCTTTCTGGTTGATAATGGCATCGATGGCTAGGGCAGTTTTACCGGTTTGACGGTCACCGATAACTAATTCACGTTGGCCACGGCCAACTGGAATCATCGCATCGACAGACTTATACCCGGTTTGAATCGGTTGATCGACTGATTGACGTTCAATTACGCCAGGTGCGATTTTCTCGACGGGCTCAAAACCATCGGCTTCAATCGCGCCTTTACCATCAATAGGTGCGCCTAGGGTGTTCACAACACGGCCAAGTAACTTGCGACCTACTGGTACTTCAAGGATACGACCTGTTGATTTAACCTTGGTGCCTTCTTGTAAGTCAGCATAAGGACCCATAACAACCGCACCAACGGAGTCACGCTCCAAGTTGAGTGCGATGGCGTAACGATTACCTGGAAGCTCGATCATTTCCCCTTGCATAACATCTGCAAGACCATGGATACGGATAATACCGTCGGTTACACCAACAATAGTACCTTCATTTCGAGCTTCACTTACTACTTCAAACTGCTCAATTCGTTGTTTGATCAGTTCTGCAATTTCAGTGGAATTCAGTTGCATGCTCTTTCCCCGCTATGCTTGTAACGCGTCGGCGAGACGGTTTAATTTACTTCGTAGTGAACCATCAATCACGGTATCACCGGCTTTAATAACTGCGCCAGCGATCAGAGTGGGATCCACGCTACAATTCAGCTTAACTTTACGTGCTAGGCGTTTTTCGAGTGACACACTCATGGATGTTTGTTGGGCTTTATTGAGTTTGGTGGCAGACACCACATCCACTTCAATTTCCTTGTCAAACTCAGCTTTATACTGAGAAAACATCACAGCAATGTCAGGCAAGGCCTGCAAACGTTTATTTTCAGCCAATACTTTTATGAAGTTCTGACCTTGTTGGTCGAGCTGTTCACCACATACGCCATTAAATATTTCAGCTAATTTTTGAGAAGCTACGGCGCCGGTCAACATGCCTTTAATTTGCTCGTTGTTTGCTACATGCGCAGCAAACACTAACATAGCATGCCATTGATCGATGGTTTTTTGCTCAACTGCGAAATCGAACGCTGCTTTAGCATAAGGGCGAGCGATAGTTGTCAATTCAGACATAGCTCAACACCCTCTTATAGTTCAGCGACAAGTTTTTCAACTATGTCACTTTGCGCCGCTGCATTGATTTCACGCTCAAGAATTTTTTCTGCCGCTAGTACAGCGAGTGCTGCAACTTGCTTGCGTAAATCTTCTCTCGCGCGATTACGTTCTGCTTCGATTTCTGAAAAACCTTGAGCAATGATTTTCTCACGCTCAGCATGTCCACGTTGTGATTCTTCATCAACAATTTGGGTGCCGCGTTTTTTCGCTTGTTCAATAATTTCAGCAGCTTGCGATTTAGCTTCTTTAAGCTGTTCAGTGGCTTTTTTGCGAGCCAGTTCAAGGTCATGTTCACCCTTCTCTGACGCAGCTAAACCATCTGCAATTTTTTGTTGGCGTTCTTCAATCGCCCCCATGATATGGGGCCATACGTACTTCATGCAGAACCACACAAAGAACATAAATGCGATAAGTTGGCCTAGTAGAGTGGCATTGATATTCAAAACCGCTCCTCCTCTATTCGTTAATGGGTAGGTAGATGCTTAAACAGCAAACTTAGCGCTTTCAACGAATAATAGGAAAAGGGCAATTGCCACACCGATCATCGCGATAGCGTCGATAAGACCCGCTACGATAAACATTTTAACTTGTAATTGTGGAGCCAATTCTGGTTGACGCGCAGCAGATTCAAGGAACTTACCACCCAATAAACCAAATCCAATTGCTGGACCCAATGCACATAGACCGATCAAAATGCCTACTGCGATGTACAAATTACCTAAGATTTCCATAGATTTTCACCTTTGTTTTGAAGTTAAAGTTTAAAAAAATAACACGTAAAAAACTGTGACATCCGCTAATGCAGCTGTCTTGATAAACACTAAAAATTAATGCTCTTCACTCGCTAAGCTCAAGTACACGATGGTTAACATCATGAAAATGAACGCTTGCAATGGAATAACCAATAAGTGGAAAGCCGCCCAGATAAAGTGTAAGGGCAATTGCCACAATCCGATTGTGCCTGCAATGAGAATGAAGATTAGCTCACCGGCATACAAGTTGCCGAAAAGACGGAGCGATAGTGACAGAGGTTTGGCGATCAAAGACACCAATTCCAAAATAAAGTTAAACCAATATAACCAAGGCGTATTAAACGGATGGGCATACAGCTCTTTCATGAAGCCGCCAAAACCTTTGATTTTGACCGAGTAATAAATCATTAGGGCAAATACACCTAAAGATAAAGCAAAGGTCATGTTCACATCAGTGGTTGGCACAACTTTCATGTAAACATGGGATTGACCTGCCGCGATGACATTCATGGATTCACCGGCAATCAAGGCCGCTGCAGTGGGCAGAAAATCAATAGGCACTAAATCCATTAAGTTCATTAATAGAACCCAGACAAAAATAGTTAATGCTAAGGGCGCAATTAACGGGCTTTTGCCGTGATAGGTACTTTTCACCGTATTGTCAACAAACTCGACAACCAGCTCAACACAAGCTTGCCATTTACCTGGCACACCTGTTGTTGCCTTTTTGGCTACGGCTCGAAAACTGAAAATAAAAATAAAACCCATAATCAAAGACCAAGCTATGGTATCGATGTGAAAAGTCCAAAACCCTTCACCTACCGTTGCGTTGGTCAAGTGATGTTGAATGTAACCACTAATGGTTTGTTCGCCACTTGTTCCTGACATTTGTCCATCCAATTGCTAATTTATAAACTTGTATGTCGTCTCGTTAAGGCCTTCTAGCGTTTAACGCGACTCCTAAAAATAATGATTGGCCACTGTGCCATTAAAACTACGATATAACTGGTTAATAACGCTGCTATGTTCAAGCCTGGCCACTGGTAAGCGCATGCAAACAAAACAACGGTAAAAGCAAACTTAATTTTACTCCCTTTAGCAAAACTGCGTACTACCAGCTTATTTTGTCTGGCACCGCCATATTTAAACGCTAAGTGAGCAAAAATGGACTGTGGGATTATAACGACCAAAGCTCCGTAAGCTGCTGATATACCAACATTTTTATCAAAAAAAAGCGTAAAAATGAGGGCTAATCCTGCACCTAGGATAGTTTGAAAAACTATGACTATTCTAGCAAGTTGTTGCCCTTCTTGGACCAAATTAGCTGCCATTTGATCCC
Organism: Paraglaciecola sp.; assembly: GCA_009993955.1. Classification (GTDB taxonomy): domain Bacteria; phylum Pseudomonadota; class Gammaproteobacteria; order Enterobacterales; family Alteromonadaceae; genus Paraglaciecola. Next base: position 60,695 of record JAACSL010000021.1, read on the forward strand.
TCTAAACCACTAAAACCAACTAAAAACCGGCAAAAGTATACTTTACTGGTAGTAATTTACAACTGTAAACACTGCTTTGTATGCCCGAATGGATAATTACCAATTCACTTACAGACTCTTGCAGCGGTCCAATCGTTTAAGCAATATACACAGCAAGTTACTTAATATGCGCCAATATTCCATCCAGTTGATCAAGACTTGAAAAACTGATCACCAATTTACCTTTGCCTTTTGCATTGTGGGCAATATTCACCGGCGCCCCCAGATTTTCAGATAAATCCGTTTCCAAGCGTTTCACATCAGGGTCAATTTTAGTCTGCGGTTTATCTTTTGCCGGCTCCAGTAAACGACGAACTAGGTTCTCGGTATCTCGGACCGTTAAACCCTTACCAGAGACTATTTGCGCCGCTTCGTTTTGTGCATCACCCGTTAAGGCAAGGAGGGCACGCGCGTGACCCATTTCAATATCACCGTGTTCAAGCAACAATTTTACGTCATCGTTTAAGTTATTTAAACGCAACAAATTGGTCACCGTAGTACGCGATTTACCCACCGCGGTTGCCACTTCTTGATGAGTCAATTCAAATTCTACCATGAGGCGGTCGAGGGCCTGGGCTTCCTCCATGGCGTTGAGATCTTCACGTTGAATGTTTTCAATTAACGCAATAGCCACCGCCGCTTCATCAGGCACATCTTTAATCAGGCAGGGAATGACATCTAAGCGAGCAATCTGTGCAGCACGCCAACGCCTCTCTCCGGCAATGATTTCATATTTTTCATTGGCTATTTGACGAACAACAATGGGTTGAATAATGCCTTGTGAACGGATCGACGCGGCTAAATCTTCCAAAGCGTCTGGGGACATGTCTTTACGTGGTTGATACTTTCCGGGTTGCAAAAACTCAACTGGGATTTTGCGCAATTCACCGTGTAATTCAGGCGCGTCATTTTGGCCAGACTTTACCGCTTGACTGGTGGCTAGCAGGGCGTCTAACCCGCGTCCTAATCCTCGTTTTTTAACCGACATAGCTTCCTCTGTCTTGAATGTTCACTTAGCTAAGTCAACTTATTCGCTAGTTTTCGCCGCAGTGTTCGCTTTACTGCGACGCAAAATTTCACCCGCTAAGGCCAAATATGCTTTAGCGCCTGTGGACGATTTATCATAATACATGGCAGGCGTACCAAAGCTTGGCGCCTCCGCAAGACGCACATTGCGTGGGATGACCGTACGATAAACTTGGTCGCCAAAATGCCGTTTTAATTGTTCACTCACGTCATTTGCTAGGCGATTGCGTGGATCGTACATAGTCCGAAGAACACCTTCAATCTTTAACGCAGGATTGACCACTGAGGCTAGTTTCTTGATGGTGTCCATTAAAGCAGTGAGACCCTCCAATGCATAATATTCGCATTGCATCGGCACCAACACAGAATCAGCGGCCGCCATAGCATTCACGGTCAGTTGATTAAGAGACGGGGGACAATCAATAAAAATGTAATCATAATAATTTTTGACCGGGGCTAAGGCGTTTCTTAGCCGTACTTCTCGGGCAAATACTTCCATTAACTTAATTTCAGCGGCGGTAATATCACTGTTGCCGGCAATTAAATGATATTTACCCGTGGTTTCTTTGACCAAAACTTGATCAATGGGTTTTTCTTCGATGAGCAGTTCATAACACGTATTGTCAACCGCATACTTATCAATTCCACTGCCCATTGTGGCATTACCTTGCGGGTCTAAATCAATCAATAATACTTTTCGTTTTGTGGCCGCCATCGACGCAGCCACATTGACTGCAGTAGTGGTTTTGCCCACACCACCTTTTTGATTTGCGATAGCGATGATTTTGCCCACGTTTGTATTCCGTTTTTATGAGATTTATTAGTGATAACCGATAGTTTATTGCCTTACAGGCAAACCAATTTGGCTTCAGCTTTTGCGAATATGAACAATATGGCGCTCGCCCTCTAAACCAGGAATTGCTAGTTTATTGCAAGCTTCGACCATAAACCCAGCAGGTATGTCAGCCATTTCATCGCTAGGTAATTGACCTTTTAAGGCCAAAAAAACCCCTTCAGAATCTACCAGATGCTGACACCAGTGCAACATATCTTTTAGTGAAGCAAAGGCCCGACTAATGACACCATCTATTCTGCCAGTTGGCTGGTAATCTTCAACTCTTGCTTGTACCGGTTGAATATTTGGCAGTTTTAATTCATAGGCAACTTGCGTCATAAAGCGTACGCGTTTACCCAAGCTGTCTAATAAAATGAACTGTTTATCTGGGCACATAATGGCCAGCGGAATACCGGGTAAACCGGGTCCAGTACCTACATCGATATACTGTTGTTTGTGCAAAAATGGCGTAACCGCAATGGAATCAACAATGTGTTTTACCAGCATTTTTTCAGGTTCGCGCACCGAGGTTAAGTTGTACGCTTTATTCCACTTGTGCATCAACAATACGTAGTCAACCAGCTTTTCACACTGTTCTGGCGTTGGCACAGGGCTTATGTCTCGCACATAAGCCTGTAATTGGGCCAGCAAGTTAAGTTTCAACTCAGACATTAGGCGGAAATTCGACTAGCAGATTTATGTTGGGAAACTAACAAACCATGTTTTTTCAAATATACGAGCAGTAATGATACCGCAGCCGGTGTTACACCTGATATTCGACCCGCTTTGCCAATGGTTTCAGGTCTTGCTTGTGTTAATTTAGCAACAACTTCATTGCTCAAGCCCGAAATCTTACTGTAGTCAAATTCCAGCGGGATCAAAGTATCTTCATTGCGTAAGGTTTTGGCTATTTCATCTTTTTGACGCTCAATATAACCCGCGTATTTTATCTGAATTTCAACTTGTTCCGCTGCTTGCGTATTATCAATTTGTGGGCCAATGCCTTCGATTTGCATCAACTCACTGTAGGTAATTTCAGGGCGGCGCAGCAATTCTTCTAACGAATTTTCACGTGTCAGCGGGTTTTTGAGCATGGTGTTTAATTTGCCGGCAGCAGCATGATTTGGGTTTACCCAGGTGCTGCGCAGACGCTGTGCCTCAAGCTCAATCGCTTCCAGTTTTTGGTTAAATACTTGCCAGCGATGATCATCAACCAAGCCAATTTCTCGACCTTTGCTGGTCAAACGCATATCGGCATTGTCTTCTCTAAGTAACAAGCGATATTCCGCACGGCTGGTAAACATACGATAGGGTTCTTTTGTACCCATGGTAGCTAAATCATCAATCAATACGCCCATGTAGGCTTCATCACGGCGCAAGGTAAAGGCATCTTTTTCCTGACTTGCTAAAGCTGCATTGGCCCCAGCTACCAAACCCTGTGCACCAGCTTCTTCATAACCCGTGGTGCCGTTGATCTGCCCGGCAAAAAACAGGCCTTGAATAAACTTAGTTTCAAGACTTTGTTTTAAGTCTCGTGGATCAAAGAAATCATACTCAATGGCATAACCTGGACGCACAATATGAGCTTGTTCAAAACCCTTTATTGATCGCACTAAATCCATTTGCACATCGAATGGCAGACTGGTTGAAATGCCATTGGGGTAGATTTCAATACTATTTAACCCCTCTGGTTCAACAAAAATTTGATGGGAACTTTTTTCTGCAAAACGATGGATTTTATCTTCGATAGAGGGGCAATAACGCGGTCCTATGCCCTCAATAACACCAGTATACATGGGTGATCGGTCGAGCCCACCACGAATGATTTCATGGGTACGTTCGTTTGTGTGGGTGATGTAACAACTGACTTGACGCGGGTGGTCACTGGCTTTACCCAAGTAGGAAAATACCGGAATAGGATCGTCACCTAGTTGTTCTTGCATCACACTGAAATTCAAGGTTCGTGCATCTAAGCGCGCTGGCGTGCCGGTTTTTAAGCGATCAACTCTGAAGGGCAGGGCACGTAAACGATCAGCTAAAGCAATGGAAGGAGGATCACCCGCTCGGCCACCCTTGTAATTATTAAGGCCAATGTGAATGGTGCCACCTAAAAAGGTACCGACGGTAATCACAACGGCCTTGGCCTTAAATTTGAGGCCCATTTGTGTGACAACACCCACTACTCGATCTTGTTCAACAATAAGATCATCACAGGCCTGTTGAAATAAGGTTAAATTGGCTTGGTGTTCCAACATGTGGCGAATAGCAGTACGGTATAAGGCACGATCAGCTTGAGCTCGGGTTGCTCGTACTGCGGGTCCTTTGCTGGAATTGAGAGTACGAAATTGGATCCCGGCTTGATCGGTGGCGAGAGCCATGGCTCCACCTAAGGCGTCAATCTCTTTGACTAAATGCCCTTTGCCAATGCCGCCAATAGCTGGATTACAAGACATTTGTCCCAACGTTTCGATATTGTGAGTTAGCAACAGGGTATTTGCTCCCATGCGTGCTGCCGCCAAAGCTGCTTCAGTGCCAGCATGGCCGCCACCCACTACGATGACATCGAATTGTTGTTGGTAAAACATGTTAAGCCTCTCAAACTCTGGAAAACAAACACCCAGCTAAAACGGGCGCGTATTCTATATGGAAATAGACCCGAAGGAAATGGTTAAAATTTATGCAATATGAGGTTTTGATCCTGAGTAGTATTTAAAGGATCTTAAAGATCTTTGTTTATTACTACTACTATTAAGCAATAGATTATCTGTGTATAAGTGTTTTAAATTCAATTAAAACAATATGTTATCAATGATTAATTGGTGTGTATAAGCCTTGATCAACGCGGTATAGCTTGGGTGTAATATTCTTATTTATCCACAAAGTGAATTTATGAAAATTACATAAAGTGGATATAAATAGTTTATAAACCGTTTATACATATTTATATCCACAATAAAAAGAAACCTTTGATCTAACTGTGTGTAAATTGTGATCAAAAATGGGCAATCGCGATCTTTAATCAGCTGCCAGTCTATTCATCTAAAAAGTATAGAGTGTGGATAACTAGCAAACTGATTGTTGTCGACTTTTTAAATTTTGTTGATCCTGACACTGCCGCCACTGGTTTTTAAGGTAAGAAGAGGTCCACCACCGTTTATTTTTCCTTTAATCGATTGCTTTTTAGTACTGCCTTCCACAGCAAAATTTGTTGATACTCTGCCACCGCTGGTTGCGGCATTGATGTCCATCTGCACACTTTCGAGAATTGATGCGGTAATTGAACCACCGGAGGTATGTAAGCTTGCATCAGCAGTGAGCTGTTGGTCGATGGTGACTTTAATACTGCCACCAGAGGTATGGGCATTGAGATTGCCACTGATAGCTTTAGTGTTGATGGAACCGCCCGAGGTATGCAGTTTGGTATAACCTTTCACATTACCTACAGTAATCGATCCGCCAGAGGTGCGTGCTTTGAGCTCTCCAACTAAATTTTCAATATTCAACGAACCGCCAGAAGTATTGAGGTCGACGTCATATTCCTGCGGAATATTCAGGATAAATTTAACTTGCAGGTTTTTAGCCCAACGTTGCGGTGAGTTGAGTTTGCCTATGACCGACAAATTGCCATTGTCTAACTCTGTGGTGTAAGTGAAAAGTTCGTCTTCGTCATTATCAACAATGATTTCAAGTTCAATGGTGTTTTGTGTGTGAGTGTTTATATCGATGGAGCCGACATCTGTTTTTATGTGCAGCTTGGCACCTGGTGTGACGTCAAAACGCTCATTGTAGGTTTGGGCGTGCAGGGCAGTGCTTAACAGTAAAAGTGAGCAAGCGGCTAGTTTGCTGATAAACGTAGAAGTTTTAACTAAGGTATTCATGCAATGTTCCTGTGATAGTTGCGTGTCGCTTTATTATGTCGCAGCTATACACAGGAAGGTTTAAAACCGTTAAAAAAGGTTTTTTATCGCACTTGATTGGGCCGATAGCCACTCACGGGTTTTGACTCAACTTGCACCGGGATAATTTCTTTGCGACGGCTTGGCCCGGAAAATTTAACCTTGTAGGTGTCATATTCTTTGATTGATTCAAAACAATAACTGCCTAAAGCCTGTTCCAGTTCAGCTAGGTTGTGGTTGGTAATCAGGATGCAATTTTTATGATTGGCTAGGCGTTGACGTAATAGGTTGCCGAGCCAGCTCTGGGCATTTTTTTTCAGACTGGTTTCGTTTACACACACCTCATCTAAAATCAATAAATCTACGTCTAACAGTTCTTGATGAATTTCGCGAAATTTTTGACCAACGTTGTCTTGTGCATTGAAGTCATAGGAAAAAAACCGCATGTCCAACAAACTCGATAATTGACGGTACAAAACTGATATTTCGTATTGTTCAATAAGTTCATGAGCAATGGCGCCAGCGGTGTGAGATTTACCACGACCATAATCACCGTAAAAAATCATCATGTGTGATCCACTGCGTCGCCAATTAAGGTCTTCATGGGCGGCAATGAAGGATTTGGCAATGCTTACTGCTTCGATTACATCGTCGCTGTCTTCCACTAAGTTGGCAAAAGTCCATTTTGGATTTAAGTCAGAACGCCCTTGGATAGACTGAATACGTTGTTTTTTGACATCCTGTTGCAGTTGACGAACGTCGCGATTCGCCAAGGTTTCGTATTCTTTCCTCAGTGATTTGTAGTCTTCGTAGCGATCAGGGACATATTGGCGGCCTAAGGCTTTGCCCAATTGCTGAATTTTGTTTTTTATACTATCCACAGAATTACCACACTAACGTTTGTTAAAATGCTTGGCTATCAACGCATTTAAAATCATTAAGCGCCATTATTTTTTACTATATTTTGCCACTAAATTCTTGGCATTTTCGTCAGCCACAATGCCCGCTTTTTGTTTCACCAACTGCTGGCCAACACGATGCGCAGCGCCACTGCCTGTGGCTAATCGCTGACGTTTTAAATTAAAAACAAATTTTTGAGTCCATTGAAACTGGCTAAATTGACTCTCTGGGCGACCAAGCCAATATGCCACAAAATCCCCTAACTCTGCTGTACTATATTGATAATCTATCAAACCAACTAATTTGGCCAAGTCACTGAGTAACGCATGGTCTGGTTGCCAATCTAGTTGCATCGCATACCACTCTAAATGCAGTTTACTGTATGCATCAGGTTTCATTTGCAACAAGGGAAGGAGTAAGGTCTTACCATTGACACTGTGGTTTAACTCGACGTCTTGGTCAAATTTAACCAAACCCACATTTAACAATTCCTTGATGAGGCTGTTAAGTTGCCTTCCCAGGGTAAATTTTTCTTCTTTTGCGTTTAACAAGCCCAATAGTGCTTTGTAGTTTAGTGGTGGAGTTGTGGCATTGTGGCCATTCACCTTTGGTTTTAAACCAAGTAAATACAAAACCCTGGCCTCGTTACTAAGGGATTGTTGCAGTGCTGCTTGTTCGGCTAAATTGATGTTCATGGTAGTTAACAAAACATTAGTTGAGTTGAGGATCACTTAACCACTCTTCCAGCCACTTCACCGCTAGATCTTCAGGGATGGGGTGCACTAAAACGTCGATATGAACAGCAGGTTGAATGAATACAGCACCGGCTTTTTTGAGAATATTTTCTATCTGCACCGCGCCGTTACAAAACGTGTCGTAACTGCTGTCACCTAAGCCCACTACACTGAATTTAACGCTGTCCAAGGCACGTTGTTGGCATTGTCTAGCAAATCGTTGGATGTTGTCAGGTAAATCTCCTGCACCGTGTGTAGAGGTACAGACGAGCCAAATCGCTGTTTGGTCAAGATCATTGATATCAGGTTGTAAGTGGATTCTGGCCTTGTGTTGGTGTGCAACTAACACGCCTTCCAGGGCATCTGCCACATATTCACTCGCGCCTAATACGCTACCTACAATAATCTCAAATGTTGCCATGACCGAATCTTTGTTATGTTAAGTTCATTGGATTGTAGCGTGCTTAGTGTTCTCACACTATGGATTTGCCGTCACTTACCAATGCAAAAAGACGAGAATATTTTACCAAGTAGGTCATCAGAACTGAATTCACCGGTAATTTCGTTAAGGTGATGCTGACACAACCGCAATTCCTCGGCCAACAGTTCACCGGCCATGTGGTCTTCTAATTGTTGTTTGCCTAAGCATAAGTGCTCGTATGCTCTGTCGATGGCATCGAGATGGCGACGTCTCGCGATAAATTGCCCTTCATTGTTGGCTTTAAACCCCATGCACTGTTTAAGGTGCTCAGTGAGCAAAGCTAATCCTTGGCCATCGTTAGCAGACATAGCAACCACCGGATATTCACCAGTTTCATTCATGCCAGACGATTCATGACTTAGATCAATTTTGTTGCGGATTACTGTAAGCCCTATGGCTTTGGGCAGTTTGGCAAAAAAGTCTGGCCATATTTTTTGAGGATGAGTTTCATGTGTGTCGGTACTGTCTACCATGAACAGCACTCGGTCAGCTTGATTGATTTCTTGCCAAGCGCGAGCAATACCAATTTGTTCTACTTTGTCTGGGCTGTCGCGTAAACCTGCTGTATCGATGATGTGCAAGGGCATGCCATCAATATGAATGTGTTCTTTTAATACATCTCGGGTGGTGCCAGCAATATCAGTGACGATGGCTGCCTCTCGTCCAGCCAGTGCATTCAGTAAACTGGACTTACCCGCATTGGGTCTACCCGCAATTACCACACGCATACCTTCACGCAGCAAGGTGCCTTGTTTGGTTTGATGGCGTAACTGTTTAAAAGCATTGACGAGGTTGTCGAGATCTTGCTGAATTTTGCCATCACTGAGAAAGTCGATTTCTTCTTCGGGGAAATCTATGGCTGCTTCTACATACATTCTTAAATGAATGACACTCTCAACGATAAGTTGGATGTGGTGAGAAAACTCTCCCTGCAGAGAACGCAATGCGCCTTTTGCTGCCTGCTCTGAACTGGCATCAATTAAATCAGCAATGGCTTCTGCTTGAGCGAGATCCAATTTATCATTTAAAAAAGCGCGCTCGCTGAATTCGCCTGGTCGGGCAATTCTCACATCAGCACAGGCTAAAATGGCATTGAGCAACATATCGAGTACCACTTGTCCGCCATGTCCCTGCAGTTCCAGCACATCTTCACCCGTAAAGGAATGTGGTTCTTGAAAATACAGGGCGATACCTTGGTCGATCAATTGTTGTTGGGCATCGAAAAAAGGTAGGTAATCAACGTGCCGAGGTTTAGGCACTTTACCCAATATTTTAGTTGCAACCTGCTTAACCAAAGGACCAGAAACGCGAATGATACCAACACCACCACGACCCGGGGCCGTGGCTTGAGCGGCGATAGTTTGTTGCTGGCTGTTGTGCAGAGTGCCGGCCATGATTAGTCGCGAAAATTAGTAAATTGCAGAGGCTGATCGAGCTCTGCTTTTTTTGCCAATGCCATGACTTGCTGCAAATCATCGCGTTTTTTTCCCGTGACTCTCACTTGATCACCTTGTATTGAGGCCTGCACTTTTATTTTTTCATCTTTAATCAGTTTGATGATTTTTTTTGCGGTGCTTTGTTCAATACCTTGTTTGAAGGCAATGGCTTGTTTATAAATTTTACCAATGTGTTGCACGTCTTTTTTCTCAAAGGCGGCAGTATCAACACTGCGTTTTACACAAGTGCCAATGAGGATTTCAAGCATTTGTTTTAACTGAAAGTCGTTATCAGCCACCATGGTGACAATACTTTCTTTCAATTCAAAGCTTGCCTCTACGCCTCGAAAATCGAAGCGTGTCGATAATTCTCGATTGGCATTGTCTACTGCATTTTTTACTTCAACTAGATCAACTTCTGAGACGATATCGAATGACGGCATAAAAATTCCTGTGATGTAGTCAGTATTTAAATTCTATTGTAAGTGTAAGCAAAAAAAAGCCCATTTTATATCCTGCAAAGGCATACTCAACGGGCTAGATGGCTAATGTAGAGAGTCTAACGAAGTTTTATTTTGTCTGTAATCCGCGTTTTTCCATGGACGCATAAATAAACTTAGCTTGAATTAAGGTAATGATATTGCTGATTAACCAATACAACACTAAGCCCGCTGGGAAGATAAAGAAAAACAAGCTCATGGCCACCGGCATAAACTGCATAATTTTTTGCTGCATTGGGTCAGTCATCGTCATGGGTTGCAGTTTCTGCAACAAATACATACTCACACCAGTAAGAATGGGCAATACATAGTAGGGATCTTTTACACTTAAGTCTGTTATCCAGAAGATAAAGTCGGCATGGCGAAGCTCAACGCTTTCTAACAATACCCAATACAGGGCAAGGAAGATGGGCATTTGCAACAATAGAGGAAAGCAGCCACCCATGGGGTTGACTTTATCTTTTTTATACAACTCCATCATGCCTTGCTGCATCTTTTGACGGTCATCACCGTAACGCTCTTTTAATGCGTCCATCTTAGGTTTCAAGGCACGCATTTTGGCCATGGATTCATATTGTTTTTTGGTTAAAGGATACATACCGCCTTTTACGATCACGGTGATGATAATGATGGCATATCCCCAATTACCCACCAGGCCATGAATGAACTGCAGTAACCAGAATAAGGGCTGAGAAATCATCCATAAAAAGCCGTAATCTACGGTTAAATCCAGACCTCTGGCGATGGTGGCAAGAGTATCTTGGTCTTTAGGACCTAAATATAAAATGCTTGAAAGTTGTGCACTTTCACCAGGATTAAGGTTAATGGTTTCTCCAGTAAAACCGATGACCGCATTAGTGTTTTGACGAACCATACTAAAAATGGTGTTGTTTTGGTCTTGAGGTGGTACCCAAGCAGAAACAAAATAGTGCTCGATCATGGCCGCCCAGCCAGCTTTGGTATGCTGATTCAAATTTTTGTCTTGGATATCATCAAACTTGTATTTTTCGAAACGGTCTTCTTCTGTGGAATAAGCGCCACCACGATACGTAGGCATAAACATGCTGCCACCTTGCTCAACCATGCTTTGTTTGAGTTGACCAAATTGCTGGATCTGCTTTGTTACAGCGCTGTTATTTTCAATAAGGTAATTGACATCTATCTGGTGACTACCTTGGCTAAAGGTAAAGGTTTTTGTAACAACTAAGCCGTCTTGGGTGGCGTATGTGAGGGGGACAGTTAGGCTACTGCCTTCCATAGTGTAGTTGTCTTTTTCGACGGTATAATTGGGTCTAGATTTGCTGTCTATGCCATCGCGGCCAACTAAACCACTTTGGGCTACAAACAAATGTTCACCATTTGGGCGAAGCAGGCTGTATGAATCGTTTGAACCTTGTACAACAGGAAATTTAGCTAAATTGGCAGAAATGACATCGCCACCTTTTGCATCAATTTCTATCTTCAATGTGTCAGTGGTAACCGAAATAATCTTACCGCTGTTTTCTAATACGGTAGCGGGTCCTACGCTCGGTAAATCACTTGATATCTGTGGTGCGTCACTGCCATCGCTCACCGTAGTCGAAACTTGAGCCTGAGTGCTGGTGGTGACTTCAGGATTAACAGGTTTTGGACCATAATCTAGTTGCCATTGTTGCCACAACAAAAAGCTAACAAATGCCAGACCAATTAATAAAAAACTGCGTTGGGATTCCATAAGGTACTCTAATTAACTACATATTGATCGTTGTGACTTAAAATAAACCACGGTGAAATTACAAAGCGCTATCCCTTAATAAGGGCAGTAATCTATTTATCACTATTTTTATTGTGCTTTTTTGGAACGGGGTCAAAGCCGCCCTCATGCATTGGGTGGCATTTAACAATACGTTTTACACTCAACCATAATCCGCTCATTGTACCGTGTTCTGTAATTGCCTCTACAGCATACTGCGAACAACTCGGATGAAACCGGCAATGTGGGCCAAGCATCGGCGATATCAATTTCTGATAGAATTTGATCACACTTATTGGGATGAAGCGCATCGATTTGCCAATTTTTTCCATAACTTACTCAACAATGCAAACAACTCTTGGTTAGAAAGTTTGTCAACGCCACTTTTTCCGACTACGACTATATCAATATTTGGCAGTAATTGTTGTTCGAGACGAAAGCTTTCTCTGACGATGCGTTTCAAGCGATTGCGGTCGTGAGCACGTCGAACGCGTTTTTTGGATATCGTAATACCCAACCTAGGGTTGTTAGTCTGGTTAGCGCGGGCGAGAAGGGTAAATTGTGGCGATACAGAGGGTATGGCGTTACTGAAAACATATTCAAAGTGGGTGGGAGTAAGTAACCTTAACTCCCGTGAAAATTGATTTTCACCCACCTTGGATAATTATATTAAGCTGATAAACGAGCACGGCCTTTAGCACGGCGATTAGCTATAACCTTGCGGCCATTCTTTGTCGCCATACGGGCACGAAAACCGTGTGAACGCTTACGCTTTAAGTTGCTTGGTTGAAAAGTTCTTTTCATGGCCTAGTCCTGCTACATAAGGTTGTTGTCACTTGAGCACAGTAGGCGCTCAAAAATGACGCTGAATAATAGAGATCACTTAGCATCTTGTCAATCAAACATTATCTTAAATCAAGCACTAAGCGCATATCTTTGCGTCTCGACTTAAAACACTGATGTTTTTTCATCATTCCAAGACTGCTTTGACAACATAAAGACAGGTAGAGGGGTTTAGTTGTAGCGTGCGCTAATCGTTAATTTGCAATTTGTATTGACGAATTCATCAACTGTAAAATGCAATAAAGTTAATAAAAAATCAGATTTCGTTAAATAAGTTTGATTTATCCACAGGTTGAATAGTAAATTCACATAAAATCATATTTTTCAATAGTCAGCAAACTACCTTTATGCATTAATTTCATAATTTATACAGCTGTCGGTTTTCAAAGTCATTCAATTTAGATGCCAGAATAATTATATAAAACAAATGGATATATGATTTATGTTTGATATACGGATTTAATTTCAGATCTTTGTTGCGTCGTCGATAGGAAAAACGAGATAATTCACAACCCTCGAAGCTAGGGCGCTGAATTTGTATAAAATTCGTCCTTGTTGAAGTTATCAATGTCTTCTTTGTTACTTCATAATTGTTATTAAAAGCCTTTATTGATTAAGGGCTGGAGTCAATTTTTAAATGTCGCTTTGGAATCAATGCCTTGAGAGGCTACAACAGGATTTACCCATCCAACAGTTTAGTATGTGGATAAGACCACTTCAGGCAGATCACAGCGATTCGCAGTTGACCCTTTTTGCGCCAAATAGATTTGTGCTGGATTGGGTAAGAGATAAGTACTTTACTCAGATTACTTCTTTGTTTAATGAACTGTGTGGTGCTGACGCGCCACAGTTGCGTTTTGAAGTTAAACGAGCTGAACCTCAATATTTAAAAACTAACCATGCGTTGGCTAAAACAGCGCAAAGTATAAAGCCAAGTATTTCGAACACGGTCGTTTCGATCAAAGAAAATTCTGCTGTAAATATGGCGAATGTGCATAAGAGTAATGTAAATCCAACTTATCGATTTGAAAATTTTGTTGAAGGTAAATCAAACCAATTAGCCAGAGCTGCAGCACAGCAAGTGGCAGACAATCCGGGTGGCGCTTATAACCCCTTGTTTATTTATGGTGGTACAGGATTAGGTAAAACTCACTTACTGCATGCTGTTGGCAATGGCATTATTGATAACAAAAAAGACGCAACAGTTGTATATATGCATTCTGAGCGTTTTGTTCAGGACATGGTTAAAGCCCTGCAAAACAATGCTATTGAAGATTTCAAACGTTACTACCGTTCTGTAGATGCCTTGTTGATTGATGACATTCAGTTTTTTGCAAATAAGGAACGGTCTCAAGAGGAATTTTTTCATACATTTAACGCGTTATTGGAGGGAAATCAGCAGATTATTCTGACTTCGGATAGATACCCCAAAGAAATTGTTGGTGTTGAAGATCGCCTGAAATCACGTTTTGGTTGGGGCCTTACGATCGCGATTGAACCTCCTGAGTTAGAGACTCGAGTTGCGATATTGAAACGTAAGGCATTGGAAAATAAGATATTTTTGCCTGACGAAGTCGCATTTTTTATAGCTAAGCGGCTTCGTTCGAATGTGCGGGAGCTGGAAGGTGCCCTCAACAGGGTAGTCGCTAACGCTAATTTTACTGGTCGGCCAATTACAATTGATTTTGTACGCGAGGCACTTCGAGACTTGTTAGCACTGCAAGAAAAATTAGTCACAATCGATAATATTCAGAAGACCGTTGCCGAATATTACAAGATCAAAATGGCTGATATTCTGTCTAAACGTCGCAATAGAAGTGTTGCAAGACCTAGACAAATGGCTATGGCACTGTCTAAAGAACTAACAAATCATAGTCTGCCCGAGATAGGCGATGCTTTTGGTGGTAGAGATCATACTACGGTGTTGCACGCATGCCGAAAAATTGTGCAGCTACGAGAAGAAAGTCATGATATAAAAGAAGACTATCAAAATCTTATACGTACATTGTCGTCATAAAAATTCACGAGTAAAAAGATGAAATTCAGCATCAGCAGGGAAAGTTTTCTCCAGCCACTTCAATTAGTTTCAGGTGCGGTTGAGAGACGCCACACCTTACCAATATTATCCAACGTTTTGATTAAAGTTAGTGAAAACTCACTGTGGTTGACGGGGACTGATTTAGAGGTAGAGTTGATTTCAAATGTTACCCTTGAGGGTGATTTTACAGAAGGTGAAATAACGGTTCCTGCAAAAAAACTTGTTGATATATGCAAGGGTTTACGTGAAGGAAGTGCAATAGATTTTGAAGTAGATGCCAACAAAGCACTAATAAAATCAGGGCGCAGTAAATTTAGTTTATCTACCTTATCTGCATCTGATTATCCAAACTTAGAAGATTGGCAGGGTGAGCTGGACTTTGAAATACCTCAGAGCGCACTGAAGCGCTTGATAGACAGTACGCATTTTTGTATGGCGCAACAAGATGTGCGTTATTATCTGAACGGCATGTCATTAGAAACGGAAGAGAATGTAATCCGTACGGTGGCAACAGACGGGCATCGTTTGGCTTTATGTCGTCTTGCTTATACCAATGCTACGTTGCCAAATAGACAAGTTATCATTCCGCGTAAAGGTGTTCTGGAAATATCGCGGCTAATTGAAGACAGTGATAAACGTGTAAAAGTGCAAGTAGGGTCTAATCATATTCGAATCTTTTCAACGGATTTTATTTTTACGAGTAAATTGGTCGATGGTCGTTTTCCTGATTATCGACGTGTGCTTCCGAAAGATGGTGACAAAAAAATTGAATCTGAAAAAGATATGCTGAAGCAAGCATTTTCGAGAGCTGCCATTTTATCTAACGAGAAGTTTAAAGGTGTGCGCTTAAATTTGTCAGAAAATGAATTGAAGATTACAGCTAATAATCCTGAACAAGAAGAAGCAGAAGAAATAGTCGACATAGATTATGCAGGGGCCGCGCTAGAGATCGGTTTCAACGTTGCATATTTAATCGATGTGATGAATGGTCTGAATTGTGAAAAAGTGCGGATAACTTTAGCTGATTCAAATAGTAGTGCTTTACTTGAAGACGCTAGTGATGACTCAGCACTATACGTTATTATGCCAATGAGGTTATAGCTCGCTCATCGACGGATTATTTTAATGATACTGGGCCTCGTCCAGGTTAGTAATTTTAGAAATCTCGATAACCTCACCTTAAAGCCTAGTCCCAGCTTGAATATAATAGTAGGCGCAAATGGTAGTGGTAAATCTTCGATTCTTGAGGCTATCCACTACTTAGGTTTTTCTCGTTCTTTTCGCACTAGTAAACACAAAAATGTAATTCAGCACGGTAAAGAAGAATTTACTGTGCATGGTAAGTTACAGATTGGAGCACTAGAACGCCGCTTAGGCCTGGTGAGAACTAGAGACGATGAATGTCTTGTTAGCATCGATGGGCTCAAGTCAAAGTCGACCGCAGATCTTGTGAGTCAACTACCAGTTCAAATTTTTACGCCACAGAGTTCAGAGCTAATTGTCGGCGCACCCAACTTAAGGAGAAAGTTTTCTGACTGGTTATTGTTTCACGTGGAACCTGAAATTAACCAAGTGTTTGCCAATTTTCGTCGATGCTCCCAGCAAGTAAATGCCATATATAAAAAGAGTTTTAGCTCAGGGATTAACTTTAACGAGCGAGAAATAGATTACTGGCTACTTCAATTTTGTGAGTTCGGGCAATACATAAGTCATAAACGAGAAACCTTACTAAATTCAGAGTTGCAAGAGCTAATTCTTTTCAATCTAAGCGCTTTTTTACCTGAGTTTTCCTTTGAAATTTCGTATTATAGAGGCTGGGAAAAAGACCTCAGTTTGTATGAATCCTTAGTTAAAAACGTAACAAGAGATCTTAAGAATGGCTACTTAGGCAATGGCCCACAAAAAGCTGATATTCGCATTAAAGTACGCGGATTGCCTGTCGAAGAAGTCCTGTCTAGGGGGCAATTAAGAATGTTAGTTGCAGCATTACAAATTGCCCAAGCTGAATATTTAAAGAAAAAGTTAGATAAAACAGTCGTGTTTTTGTTAGACGATATCGGTGCTGAGTTGGACGTGTCAAAGCAAGTGTTGTTTATTGATAAGCTACTAGCGACAGGGTCTCAATTATTTGTTACAGCAATAAGCGCAATCCAGCTAAGTTATTTAGATGGTTATAAAAATAAAAAAGTGTTTCACGTGGAACATGGCCAAGTGATAGAGGAGATTTAATCAAATGGCACAAGAAAATGTTTATGATTCTTCAAGTATCAAAGTTTTAAAAGGACTTGATGCAGTTAGAAAAAGACCAGGCATGTATATTGGTGATACTGATGACGGCACTGGTTTGCATCACATGGTATTTGAAGTTGTGGACAATTCCATTGATGAGGCATTAGCTGGTCATTGCAGTAACATCACCGTTAAAATACATACTGATGGCTCAGTTTCGGTGAAAGATGATGGAAGGGGTATTCCCACAGAAATTCACCAAGAAGAGGGCGTTTCCGCCGCTGAAGTTATCATGACAGTACTCCATGCTGGCGGTAAGTTTGATGATAATTCTTACAAGGTCTCAGGCGGATTACATGGCGTAGGTGTTTCAGTTGTTAATGCCTTATCCAGTCGTTTGGTGCTTCAAATCAGACGTGGCGGAAAACTACATGAACAGGAATACCAACATGGCGTACCACAGCAACCTTTAGCCGTAATTGGTGATTCGCAAACAAGCGGCACTAGTGTTCGATTCTGGCCGAGTGAACTTACCTTCACAGATGTCTTGTTTCACTACGACATACTAGCAAAAAGATTACGAGAACTTTCCTTTCTCAATTCTGGAGTGTGCATCATTCTGGAAGATGAAAGAGATGGTAAAAAAGACAAATTTGAATATGAAGGTGGTATCAAAGCCTTTGTTGAATACCTTAACCAAAACAAAACGCCAATTCATAATAAGGTCTTTCATTTCAATTCAGAAAGGGATGACGGTATTTCAGTAGAAGTTGCGATGCAATGGAATGACAGCTTTCAGGAGAATGTTTTCTGTTTTACCAATAACATTCCACAGAGAGATGGGGGGAGCCACTTAGCAGGCTTTAGGGGGGCTTTAACACGTACTCTCAATAACTACATGGAAAAGGAAGCCATTGCCAAAAAAGCTAAGACTACAACCAGCGGTGATGATGCCAGAGAGGGGCTAACCGCTGTTATCTCGGTCAAGGTACCTGATCCCAAATTTTCTTCACAAACAAAAGATAAATTAGTTTCATCAGAAGTTAAACCTGCAGTAGAAACAGTGATGGGCGAGAAGTTACAAGACTTCTTACTCGAAAATCCAACAGAAAGTAAGATTATCGTAGGCAAAATAATTGATGCTGCTAGGGCTCGAGAAGCCGCCCGAAAAGCAAGAGAAATGACTCGCCGAAAAGGCGCTTTAGATTTAGCTGGTTTGCCAGGTAAATTGGCAGACTGCCAAGAAAAAGATCCAGCATTATCAGAGCTTTACATTGTGGAAGGAGACTCTGCAGGTGGCTCTGCAAAACAAGGTCGTAATAGAAAAAATCAAGCTATTTTACCTTTAAAAGGTAAGATCCTAAATGTAGAAAAGGCGCGTTTTGATAAGATGCTGTCCTCTCAAGAGGTGGCTACATTAATCACAGCGTTGGGCTGTGGTATTGGCCGTGATGAATACGACCCTGAAAAACTCCGTTATCACCGTATTATCATTATGACGGATGCTGATGTCGACGGATCTCACATTCGCACCTTGCTACTGACATTCTTCTATAGACAAATGCCAGAACTCATTGAGCGTGGTTATATTTATATTGCACAACCACCTTTATATAAAACAAAAAAAGGTAAGCAAGAGCAATATCTCAAGGACGACGATGCCCTTACTAAATATCTTACTTCTATTGCATTAGACAGTGCTGCAATATACGTTAACGAAAGTGCTCCGCCAATCTCTGGAGTGAGTCTTGAGAAAATGGTTTATCAATATCAGACTACCACGGCCATGATCGACAGAATTAGCAGATTGATGCCGAAGGTCTTACTCAATAAGCTTGTTTATAGTGCGCAATTGAATATTGAAGACTTAAAGTCTGAAGAAAACTTAACTCAGTTTGCAACGACATATGTTGATAGTCTTACTCAAGACGAAATAGATGGCTCAACCTATTCGTATGTAATCCGTCATAATTCAGAACGTAATAATTACTATATTGCGATTGTAATACGTCAGCATGGCATCGATACAGAGTATGTTATTGACCAAGATTTTGTAGACTCTACAGAATACAAGCGCATAAAAGAGCTTAATTCGACTATCAACGGTTTGATAGAAAATGGCGCATATGTACAACGTGGTGATAAAACCAAACCCGTGACATCTTTTGTGGATGCGCTAGATTGGCTAATGGCGGAGTCTAAGCGCGGTCAGTATATTCAACGTTATAAAGGTTTGGGTGAAATGAACCCAAGCCAGCTTTGGGAAACCACAATGGACCCAAGCACGCGTCGAATGTTGCAAGTTAAAATAGAAGATGCAATAGGTGCAGACCAACTCTTTACCTGCTTAATGGGTGATAATGTCGAGCCCAGAAGAGCTTTCATTGAAGAAAATGCGCTTAAAGTTGCAAACTTAGACGTGTAGTTTATGTCTATATGTGATGTTTGATGAAACATAAAAGGTACCTTTAAGGTACCTTTTTTTTGCAGAGAAACCATGTTAAATTATTGTTTTATATAAATTTATTTCACAATAGTAAAAAACTATTACATTGAAAATATCATTCAATTGCTGAGCAAAGTGACTAAAACAGCGGGTGAACCAAAGCCAGAAAAATCAATACTAAATTTATAGAGACCTGTTTCCTGTGGGGTAAATCTAAAATTTTCATCGTTAGTTTGACAATTTGCACTAACGATTTTATTTACCTCTACTACCTGGTCTGAACGCAAGCTTGCATAACCACAATTTTTGTTCGGAGACCATGCCGCATCAGCAAACTTAAAATCATAAGGTTGTCCATCAGCAATTAATTCAATCTGTGTTGCATACACGCCATCTGCGATGGGTTGCAGTTTGTATTTTTCATCTGCTTCCCACCACGTGAATACTCCGCGCAGATACAAATCACTGTAGTCTGTCTGACTCGAAAAACTGTGTATTGCATTGGTGGCGCAACCACTGGAGAACAGGCAAACCATGGACATGAATATTATTCGTGTAAAATTCATTGTTATATCCAAATAACCTATTGATTTAGATAAGAAATATCGCCACAAGTCAGAAATAACCGTCTTAGTCTTGCTAGTGCCGATAAACGATTGTTTCTCACCGCTAAATCATCTGCCATAACCATCACATTCTCAAAGAAATCATCTATGGGTTTGCGAAGTTTTGCCAAAACTATCAACGCGTCTTTATAGTCATTCTTATCGACGTAGGCAGCAACCGCCGCTTCCGCTTGTTCAATCGCTGAGACTAAGGCCCGCTCCGAATCAGTCTCAAGTAGGTTGTGATGGATTTCTGAATGAACGCTTACAGAATTTTTTGCAAGTATATTGGCAACCCTTTTATTGGCTGCTGCTAAAGCAGGGGCTGATTCATTCTGTTTAAACTCACTGATTGCCTCAACCCTCGCAGCATAATCTGCAGGTCGAGTAGGGCGTATCTCAGCCACAGCTTGAATCACATCCACAGCTACATTTTGTTCTGCATACCAAGCTTTAAAGCGAGCTAATACAAAATCCACAACATTGGTGTTGAGTTCATCTACCCGAACTTTATCGCCAAACGTCGTAATCGACGCATCTACCAGACTTACCAAATCCAAAGGTAAACGATTCTCCACCATAATACGCAACAATCCGATTGCAGCGCGTCGTAGTGCAAAGGGATCCTTGTCACCCTTTGGTAACTGTCCAATCCCAAAAATACCAACTAAAGTGTCGACTTTGTCTGCTATAGCCAGAGCGATACTCGTTGGTGCACTGGGCAACTTATCGCCGGCAAAGCGAGGAAGATATTGGTCATTTAAGGCATTGGCGACTTCAGGTGATTCGCCATCATGCAAGGCATAGTGCATGCCCATTACACCCTGGACGTCTGGAAACTCCATTACCATGTTTGTCATTAAGTCTGTTTTACATAGTAGGCCCGCTCGCATTGCTGAGGCCTGATCGCCATCCAACATTGTTGCAACAAAGCCCGCTAGCTCAGAAATACGCTGTGTTTTATCGAATAGAGTGCCGAGTTGTTTCTGAAACAACACCGTTTTTAAACTTTCTAAATGTGAAGCAAGAGTAGATTTTTTATCAGTATTGAAGAAAAACTGAGCGTCAGCTAAACGTGGACGAATCACCTTTTCGTTGCCCGTGATCACCAAGCTAGGATTCGTGCTGTTTATATTACTGATGAAAATAAAATTAGACTTTAAATTACCTTCCGCATCAAGTAACGGAATATACTTTTGGTCACCCTTCATGGTGTGAATTAAGGCTTCCTTAGGCACCGCTAAGAATGATTTTTCGAACTCAGCACTCAAGGCAACTGGCCACTCGACGAGGGCTGTAATCTCTTCTAACAGGGAATCTGATAGATCAGGGGTGGCCTCTAATTGTTTAGCCAGTTCAATCACTTGCTGACGAATGATTTCTTTTCGTTCAGTAAAATCAGCAACTACAAAGTGTTCACGTAAACGAGGTAAATAGTCGTCTGCATGCTCTAATTGAAAACTTGTTTCACCCTGAAAACGGTGACCAAGTACTGTGTTTGCAGAGCTTAGTCCTAGTACCGAGCCATCAATCAATTGATTACCGTGTAGCATTGTCAGGGTGTGTACCGGGCGAATAAACTGAGTGCTACCTGCTCCCCAGCGCATTGGCTTGGAAATAGGCAATGCCAGTAATGCAGCTTCAACTAATTTAGGTATCAATCCGGCAACACCTTGCCCGGCTTTTGTACCCTGATAATACAGCCATTCACCTTTGTCAGTTTTTAAGGTTGTTGTATCAGCTATATCGATATTATTCGATTTTGCCCAACCTAGCGCAGCAGGTGTAGCCTGGCCCTCACTATTAAACGCTACGTTGAGGGAAGGGCCTTTAATCTCTAATGTTAGGTCCTTCTGCAAATTTGCCAATGATTTTACACACAAGGCAAGGCGCCTTGGAGAGGCATACCATTCAACTGTATCAAAGGTAAATTGAGCATCACTAAAAGCAGTTTGAATGTTTAGTGCAAACGCACTGGCTAACTTAGTCAATGATTTTGGTGGTAATTCTTCAGTACCAATTTCAATCAGTAAATTATTAAATTCCATGGTTTACTGCTCCTTACTGCACATAGGAAAACCTAAGGTTTCTCGCGCTTTATAATAAGCCTCAGCACAGGCCTTTGAGAGTGTACGGACTCTCAATATATAACGTTGCCTTTCGGTCACAGAAATAGCATGTCGCGCATCCAGAAGATTAAAAACATGTGACGCTTTCATCACTTGCTCATAAGCGGGTAGGGGTAGATTTTTTGTAATCAATAATTGCGCATTTTGTTCGTACTGATCGAAATTCGTAAATAACGCGGCTACATCTGCATATTCGAAGTTATAAGTAGATTGCTCAACTTCATTCTGATGGAATACGTCACCATAGCTTACTTTGCCGAGTGGACCATCTGTCCACACGAGGTCGTAAATACTGTCTACGCCTTGAATGTACATGGCCAATCGTTCTAAGCCGTAAGTTATCTCACCGGTTACTGGAGCACATTCTAAACCTCCAACTTGTTGGAAATAGGTAAACTGTGTGACTTCCATGCCGTTGAGCCACACCTCCCAACCCAAACCCCAAGCGCCAAGAGTGGGGGACTCCCAGTTATCTTCCACGAAGCGGACATCATTAGCTTGCAAGTCAAATCCAAGCTCTTTGAGTGAGTTGAGATAAAGTTCTTGTATATTTATAGGTGACGGTTTGAGCATGACTTGAAATTGATAGTAATGCTGAAGTCGATTAGGGTTCTGGCCATAACGTCCATCAGTGGGGCGACGACAGGGTTGCACGTAGGCGCTACTCATTGGCTCAGGACCAATTGATCGCAAGAAAGTCATGGGGTGGAATGTGCCTGCTCCCACTTCCATATCTAGAGGTTGGATGATCACACAACCTTGTCTAGCCCAATAGTCTTGTAGTGCCAAAATTAGGCCCTGAAACGTTCTACAATCAAACTTCTGCATCTTCCTCTGCCATAGCTGTAAAAATATAAAAAACGGCTGCAAGTATACCTTTTGTCGATGGTTGAATGTAGGCTAAATAGATTGTTAATTCTGAATAAAACGATAAAAATCGGATTTTTTATGGCAATTGAACGTTGTGCATGGGTAAACAATGATGAGCTATATCAACAGTATCATGATGAAGTCTGGGGTAGGGCGGTGTTTGATAGCCAGACCTTGTTTGCATGCTTCGGTCGAATTCGATCACCCATTTCGTTTTAATCCGATCACTGATTTCGGTTTAAAGCGATCACC
>JAACSL010000080.1 GCA_009993955.1 Paraglaciecola sp.
AACTATGTGGTCACGAGGATTTGGCATTTACTGGATAACCAGAATGTCAAAATCGTGACCCAGCAGTACGTCTCTCGTCCGGAAGGTCGGGCGATGACTGACTTGTTTTTTCCTCAACTCGGCATGCACATCGAAGTGGATGAAAAACAGCACTTCAATTCGCTTGGGGAGCGTGTTGCGCATGACAATGTTCGTGAGGCGGATATCATCAATGCCACCAATCACGAAATTTTGCGCGTGAAGGTTGCAGAGGAGAGTATCGATGCCATCAATCGCCAGGTCGATGAGGTGTTGATGCGCATACGCGAAAAGATTAAGAGCGTGCAGCCGGTCTGGGACTTTGATGCCGACTTTAATCCAGCCACCTACATTGCCAAAGGTAAAATTGCCGTTGATGAAAACGTGGCATTCAGAACCGTGGTTGATACCTTGTGTTGTTTTGGACGACCGCCGAAATCGATACAACGGGGATTTGTCAAACATCCCAAAGAAGATCGGATGATCTGGTTCCCAAGGTTATTCCTCAATAAAGACTGGGACAATCGCCTCTCCTATGATGAAGAGGAAATCTCGGAAAGAAAACTCAGTGGACATGATGAGTTTTTCAAAGAAAAAATATCAGACGCAAAACATCAAAAAGAGAGATTGGTTTTTGCAAGGGTGAAAAGCAATCTGGGTGATGTCATGTACCGATTCAAGGGTGTTTACAAACTTGATGTTCTTCTTTCACTAGCAAGAAACGAGTCGGTCTACAAACGAGTGGCCAAGGAAGTGACAACCTATGCCACATCAACCTAAAGAATGACAGTTGGCCATTTATTTTTCTAAAAGGGTTCATCGATGAGCCATAGCGAACGTGAAATTCGAGTATTTCTGTCCTCTACCTTCCGCGACATGGACGCGGAACGGACGCATCTCATCAAGCAAGTCTTTCCCAAGGTAAGAGCTGCATGTCAGGCAAGGCAAGTCGGCTTCACCGAG
>JAACSL010000022.1 GCA_009993955.1 Paraglaciecola sp.
CTCTGTTGGTTCCCACTTTCTTGGTCGAAAGATCGGATCTTGGAACAGGCATTTAGTTCAATTTCTTAAACAGGATTGGGGTTAACTAAAAAACGACCCAAGTGGGTCGTTTCAGAGTGAGTTCGTTAGCTGGGGTTTTAGGCTTGTTGCCACGCGGGGCGGCTGGCTTCGAAGGCACTGATTTTATCTTCTAGTTCCAAGGTCAACCCAATGGCATCTAAACCCTTTAACAGATTGTTTTTATGTTGCTCGGCTATGGCAAAGTGAAAATTCAGGTCATTGGCCCTCACACTTTGCGTTTGCAGATCCACGGTAACCTCGATACTCGGATCAGCAGCCACCGCAGCGAACAGTTGATCAATTTCTTTACTGCTTAGTTGCACCGGCAATAATTGGTTGTTGATACAGTTGCCATAGAAAATATCGGCAAAACTGGTGGCGATCACCACTTTGAAGCCATAATCATCCAAAGCCCACGGTGCGTGTTCGCGGCTAGAACCGCAACCAAAATTTTCACGGGTGAGCAAGATACTGGCGCCTTGATGTTCGGCTTTGTTTAAGGCGAAATCTGGATTGAGTACTTGCTCATGTTGATCGAGATAACGCCAATCATGAAACAGGTGTTTGCCATAACCACTGCGTGTGACCGCCGTTAAAAATTGTTTGGGTATGATCTGGTCTGTATCCACATTGGCTTGATTTAAGGGGGCGATACGACCGCTATGTATATTGATCCCGGCGGGTGTTGGGTTTTGCATGCTCAGTGATTCCTATTGATAGTCGCGTACGTCGGCAAAGTGGCCAGCTAATGCTGCCGCTGCTGCCATGGCTGGACTGACTAAGTGGGTGCGCGCACCACGACCTTGACGACCTTCGAAGTTGCGATTGCTGGTGGAGGCACAACGATCCCCGGCTTGCAGAATGTCATCATTCATGCCCAAGCACATGGAACAGCCGGGTAAGCGCCATTCGAAGCCAGCATCGAGAAAAATCGTATGCAACTGTTCTGCTTCAGCTTGTTGTTTTACCGCATTCGAGCCTGGCACGACGATAGCGGTGACACCTTTAGCCACCTTGCCTTGTTTGGCGATGGCCGCTGCAGCACGCATATCTTCGATGCGGCCATTGGTACATGAGCCGATAAATACATGGTTAACCGCTAAGTCAGATAACTTTTGTCCGGGCTTTAAGTCCATGTATTTTAACGCTTTGTGCGCTGAATCTTGGTCAATCGGGTCGCTAAAATCAGTGGGGGCAGGCACCGTATCGTGTACACCAATCACTTGCCCAGGGTTAGTGCCCCAAGTGACCTGCGGAGTTATGCTGGTGGCATCTAGCTCAATCACTGTATCAAACACAGCATCGTGGTCAGAATACAAACTTTGCCAGTATGCCAGCGCCTCTTGCCATTGTTCACCTTTTGGTGCGTACTCACGGCCCTTGATGTAATCAAAGGTACGTTGGTCAGGGGCAATTAAACCGGCTTTTGCTCCTGCTTCGATACTCATGTTACACACCGTCATGCGCTCTTCCATGGTCAAACTGCTGATGGCTTCGCCACAATATTCAATTACATGACCAGTCGCCCCAGCATGGCCAATTTTACCGATAATCGCCAAGATGATGTCTTTGGCCGTAATACCAATAGGCAACTTACCGTTTACTTTGACCTGCATGCTCTTAGCTTTGCTTTGTTTGAGGGTTTGGGTGGCAAACACATGTTCAACTTGTGAGGTGCCAATACCAAAGGCCAAGGCACCAAAAGCACCATGAGTAGCGGTATGTGAATCACCACATACCACGGTCATACCCGGCAGGATCAAGCCAAGTTCAGGGCCAATGACGTGCACAATCCCCTGCTTTTGATGACCCACGGGAAACAGCGCAATACCGTGTTTAGCACAGTTATCTGCCAAGGTTTGCAATTGCAGTTTGTTACTGGGCCCACAGGCGTCGATGGCCAATGAACGGGTAGA
Source organism: Paraglaciecola sp. (assembly GCA_009993955.1). GTDB lineage: Bacteria > Pseudomonadota > Gammaproteobacteria > Enterobacterales > Alteromonadaceae > Paraglaciecola. The sequence continues at coordinate 1,977 of JAACSL010000022.1, forward strand.
GATGCTGTGATCCATGGTAGCAAAGGTACGCTGGGGACAACGTACTTTGCGACCTTTGGCGTCGAGGCCGGCAAAGGCTTGAGGGGTAGTCACTTCATGGATCAGGTGGCGGTCAATATAAATAAGGGCTTCTTCGCCCGTGCCAGCCTGGTGCTGAGCATCAATAATGTGGTCTTGCCAAATTTTATCAAAAAGGGTACGAGCCATGGTTTTTACTCTTATTTTAATGGTGATATCAGGCGATTAACGCGGCAATGTAATCGCCGACTTCGCTAGTGCTTTTAGCCAAATGCCGTTGTTCTTTCGCCAATAACTCGCCAGTTAACATGCCATCTGCAAGGGTTTGTAATACGGCCTGTTCAATGGCGTCGGCAGCCGCCGTTTCGTTTAAACTAAAGCGCAACAACATGGCGGCGGATAAAATTTGCGCGATGGGGTTGGCAATACCCATGCCAGCGATATCGGGGGCGGAGCCACCTGCAGGCTCAAATAAACCAAAACCTTTGGCGTTAATGCTGGCTGAGGGCAACAAACCCATTGAGCCAGTAATCATCGCACATTCGTCAGAAATAATATCGCCAAACAAATTGGAACATAACATGACATCAAAGCTGTTGGGGTAACGCAGCAATTGCATGGTAGCGTTGTCAATATAGATATGCTCCAGTTTGACATCGGGGTAATCGAGGGCCACCTGTTCGGTGACTTCACGCCATAAACGACTGCAAACCAAGACATTGGCTTTATCTACCGACGTGACTTTTTTGCCGCGTTTACGAGCGGCTTCAAAAGCACTGATAGCAATACGGCGGATTTCCCTGCGACTGTAGCGCATGGTATCAAAGGCGTTTTGTTCTTCACCTTCGCCTTCTAAGCCTTTGGGTTGACCAAAATAGATACCACTGGTGAGCTCGCGCACCACCAACACATCAAAACCACTGGCAGCAATATCAGCACGCAGCGGTGACAGAGCTTCTAAGCCTGGATAAATCTTGGCAGGACGCAGATTACTGAACAAATCAAAATGGCTGCGTAAGGTCAGTAAAGCAGCACGCTCTGGGCGTTGTTCCAAGGGCAGGCTGTCCCACTTTGGACCACCAATGGAGCCGAATAGAATGGCATCTGCGGCTTCACAGCCTTGCAATGTGGCAGCGGGCAGCGCATGACCATGTTTGTCGATAGCTATACCACCCACATCAAATTCACTCAGTGCAAACTCAAGTGAGAATTTTTTGCTCACCGCCGCCAACACTTTTTTGGCTTCACACATTACCTCAGGGCCAATACCATCCCCTGCCAATACTGCAATTTTATATCCAGACATCCCGCTTTATACCCCTGCTATTTTTACTTGTTGTTTTTTCTGTTGGTCGATTTGATCAGCTAAATGGGTGTTATTGAGCACATAAATGAGGGCTTTCACTCCCGATTCAACGATGTCTGTAGCCAGACCAATACCGTTAAAACGCCGCCCATTGTATTCGGCAATTACGCTAACTTGGGCTAGCGCATTCGCGCCTTCACCTTTGGAATCTAACTTGAAGTCAACAATATCAATCAGATTGTGGCCTAATACCTTGGTGATGGCATTGTAAGCCGCATCCACCGGGCCATTACCAATGGCTGATTCGGTAATTTCTTTGTCACCTACTTTTAAACAAACCGTGGCGCTAGGAATGATTTCTTTACCAGAATTGGCGTGTAAATACTTCAATTCATAATAGGCATGATGGTGTTCTTGTTGACTGAAAAACAATAAAGCTTCCAAATCGTAATCAAATACTTGGCCTTTTTTGTCGGCCAGTTTTAGGAAAGCGGCGTAAACACTTTCCAAATCAAAGTCGCTCTCTTTATAGCCCAATTCGATGAGGCGGTGTTTGATCACATGCCGCCCCGAACGAGAGGTTAAGTTTAAATTGTTTTTGTTTATGCCCACGCTTTCTGGGGTCATGATCTCATAGGTGTTTTGCGCTTTTAATACACCGTCTTGATGGATCCCAGAGGAATGACTGAAGGCATTTGCCCCCACAATGGCTTTGTTTGCTTGCACTGGCATGTTGCACAGGTTGCTGACCAACTTAGAGGTGCGCGAAATTTCTTGGCTGCGAATATTCGTATTTAAACCATACATGGCGTGGCGAGTCTGTAAGATCATGGCAATTTCTTCCAGTGAGCAGTTACCCGCCCGCTCACCTAAGCCGTTGATAGTGCATTCAACTTGACGCGCGCCTTGTTCAACTGCGGCTAAGGAATTCGCCACCGCCAAACCTAAGTCGTTATGGCAATGTACCGAGATAATCGCTTTGTCGATGTTGGGAACTCGATTAAACAAGTTATGGATGATACCGCCAAACTCGGTTGGCGTGGTATAACCTACCGTGTCAGGAATATTCACCGTGGTGGCCCCGGCATTAATTGCCGCTTCTACCATGCGGCACAAATAGTCAATATGGGTTCGTCCCGCATCTTCGCAGGAAAATTCCACATCGTTGGTGTAGCGCTGTGCACGTTTAACTGCCTTGACTGCCATTTCCACCACTTCATCCTGGGATTTGCGTAACTTGCTGCCCACATGGATTTCTGAGGTGGCAATAAAGGTATGAATACGAAAGTGATCGGCCACTTTTAAGGCCTCTCCACAGGCATCAATATCCTTGTCCAAGGCACGCGATAAACCACACACTGTGGCATTTTTCACTTCACGGGCAATGGTTTGCACCGAATCAAAATCACCGGGAGAAGAGACGGGAAATCCAGCCTCGATAATGTCGACACCAAGGCGTTCAAGCGCCAGAGCAATTTTCAGTTTTTCCTTTACGCCCAAACTGGCGGGCAGAGCCTGTTCACCGTCTCGCAAGGTGGTGTCGAATATCTTAACGTGGTTTGACATACCTTCTCCTATTGCTCTGTTGTGGTGCCTGTACCTTAGATGTTGTGTATCACACAGCATATAACGCACATACAAAAAACCCGTGCTTGGCACGGGTTTTTGTAAATCTGCAACTACGTTGTTTGCTTACAATCTACCCGTGCAGTCTTGCTGCCAGAAGGAGTAGGATAGTGAGCATGTTTGTAGTCATCTAGGTTACCTTAAATTTTATGCTGTCAGTTTTAACGCCAAAGACGGCACTGGTCAACCAAATGTAGAGCTGAGTTATATAACGAATAAGCATAAGCTTACGTTTTTACTGCTTATTTGTGTTGCTTAGACAAAAATATATAAACAATAAGTGGTTACGGCTAATGATTTCAAAACATACCGTGTTTGACGACTGGGCATTCCTTACATTGTCTTTTTATCTAAGACTATGGCATTGTATTTGCTGCAAAAATGTATTCACGGGCACTACAGTATTTACACCTGCAAAAGTATTCACCTGCGCAGGGGAGTTAAGTGAGTTAGGCTACGACAAGCCCACGGTCTTTGACCCAAATACGATGCTGCCTGTTTGATGTTTGCTGAACGAGTGTTATCCACTGTATGAAAGGAAGTAGTAAAGCACCATGTTGAGTTGGCTCAATATTTTTCGGAATCGATTAACTTTGCTGTTTGGTGGTTTGTTGTTGCTCATCGGCAGTCTGTTATTTTCCTATCTCTACTATCAAGCGTCAGACAAAATCCGCCAAGCAAGCAGCGATGCCTTGGTGAGCATAGGGCGCACCAATGCCAACGCCTTGGCGGCCACGCTGAAAGAGCGCGAACGGGAAATCATTTTATTAAGTAAACGTCCGGTTTTCAGCCAACAAGAAGTCAATACCGCCAGTATCCAGAGTATCTTTGAATTGTTGCAAAGCTCTAATCCACATTATGTATGGATAGCTTTTGTTGACCCTGACGGAAAAGTATTGGTGTCGTTTAATGATTTGTTATTGGGCGACTATGTCAGTGCGCGTCCTTGGTTTGTGCAAGCACAACATGCACCCTACCTTGGTGATGTGCATGAAGCTGTCTTGCTGGCGAAGCAGTTACAAGTTAAAAACACCGACGAACCCTTGCGTTTTGTTGATTTTGCCGCGCCAGTATTTAACGCCAACCACAAACTACTTGGTGTGGTGGCGATTCATGCTGATTGGTCGTGGGTCAAAGTGGTACTACAAGGTTCATTGCCCCATGATGCCAAAGAGCAAGGTTTAGAAGTGTATATTGCCAATGCTCAGCAACAGTTGCTTTATCCATACGCCAGTATCAGTCAATTGAGCCTGCCTAAAGCATTGCCGGCCAGTGGTGACAGTGATGTTATTCGTTGGCCTGATGGTGCCGAGTATGTCACCAGCTCTTTTGATGTGAACGTGCCAAATAGTGCTCAACTGGCATGGAAGATAGTGGTACGTCAGCCCGTTGAAAAAGCCTTAGCAGCGGCATTAGAGTTAAGAACAACCATGCTGTGGATGGGCAGTTTGGCCGTTATTCTGATTTTATCGGTAACCTACAGGCTCGCTAGTCAAATGAGTCGGCCCATTGAGCAGCTAGCGCGTGTCGCCAATTTGATTCAGGCAGGTAACGAACGAGCCAAGTTCGACATCAGTAGTAATTTGCAAGAAGTCAAAAGTCTCAGCGCTTCGTTGCAGGGCATGACCAGTAATTTGTTGAGTCGTCGCCAAGCATTGAGTGAGATAAACAGTAAGTTGGAAGAAAAAGTCCAAGAGCGTACGGCTGCGCTAGAAGAAGCAAATTTGCAACTCCAGCGTCTTTCGCGACGTGATGGCCTGACCGGTTTGCAGAATCGCCGAGCAGCTGAAGAAGCTTTGCAGCATGAGTTTTTGGTGCTTAAACGCAGCGGTACGCGCTTTTCAGTATTGATATTAGATGTCGATCATTTCAAACAAGTGAACGACAAATTCGGTCATTTGGTGGGTGACGCGGTGTTAATTGACATTGCTAAACTCATTCAATCCAGCGTGCGGCAGACAGACCTTGCCGCACGTTTTGGAGGCGAAGAATTTTTGGTGCTGCTCCCCGACACCATTGAAAGTGCCATTAAAGTCGCAGAGAAAATTCGTTTAAGCATAGAAGCCCAGACTTTCCCAGAAGTAGGCAGGGTGACGGTGAGTATCGGTGTGTCTGGCGCAAGGCGGGCTGATGAGAGTCAAGATGAAGTAGTGCACCGTGCCGATATGGCATTATACGAAGCGAAAAGAGCAGGGAGAAACCAAGTCAGCATTGCGGCGGGGAGTTTTTAAACGAAGGGCACCCAACCAATGTTAACAACAGCAACCAAAGTTAACGAAAGGTCTTCCAGTTAATTCCAAACGACAACATCAACTCACGTAGACTTAAGGTATGCGGTTGGGTTTTGCCTTTGTAGTTCCAACTGTGCCCACAACACGCAGCGACCATCACAGCCTTATTCGGTTTAAGCAATTGGACTTGCACGTTAGTGCTTGGTGCGGCCTCACACTTTTTGCCATCTTGCGTAAACCAACCAAATTTATTCAGGTGCAAGGTATGCGCCTCTGAATCAATCCTATCAATGGAATCCAGTTCGATATGTTCGTTGCCAAGGGTATTAATGTGCACTGCCACGGCGATCCCAAGTTCATGTTGTTGAGCAAACCACTGGGCTACAGCAGCAAAGTCTTCAAGTTTGGCGGGGCAGTGTGCGGCTTGTTTGTGTTGCCAACTGGCATTATGGCTGTCGAGCACCAATACCGGATGAGGCTGTAAAAATTGATAGGCAGCGCGTTTTATATAGTGCTTCAAGCCGCCAATTTGACGTTGTAACAGACTGATATTATTGAATTTTCGCTGGGCTAAGGCGCTAAGTTCTCGTTCGTACAGGGCATTACACAGTTCAGCAAAATGTAGCTGACGAACATCGTCAGAAAAGATATTAACTTGTTGACCGAGATCAATGGGGGGAGGGAGTGTCGATTTCATCAATAGCCATGTTGAATCAATAAGTAGGGGATAGCAAGGTAGGTGGCTATCCCCGCGCTGATTATTGACCTTTGATTTCTTTGCGTCCGCCGTAGCTCACGCTGCTACCTAGGGCTTCTTCAATGCGTAACAATTGATTGTATTTTGCTACACGATCAGAGCGGCACAACGAGCCGGTTTTAATTTGTCCCGCCGCTGTACCCACGGCCAAATCGGCGATGGTGGCATCTTCGGTCTCACCACTGCGATGAGAAATAACCGCAGTAAACCCGGCATTTTTTGCCATACGAATGGCTTCTAAGGTTTCAGTCAATGAACCAATCTGATTAAACTTAATTAAGATGGAATTACCTACACCATTGTCGATACCACGTTTGAGGATCTTGGTATTGGTCACAAATAAATCATCACCTACCAGTTGGATTTTATCGCCTAATTTTTCGGTTAAATACGCCCAACCAGCCCAGTCACTCTCGTCTAAGCCATCTTCAATAGAAATGATGGGGTATTTGCTGGCAAGCTCACCCAAATAATCACTAAAGCCTTCAGAACTGAACACTTTGCCCTCACCTTTAAGGTCATATTTACCATCATGATAAAATTCAGAAGAGGCACAGTCTAAAGCAAGGGTCACATCTTTATTCATCACATAACCGGCGGCTTCAACGGCTTGGATGATCACTTTTAAGGCTTCTTCATTTGAACTTAAGTTTGGTGCAAAACCACCTTCGTCACCAACAGCAGTACTCAAACCTTTGGCATGTAACACTTTTTTCAAACTGTGAAAAATTTCTGCACCCATGCGCAATGCTTCTTTGAAGCTCGCTGCGCCAACCGGCTGCACCATAAATTCTTGAATATCCACGTTGTTGTCAGCGTGCTCACCACCATTGATGATGTTCATCATTGGCACCGGCATGGAGTATTGACCCGCCGTACCGTTTAATTCAGAAATGTGTTGATACAAAGGGATTTTTTTGTCCAACGCTGCCGCTTTAGCCACCGCCAACGACACGGCTAGAATGGCATTTGCACCAAATTTTTCTTTGTTTTCAGTACCGTCTAAGGCAATCATCACTTGGTCGATGGCTTGTTGATCGTAAGCGTTGTGGCCAAGTAAAGCCTGTTGCAATTCATTATTGATAGCAGATACGGCTTTCAGCACGCCTTTGCCGAGGTAACGCTTTTTATCGCCGTCACGCAATTCTAAGGCTTCGCGTGAGCCGGTTGATGCGCCAGATGGTGCGCACGCACGGCCCATCGCACCAGACTCTAAATACACATCCGCTTCTACCGTCGGGTTGCCGCGAGAATCCATGATTTCACGACCAATAATTTTGCTGATCTTTGACATTGACGTTCCTTACTAAGTCTGAAAAATTAAGTTAATTGTTGAGTTTGTGGAATTCTGCTGCCGCTTTGACAAAACCTTCAAATAAAGGATGGCCGTCGCGGGGTGTTGAGTTAAATTCCGGGTGAAATTGACCTGCAACAAACCACGGATGATCAGGTAATTCAATGACTTCTACCAGTCGTTTGTCAGTGGAAAGACCAGTCACTAACAGCCCTTTGGCCTCAAGCTCAGTGCGTAATGTATTGTTCACTTCATAACGGTGACGGTGCCGTTCGTAAATTTCAGTGGAGCCATACAATTCATGCACTTTGCTGCCCGGGATCAAATGACACAACTGACTGCCTAAACGCATGGTGCCACCGAGATCAGAGCTTTCGTCACGTACTTCAGTCGCGCCCGCTGCATCCAGCCACTCGGTGATTAAACCTACCACAGGATAGGGCGATTGTGGATCAAACTCACTGCTGTTGGCGCCTTCCATGCCAGCTACATTGCGGGCGAACTCAATGATGGCCACTTGCATGCCCAAACAGATGCCCAAATACGGGATTTTGTTTTCCCTTGCATACCTGGCTGTGGCAATTTTGCCTTCAATTCCGCGTTCGCCGAAGCCACCGGGCACTAAGATGGCATCTAAACCTTGCAGGATGTGATCCCCTTTGCTTTCAACATCTTGCGAATCAATATAACGAATATTCACGGTTTGACGATTTTTCAAACCCGCATGTTTAAGGGCTTCGTTCACCGATTTGTAGGCATCAGGTAGTTCAACATATTTGCCCACCATGCCGATCGTGACCTCACCAACGGGATTAGATTCAGCAAACAATACTTGTTCCCATTCGGTCAAATCGGCTTCAGGGCAATCGTAACCAAAGCGTTTTACTACCAATTCATCCATGCCTTGAGCTTTTAATGCCGCAGGGATCTTATAAATACTGCTGGCATCACGTAGAGAAATTACCGCTTTGTCGGCAACATTCGTGAACAGAGCAATTTTTGACCGTTCATTAGACGGTAAAGCACTCTCAGAACGGCACACCAGAATGTCCGGCTGAATACCGATGGAGCGTAGTTCTTTTACCGAATGTTGCGTTGGTTTGGTTTTGACTTCACCCGAAGCCGCCATGTAGGGAACAAGCGTGAGGTGCATGTACATCGCCCGTTCACGACCTACTTCGGTACCTAATTGGCGAATGGCTTCCAAAAACGGTTGTGATTCGATGTCACCCACTGTGCCGCCGATTTCAACGATGGCAATATCAACGCCTTCGGCACCGGCGATAATACGGCGCTTAATTTCGTTAGTAATGTGGGGAATGACCTGAATGGTGGCACCAAGGTAGTCGCCTCGGCGTTCGCGACGAATCACTTCTTCGTACACCCGACCAGTAGTAAAGTTATTGCGTTTGGTCATGCGCGTGCGAATGAAACGTTCATAGTGACCTAAGTCAAGGTCGGTTTCGGCGCCGTCGTCAGTGACAAACACTTCCCCGTGTTGGATAGGGCTCATGGTGCCGGGGTCAACGTTGATATAAGGGTCCAGTTTGAGCATGGTGACCTTCAGTCCCCGCGCCTCTAAAATTGCAGCTAAGGAGGCGGCAGCAATACCTTTTCCAAGTGATGATACGACACCACCTGTGACGAAAATATAATTTGTCATGAGAACCCTAAGGCGTTGGAGTTGGAATGATGTTTACTTTTTTGGGGTGATGAATACGCCATTGTTGCTTACGCAAAATAATCACCCTCAGACGGGCAAATAGTATACTTAAAAGCGCGTAATCTCACAATTCAAAAGCGTGGATTAAATGAAATAAACCTGTTTTATTTCAGCGTGTAATGGCAGGTAGCAAGTGGGCAAAGCTCGCAGTTAGCACGCAAGTCATGCCTGCCTTGGCGCAAACGACATACTCTTCCACGTGAATGCCCATCAACGGCTTTAGCCCAAAGCAAATGTGATGTAGAGTCGAAGATTATCGTTTCGAGTACTTGCAAAAAGATCACTGAGTGAGTGGTGGTCGCGAGGCATCATTAAGCACTCTAGATTAAATGCATCATTCGCCAAGTAAGGTTTGGCTATAAAAAAAGGGGATGGATCGTTGAATATTACTGACATTAGACCGTTTATTCCAAGCAAGGACTACGAGTTATCACGGTCTTTTTACACACTTCTTGGCTTTAAAGGCGAGCATGCAGGGCCAGATTTAACCCTCTTTCAAAAAGGTAGCTGTACGTTTTTTCTACATAGAAATGTCGACAGTAAAGCGCCGAATTCGATGATGTTGCAACTGATCGTCGACAACATAGATGAAGCCTATACGTGGTTATCGAGGATCAGTGATCTTAAGCACAGTGAAATCACCCAAGAACCTTGGGGTGCCGTCGTTTATCTGTGGGGACCCAGTGGTGAACTTTGGCATATTACCGAATTGAACAGGTGACGATGCGCTCAAACACTGGTGTATTCGTTGCCAATTGTGTAAGCGCTGAGTACGGTTTTCACCAATTGAAGTGCTTCACTAACTACTCGCTGCTACCTTAAGCGTCAGCGAGTTGTTTTAATTGATACAAATACTCCAAAGCCATTTTAGGTGTCAGTTCATCTGGGTTGATTTTTTGCAGGGCTAAACGCACTTCATCACTTTGCGTGAGCATGTCTAACTGTTTGCTACGTGGCGCGCTGGTTTCGGTTTTGTCGAGCACTCGGTGGTTTTCCAATTCATGCAATTTCAGTTTTGCTTGCTGGATCACGGCTTTCGGCACACCGGCTAATTGTGCCACTTGCAAACCATAACTCTTATTGGCCGCGCCTTCTTGCACGGCGTGCATAAACCTGATGGTGTCGGCATGTTCCACGGCGTCTAAATGCACATTGGCGAGCTCATCCCGTGCATCGGCTAAGGCGGTTAATTCGAAATAGTGGGTGGCAAATAAGGTATAGGATTGCAACTTTTGTGCGAGGTAATCGGCACAAGACCAAGCCAACGACAAACCGTCGTAGGTGCTGGTGCCACGGCCAATTTCGTCCATCAATACCAAAGAGTTAGCGGTGGCGTTATTCAAAATATTGGCTGTTTCGGTCATTTCCACCATGAAAGTTGAGCGACCTGAAGCGAGATCGTCTGAAGCTCCGATACGGGTGAAAATACGATCAATAGGGCCAATCTGGGCGTTATCCGCTGGTACAAAACTACCAATGTAGGCCATCAATACAATCAATGCAGTCTGGCGCATGTAAGTGGATTTACCGCCCATGTTGGGGCCGGTGATCACCAACATGCGACGTTTGGGGTTGACTGCCAAGGGATTGGCGATAAACGGCGTTTTCATCACGTGTTCTACCACGGGGTGGCGGCCTTGATCGTAGAATATGCCGCTGTTTGTGCTTAACTCTGGGCACTGATAATTAAGGGTTTCAGCACGTTCGGCAAGGTTGCTTAATACGTCTAGTTCAGCCAACGCAGCGGCACTTTGCATGAGGGCGTCGAGTTCGGGCAACAAGATGTCGAAGAGTTCATCATACAGGCGTTTTTCAAGGGCTAAAGCGCGACTTTGGCTAGTAAGCACCTTGTCTTCGTGCTCTTTTAATTCAGGAATGATGTACCGTTCATTATTTTTCAGGGTTTGGCGACGAATATAATCTGCAGGCACTTGCTCACTGGCCCCGCGGCTGGTTTCTATATAAAAACCGTGCACGCGATTGTAGCCCACTTTAAGACTGGCAATACCTGTACGCGCTTTTTCTCGTGCTTCTAATTCATCCAAATAGTCGGTGGCTCCTTGGGATAAAGCGCGCAGTTCATCCAGTTCAGCGTGGTAGCCTGCTTTGATCACGCCACCGTCACGGATCAAAACCGGTGGTGACTCTTCGATAGCACGTGTGAGCAATTGCGCAAATTGTGGAAACTGACTGATTTCACTGGCCAACTGCATGAGCCCAGTATTGGCAGTTTGCGCCGACTCTTCTGTCACAAACGCTTGGATTTCAGGCAATAAACTAAAGCCTTGGCGCAGGCGCGCGAAATCACGTGGCCGCGCAGAGCGCAGGGCTAAACGCGCCAAGACCCGCTGCATATCACCCACCTGTTTGAGCAAACATTGCAACTGCGGGTAATCGGTATTGAGCAGAGATTTAATATTATTTTGCCGTGCTTGTAGCAGGCGACGGTCGGTCAACGGGCGGTGTAACCAACGCTGCAATAAACGGCTGCCCATGGGGGTTGAGGTGTTGTCTAACACACTGGCTAAGGTATTTTCTCGACCACCGGCAAGGTTTTGGGTGAGTTCTAAATTACGCCGCGTGGCAGCATCGAGTTGCACCGTGGCAGAAGATAGTTCTAATTCGATTTTGCGAATGTGTGGCAAAGCCGCGCGCTGGGTGTCTTTCACATAGTGCATGACACAACCTGCTGCACATAAACCAGCGTGGGTATCCACCAGACCAAAACCACTCAGTTCTTTGGTGCCAAATTGCTGATTCAGCAAGTTGACGGCGGTGGCTTTATCAAATTCCCACTGGGGCCTGCGGCGTAAGCCGGGGCGCGAATCGATGAGAGTTAGGTGAGCAAATTGTTCGGTATAGAGCAATTCCGCTGGGTTAGTACGTTGAATTTCGGCGGCCAAGGCATCCAAATTGTGCGGTTCACACACAGCAAAACGCCCGGTGGTAACGTCTAAGGTAGCATAACCAAGTTGCTCGTTTGCGCCGTGTTTGATGGCCACAACGGCAGCGAGCAGGTTATCTTTTTTATCGTCTAATAAGGCCTCGTCAGACACCGTACCTGGGGTGACGATACGCTGCACCTGTCGCTCTACTGGACCTTTGCTGGTGGCAGGATCACCAATTTGCTCAACGATGGCCACGGATTGGCCTAATTTAACCAGGCGAGCCAAGTAGTTTTCAACGGCATGATAGGGCACGCCGGCCATGGGGATGGCATTGCCTCCTGATTTACCCCGGGCAGTGAGAGAGATATCTAAAAGTTCGGCAGCTTTTTTAGCATCGTCGAAAAATAATTCGTAAAAATCCCCCATACGATAAAACAATAAGATATCCGGATGCTCGGCTTTAATACGCAAATATTGTTGCATCATTGGGGTATGAGATTCGAGTGCAGTGTGCGATTGCGCTTGCTCTGAAAATTTGTTCGACGGCATAATGATTTTACTTTTTAGTTATAGTTTGGTGGCTATCGGCACCCACGTTGCTAATTCATCTGGCATACAGGCACAAATATGACGGCTAACACGCTGCAACTCGCGGCACAACTCGGACAATTATTGTTGACTCGACACTGGCATATTAGCTGCGCTGAGTCATGCACCGGTGGTGGCATAGGATACGCCATCACAGCTATTTCTGGAAGTTCTGCCTGGTTCAAACAAGGCATTATTAGTTATGCCAACGAGGCGAAGGAAAACCTGCTGAATGTTGATAGGCACACTCTGGTTACCTACGGTGCTGTCTCTCAGCAAACCGTTGAGGCCATGGCTCAAGGTGCGGCAATGCTGGCCAACGCGCAAGTAGCGGTGGCGGTGAGTGGGATTGCTGGTCCGGATGGTGGCAGTGTCGAAAAACCAGTGGGTACGGTGTGGTTTGGGTTTTTTGTCGATGGAGAGGTAACGAGTAGTTGTCAATTATTCACTGGCGACCGACAAAGCGTGCGTGAGCAGGCGGTAGACTTTGCTTTGCAGCAGACGCGAATTTTAATGGAAAAACATTGATCATCTTGAGCCGCTGTCGAGTAACTATCGGCACTATTTATTATGCCGGCTTTTGGCGCCTATAACTCGCGCCGCGCGTAACAACCCAAGGTGGATTGAATCTTATGCTGACCCAGCTTTTCGCCGAATATTTTGCTAACCAACAAGCACTTTTGTGGTGTTTGACCATCTTCGTTGATTTAGGCTGCGCGGTTGTTTTGTTTCGTTTGTTTGGTCGCCAAGGTTTATACGCGAGTGTGGTGATAAGCTTATTATTAGCCAACTTGCAGGGGCCTAAATTAACCGAAATATTTGGTCTGCAAACCAGCATGGGTGTGATCCTTTACTCAAGTATTTATTTTGCAACTGACTTACTCAGTGAACGCTATGGCAAACGTGAAGCCAACCGCGCGGTGATGATCGGTTTTGTGGTGAGTGTTATTTTTATTATCATGACCAGCATCAGCCTGATGTACTTGCCATCCAGTGCCCCAGCGACCAAAGACTTTGCCTTGAGTATTCATCAAGCCACCGAGACTCTGTTTAACTTCAGTCCTCGTTTTGTATTTGGCTCGTTATTAGCCTACTTTATTTCACAAAGTTTTGATGTGTGGATCTATCATCGCATCAAACAAAAAACCCAAGGACGCCATTTGTGGCTGCGCAATAATGTGTCCACCATGTTGTCGCAAGCTATCGATACTTTCATTTACGGCATAGTGGTTTGGTGGGGCATTGTTGATTTTGCTACCGCTATGCAATTGGCCATGGCCAAGTACTTATTCAAGGTGATTATCGCCTTGGCGGATACACCGTTTTTATATTGGGCTCGTCGCTGGTCGGTGAAACAACGTGATTGGGTTGAGCAGGCGCAACACTAGCCGTTGAATCGAAGTAGCAAGACTTTGCGTCGCTGTTTGAAAAAAACACAAAAGTTAATTAATTTTCAGCAAACTATTGTAACTGTATAACCATACAGTATACTTCTGCTATTGACAGAGCTAAGCACTCACTTGAGCACTGACTCAGGCTGACTAACCGCATTAAGGATATTCTTATGGATGACAATAAAAATAAAGCATTGACTGCCGCATTAGGCCAGATCGAAAAACAATTTGGCAAGGGTGCGATCATGCGTTTGGGCGACAATAACGCCTTAGACATCGACACGATTTCCACCGGATCATTAACCATCGACATTGCCTTAGGCATAGGCGGATTGCCATGTGGTCGGGTAGTGGAAATATACGGGCCTGAATCTTCGGGTAAAACAACCTTAACTTTACAAGTGGTAGCAGAAGCTCAAAAAGCCGGTAAAACCTGTGCGTTTGTGGATGCTGAGCACGCTTTGGATCCTATTTATGCCAAAGCGTTAGGCGTTAATATCGATGACTTGTTAGTGTCGCAGCCAGACACGGGTGAACAAGCCTTAGAAATCTGTGACATGTTAGTGCGCTCTGGTGCAGTTGACGTGGTTATTGTCGACTCGGTTGCCGCTTTAACCCCCAAAGCTGAAATCGAAGGTGACATGGGTGATTCGCACGTCGGTTTGCAAGCGCGTTTGATGTCGCAAGCCCTGCGTAAGTTAACCGGTAACATTAAACGTTCGAATACCTTGGTTATTTTTATCAACCAAATTCGTATGAAGATTGGCGTGATGTTTGGTTCGCCAGAAACCACCACTGGCGGTAACGCCCTGAAATTCTATGCTTCGGTACGTTTAGATATTCGTCGTATCGGCGCTATTAAAGAGGGCGATGAGGTAGTAGGCAGTGAAACTCGGGTGAAAGTGGTGAAGAACAAAGTCGCTCCACCGTTTAAACAAGCCGAGTTTCAAATCATGTATGGTTCAGGTATTTGTAAAGAAGCTGAGCTCATCGATTTGGGCGTGGCACAGAAAATGGTGGAAAAAGCCGGTGCATGGTATAGCTACAAAGGTGAACGCATCGGTCAAGGTAAAGCCAACGTAGTGAAGTATTTACAAGAAAACAAAGCCATGGCAGAAGATATTGAAAAACGTTTACGCGAAGAATTATTACTGTCGAAAACCATCAAACCTGAAGCGCCCGCTGCATCGGCTGATGTGCTTTAATTAAACGACCACAGATTGTTAGTTACCTAGCAATTAACTCACGTTAACTCCCTTTTTAGCCCTGTGATACAGGGCTTTTTTTTTTGCTCAAACGTGTTGTGAGACCTTGCCCATTTCTTTGGCCCAACTATCTGGGAATTTGCCTTGTAAAACATACGAAAAGGCAATGAGCTCTGCGATAACATGGTAGAGCTGGTCGGGGATTTCTTGGCCCAAATCAAGGGTGGCAAGAAAATCACTGAGATAGGGATCTTCATGAACGAGAACGCCATTTTCTCTGGCTAACTGAATGATTTCATCCGCTAAATCACCAAAACCTTTGGCAATTATGGTGGGGGCTGCGCCTTTTTCACCTTGCTGATATTTAAGCGCAACGGCACTTTTGGCTTTGCCTGTGTTTTCCTCGTTGCTGTCTTGTTTATGTGTTGTCTCGTCTGTCATGTCGTTTTAAGCCTGCGTCGAGAAAATATGATAAGGCCGTTGTGCAAGGGTAGTGGGAATTTTCCCTAATTGGCATTGGGTGGCGGCAATGGTAATACCTAGGTTGCTAAAGCGGCGTTTTAAAATCGGCAAGAAATTGAGGACTTGATATTTCACTTCATCATTTGAGGCATAGAAATCTAAGTCTACTTCATCTGGGCGTAATCTTGCCTTGGTAAGCAGTTCACCCACCTCGCCAACGCTAAGCTTCATGGTCAGTTGCCAATGTTTGTTGCCATCATTATGGTGTTGGCTGTTATCTTGCTCGCGCTGTTCGTCGCGTCTAATGAGGAGTTCAATATTTTTAAAATCACCACCAAAGGCGGCGGGTAGATTGTAGTAAAAACTTTCTTGGCCTTGCACCATGCGCTCTGCGTTGTTGAGTTTACTGCTTTGATGATCGGCGAGTAATTTACCAATATTACGCATTAACTGTTGTTTTTGTTCTAATTGCGAAAACTCCTGCATGGTTTTACTGGCTGCACTGCTTCGCCCCTCACTCGAAGTACTTTCATTGCCCGACAAAATACTGGGTAGGACCTGCGCAACACGTTCGGCCAAACTGGGCTGATTGCGCAACAAACGTGAAGCCAGAGATACTTGCAATAATGTCAGCAAACCGGCCAACAACCCCGGGGTGCTTGGTGGTGTAACGATACTTACTGGCGATAAAGTAAAGGCAGGCTGAGTCAGGAGTTGTTTAATTTGCGCGGCATCTTGTTCATTGCCACGTGGCAAACTTTGTTTCAATTCCTGAGTGAGCTGTTTGACCCATTCTTTGCTGTTACTGTCGTTTAGTTCTTTGCTTTGCGTGGCACTGAGTAAGCCTTGGTCTAATTGCTGCAAAACGTTACTGGGCACGTCGGCTTTGGCATTCACAATGCGCAATAAACTATGCAGTAAGTTAAGTTGCTCTACCTTATTGTTGAGCAAGGCGGGCGTAATGCGAGTGTTGCTAGCATCACTATTTGCATTCAGTGCTTGGGCAAGGGCGAGTTTTAATTCAACTAGAGTGCGTGGTTTCGCCTCATTACCATTTATTGGAGCGATATTGCTGGCCCGTTGGTCGGCTTGGTTAGCTGTGGCCTTAATCAGACCGTCTATGGGCGTGTTTTTCGAGGCATGAAGGCTTTGATTATCTCTGCTGTTAGTGCTGGTCTTGTCGATATTGAGACTCTTAGCATCAGTGCTGACGACCCCTAGACTCGCTGTTTTATCGGCTGACTGTAAGTTAGTAATTACTTTTTCTAAATTATTTATATTTAAAGGTTTTAGTGCTTGCGCCATCGCAGTATCAAGGGGTAGCTGCGCAACGAGCTTGGCAGCATAAACCAACAATTTAAACTCACCATTTGTTGGCACTTGCATAACAAGTTTTGTGGTCAATCCGCTACTGAGTTGTTGGGCCAAGTTGAGGGCATCCGTTTCGGCTATTTGATTGATTTGCTTGACTACCTTGCCTACATCAAGGGGGAGTTCTAGGGGTTGCTGTTGCGCTAGGGTGGGCAGTATTGCCAAGTTAAAGCCTTTATTTACCAGGGGATTGACGATAACTTTAATCAGGGCGTTGACGTTTTTGTCACTACTCCCTGCTGCCCTTAAGTCACTCGCCAAGGCCTTAGCTGCACTGTTTGAGGTTTGTATTGACGGTAGTGCTGTGGCGGGAGCTTGTATAGATGAAGTTTGGGTCGTGGTATTAGTTTTTAACGGATTAGAGGTGTTTTGCTCACTGCGTGGTGAAGACGTTTGTTCACTATTACCTGCCGCTAATAGCAGCGCACGTTGACTGACTTGTAAGGCAACATCACCCTTTGTTGCAACGCTCTGATTGCCACTTACGGGCCATATCGACACTTGCCAATTGTTGCCCCGTGCTTGTATGACGAGATTGACTTTTTCGCCTACCGCATAACTTTGACTGCTTTGCACTTGAGCCAGCGACTGTTTTGTTAAGGGTAAGTCGACGACATTATTTGGCGTACTTTGTGTGCTTAGCTTTGCAGTCAGGCTGGGGTTGTCGATGCTCAAACGCAGATTGTTGCCCGCTAATTCCAGCACGTTGGCACTTAACTTGAATGTTACCGGCGCAGACACATTTGTTGGCGAGACAACTTGAGCCGCACTCCTCGTGTTGTCTTTACCTTGCACAGCACTCAGTGTCTGACTCAACTGGGTGGCTGGCAAAGTTAACAGTCGTTTTGCGATTTCAGGGGAAAGCACGAAGCTTGTTGGTGTTGAGGTGGCAGTGGAAGTTGTGAGGGAATTTACGCTACCACCAGCAAGACCTGGTTGGCTTGAATTGGCAGTTGGTGCAAGATAAAACTGCAGTTGCGCCCTACCATCATTAGTTAATTTCAGTTGGTAAGTTTGCCCAGATACTACGCTGCCCTGCAATGCGCCACTATTTACGACCACGGGTGGAAGGCGTTTAAACAAGGACAGGGGACTGCTTGGGGCTGGGCTTGAAAGACTTATTTGATTGGCACCCAGTTGTTTGACAATAACCTCAATCGCCTCACGAGCGGCCACTGAGTCAGGCGCGACTTGGCTTAGCTGTGTTAACGCTTGGCTAAGTTGGGTGCGAATTGTCAAAGGAATGTCTGTCATAGTGGGGTTATCGACCCAAGTCCCAGCTCATTAAAATTTATCTTGTTTACTTACTGTAGAGGAAAAATCGCTTCAGGTCGCGATCAAAATCCGCCCCGTGTACTGACATATTAGTGGCGATGTAGATGGATTTATTTTGTCACAATTTGTCGTAATTTATTCACGTGAAAGGTAGGTATCACCTAGCCCTTATGCTAACATCCTGTCCACTTTTATTCTTGCTTTGAGTGCAGTTTTGGTCGTACTGAGTGCCCATAATTTATCCCTCGTAAAAGGTGAGCGATTATTGTTTGAACAGATTAATTTTTCAGTCAACGCTGGCAATCTGTTGTACATCACAGGCCCGAATGGCGCAGGCAAAACGAGTCTGTTACGCACCTTATGTGGATTTAGCCAAGGGGAACACGGTGAAGTCCGTTTTTTGCAGCAAAATATTCAAGATTGTGCTCCCTTATTTCAACAAAAACTGGTGTATTTTGGCCACAAAGCAGGGTTAAACGCCCAGCTCAGCGCATTGGAAAATCTGGTTTTTTGGTGCCGATTGCATGCCGTTGCAGCACAAGAAACCGACATTTATGCGGTATTAGCCGATCTGAATTTGCTCGGATTGGAGGATATTGCCGTGAGTAAGTTGTCTGCCGGACAGCAACGGCGAGTTGCCTTGGCAAGACTGTGGCTAAAACAACAAGCGAATTTATGGATCTTAGATGAGCCGTTTACCGCCCTTGATAAACAAGGCATTGCTTTACTCAATACCAAAATGCTGGCTTTTTTAAACGCTGGAGGGGCGATTGTAACTACCTCACATCAAGCCCTGAGTCCTCAACAAAAGTATCAAGAATTACACTTGGAGTATCGCTGGTGAGTGCCATAAGGGCCCTGTTGTATCGTGAATTTGCCCTTGCCTATCGGCAACGCAGCGAATTATTACAACCTCTGATATTTTTTGTCATGGTGATTAGCTTATTTCCTTTGGCCGTTGGGCCGGCCCCACAGACCTTGCAAATGATTGGCCCTGGGGTGATATGGGTGGCGGCAATTTTGTCATCGTTAATGGGCTTGGAACGAATGTTTCGAGACGATTATCATGACGGCAGTTTAGAACAACTGCTAATCAGTAGTCGGTCTTTGAGCCTGCTAAGCCTAACCAAAGTGTTGGCACATTGGCTGAGCAGCATAGTGCCCTTGATTGTATTGTCACCCTTACTCGCCTTGTTTTTGCATTTAAGTGTGGAAATGTATTGGGCCTTACTCGCTACTTTACTCTTGGGCACACCTGTTATCAGTTTAGTTGGCGCCATAGCGGTAGGCTTAACGGTTGGCTTAAGTAGGGGCGGGGTGTTATTGGCGCTGTTGCTCGTGCCGGTTTTTATTCCCTTATTGATTTTTGCGACATCGGCAGTGAATGCTGCAGCCATGCAATTACCGTATACTGGGCATTTAGCGATTATTGCCGCCATGTTATTGTTGGCCTTAGCCTTGGCACCTTTTGCCATTGCCTATGCTTTGAGAGTGAGTCTGTCCTGATGTGGAAATGGTTACATCCCTACGCCAAAACAGAGCGTTGTTACGCCCTATGTCAGCGTTTATTGCCGTGGTTCAGTGTATTGGGTCTAGTGAGTCTGGTGATAGGCTGTGTCTGGGGCTTGGCGTTTGCCCCAAGCGACTACCAGCAGGGTGATTCGTACCGCATTATTTTCATTCATGTGCCCAGCGCTATTCTGTCAAAGGCGATGTATAGCGGCATGGCCGCTGCCGCTTTTATCGGCTTGGTGTGGCAAGTAAAAACGGCTTTTATGGCGATGATAGCGATGGCCCCGATTGGCGCCATGGTGACTTTTGTGTCTCTTATCACCGGCGCAGCCTGGGGCAAACCCATGTGGGGTACTTGGTGGGAATGGGATGCGCGACTGACGTCGCAATTGATTTTATTATTTTTATTTTTAGGTGTGATTGCCTTGTATAAATCGTTTAACGACGTGCAACAGGCGGGCAAGGCAGCAGGTGTGATGGCCTTAGTGGGGATCATCAATCTACCGATCATTCATTATTCTGTAGAATGGTGGAACACCTTGCATCAGGGGGCAACGATTCTAAAGATGGGTAAACCGTCAATGCCACCTGACATGTTGCAACCTTTGTTATTTTGCATTGTCAGTTGGATGTTAGTGTGTGCGGCGATTTTTTTGCTGGCCTTACAAAATGAAATTTTGCGCCGTGACATAAGACGACCCTGGGTAATTCACTTGGTCAAGGGTAAAAATATCGGTACTGCACAGCTTGGCAGTACGTCACGAGGACAGATCTAAGTATGCAGTTTGACAGTATCAATGCCTTCTTTGCCATGGGTGGTTACGGCCTTTACGTGTGGTTATCGTTTGGCTTGGGATTACTGAGTATGGCTTTGTTATGGGGCAGTGCTTGGCTAAGCAAAAAGCGCTTGTTGCAACAGGTAGTTATTGAACAAGCTAGGCAGACCAGAATAAATCAAGCGCGCCAAGCCGCCAACAATCATGACGGCAAAAATGAGCAACAAAACTAAATAACCTGACGTAGATAAACCATGAACCCAAGAAGACAACAACGCCTCATAGCCGTGTCAGCCATCGTTGTGGCAGTGAGTATGGCCATCGGTTTGACCCTGTATGCCCTGAGTCAAAGTATTGATTTGTTCTATACCCCCTCTGAAATTATCGATGGCAAACAAGGTAATGTGCCAGAGATTGGTCAACGTTTGCGCATTGGCGGTATGGTGGTGCCCGGCAGCGTAAAACGCGACCAAAGCTCCTTGGCCGTCAGTTTTGATTTAGTGGATACCGGTCCGATTGTCACCGTAAGTTATAAGGGAATCTTGCCTGATTTGTTTAGAGAAGGGCAAGGCATTATCGCCACCGGCATACTCCGTGACCGTCATCATATCGACGCTCATGAAGTGTTGGCCAAACATGACGAAGACTATATGCCACCTGAATTGGCTGAAAAAATGAAAGGGATTAAACATATCAAGCCCGCAGAGGCGGATTATTCAAAACCGGCTGAAGCCAACAGTACAGGATATTGATGATGTTAGCTGAACTGGGTAATGTTTCCTTAGTATTGGCCTTATTGATGGCGATAACCCTAGCCATCTACCCCATGTGGGGTGCATACAAACAACATGCACAATTAATGGCCATGGCAAAACCTTTGGCCATTGGTATGTTTTTATTTACCGTATTTGCCTATGTATGTTTGACTCACGCTTTTTTAAATGATGACTTCTCCCTTGCCTACGTGGCGAATACTTCGAACAGTACCCTGCCTATTTATTACAAATACACGGCAGTGTGGGGTGGGCATGAGGGTTCATTTTTATTGTGGGTGTTGATTTTTTCCGCATGGACAGTGGCTGTTGCTTTATTCAGTCGCGGCATTCCTTTGGCGATGGTAGCAAGAGTGCTGGCGATATTGGGGTTTGTGGGTAGCGGTTTCTATTTGTTTATGTTGTTAACCTCTAACCCTTTTGATCGCTTATTGCCGTTTTTTCCGGTGGACGGCAAAGACTTAAACCCCTTACTGCAAGATGTTGGCATGATCATCCATCCCCCCATGCTTTACATGGGTTACGTGGGGTTTTCTGTGGCCTTTGCTTTTGCCTTAGCTGCCTTAATATCTGGCAAGTTAGATTCAACCTGGGCGCGCTGGTCGCGTCCATGGACTTTGGCCGCCTGGTCTTTCTTAACGGTGGGGATAGCCTTGGGAAGTTGGTGGGCTTATTACGAACTCGGTTGGGGCGGATGGTGGTTTTGGGATCCGGTGGAAAACGCCTCTTTCATGCCGTGGTTAGTGGGTACGGCCCTTATTCACAGTTTGGCTGTGACCGAAAAACGCAAAGTCTTTAAAGCCTGGACTGTTTTGCTGGCGATTGCCGCTTTTTCCTTGAGTCTACTGGGGACGTTTTTGGTGCGCTCAGGTATTTTGGTCTCGGTGCATTCCTTTGCCAGTGATCCAAGTCGTGGTTTATTTATTCTTGGTTTATTGGTGGTGATCATCGGCGGTTCATTGGCTTTGTTTGCCTTCAGAGGCGCTCAATTGCGTGGCGTGGGCAACTACCGTTTGTTTTCCCGTGAAGTTCTGCTCATGGGTAACAACGTGTTTTTAAGTGCCGCCACTTTGGTGGTGTTGTTGGGCACGTTATTGCCCTTGGTTCATAAAGAACTGGGACTCGGTTCTATTTCCATTGGTGCACCATTTTTCAACCAAATGTTCACTTACCTCATTGTGCCTTTTGTGTTTTTTATGGGCATTGGACCGCTGTCGCGTTGGAAAAGCCAAAGTGCCCAAGCCTTGTACAAACAGATGTTGATTGCGCTGGGGTTGAGTATCAGTGCCGCGTTGTTGATCAATGCCAGTTTCAGTGAAATGTCTTATTTAGCCGTGCTTGGCGTGGTATTGAGTGGCTGGATTGTGGTGAGCACGGTTTTTGAAATTGTGCAGCGCACTCAGCCTTTGCAACAAACTCAGCAACTTTCCTTGTGGCAGAGTTTAGCCACACTAAGTCGCAGTCACTGGGGCATGGTGAGCGGACACTTAGGTTTTGCAGTTACCCTTATTGGCATCAGTTTAGTGAGTGCCTACAGTGTGGAACGTAACGTACGTATGGCCGTAGGTGATGAATTAGAATTACAAGGCTATCGCTTTGTATTTGATCGCGTGAGTCAGATCCAAGGCCCCAATTACAGCGCTGACCGCGGCCATATTGTTGTGTGGCAAGATGCTAAGCAAGTAGCTGATTTAGAAGCAGAAAAACGTTTTTATCCGGTGCAACGCAATAGTATGACTGAAGCGGGCATTGACAGTGGTATCACCCGCGACCTGTTTGTTGCATTGGGTGAACCCCTCGAAAACGGCGATTGGGCACTACGCATTTACGTTAAACCCTTTGTCAATTGGATATGGCTTGGCGCGCTGATCATGGCGTTTGGTGGTGTGTTGTCCATCAGTGATCGACGTTATCGTATGGCTAAATTAGCCAGCAAAACTCAGCCACAAGTTATGCACAAAAACCTTGAAGAGCAGCCATCATGAAAAAATTTATGATCTTTGGCCTGCCCCTGTTTGCCTTTGTGGCTTTATTGGTGTTTTTGTACAAAGGGCTTTTTTCCGACCCACGTGAACTCGAATCAAGTTTGTTACAGCAAACAGTTCCCCATTTTAACCTGCCTAATCTGATGCAAGTAGATGAAACATTTAACCAAGACGTATTTTTAGGCAAAGTTACTTTGTTAAATGTATGGGGCGTGTGGTGTATCACCTGCGCCATCGAACTACCCTATCTGACGCAATTGCGGCAAGAGGGCAAACACATTGTTGGTCTTTATTATGATCAAGACATCGACCCTGATTTTGGGCAAAAAACCGTGCAAAGAGTACAACAAGAGGTGCAGCAAAAACTCGCACAACTGGGTAATCCTTATGCGTTTAATATATTTGATGTGAAGCGTAATTTGTCGCTTGATTTAGGCGTGACAGGGGCGCCAGAGACCTTTTTGATTGACCAACACGGGCGGATTGTTTTACATCACATTGGTGATTTAAACCCACGTATTTGGGACAAGAAGTTTGCGTCTGTGTACGCTGGTTTGGTAGGTGCACAGTGAGATTTTTAGCCATGGCAAGCCGTTTTTCCGTCCTGTGTTTTTGTGCCTTATGGAGTGTAGCTCTGCTGGCCAGTGAAGACGCCTATAAATTCGATAATGGGGCGCAGCATGCCACCTTCATTGAGTTGACCAAAGCATTACGCTGTCCGAAGTGTCAAAATCAAAATCTAGCCGATTCCGATGCCATGATTGCCCAAGATTTAAAACGTAAAGTGCACGAGTTGATTTTACAAGGGCAAAGTTCGGAGCAAATTATTCACTTCATGAAACAGCGTTATGGTGACTTTGTTTATTATCAGCCCCCGGTTAATCCCACCACAATATGGCTGTGGATTTTACCGATAGGATTTATTCTAGCGGCAGGGGGTGCAGTAATTTTTAGCCAGCGTAAAGGCAGCACTCAGCTCAGTGATGAGCAAGCCAAACATGCACAAACTTTGTTGGAGAAAGACGATTGAGCGCTTTTATATTCGGAACGATCGGTCTTTGTCTGGCGGCAGTGCTATTGGCGGCCCTACCATGGCTGAGCAAGGTATTATTTAAACGCGGCGACGAACTCACCAATACACGATTGATTAAACAACGCTTGCTGGAACTGCAAAGTGAAGAGCAGCAAGGCTTGCTTAGTGCTAGCGACCGACTTCAAGCTGAAAATGAACTCAAGCTTGCGTTACTTGATGAAAATACCAGCCAGCAAACAAGTGCTAAACCGTTAAGCATGCTGCTTTGGTTGGGGGTGGTGTTTGCCATTGCTATTGCCACAGTGGTGTATTATCGCGCTAATCAGCTTCCTGCTTTGCTCGAATGGCAAGCGGCGGTGGATCGTTTGCCTGAGCTAGGTCAGCGCATTGTGCAAAAAAACGATGCCAGCATCACCGCCAAAGATTTACAAGATTTCAGCTTGGGTTTGCGCACGCGTTTACAAAAAGAGCCTAACGATGCGGTAGGTTGGTTATTGCTGGGCCGAGTATGGGCGGCACTCGATCGTTTTGACATGGCTACCGATGCATTTGAAAAGTCATTGGCGATTAATCCAAATAGCGTAGGTGCGTTGCAAAGCTTTAGCCAAGTTTTGATCATGAGCAATGAGGAAGGCAGCTTGTTACGCGCCAAACGAGTACTGCAGCATTTGTTGTCGATAGACACCACAAACATTAACGCAATGGGTTCATTGGCAATAGTCGCGACTGAGTTGGGTGACCGCCAGTTAGCCTTGGCAAACTGGCAACAACTGCGCAGTATTTTGCCCAGTGACGACGCGAATTATGCCATGGTTAGCCAGCGCATTGCTGAGCTACAACAGGCAAACATCAGTCAAGCCGGGCCCACAACGGCGTCAACAAACAGCGAAGTTGGTGGCTTTGTGATTACCGTTAAGCTCGCTGCAGCGCTGCAAGACAAGTTACCAAAATCGGGTACGGTCTACGTGTTTGCTCAAGATCCGAGTGGGCAGGTGCGTATGCCGGCAGCAGTGGTAAAAATACCCCTTAGCAGTTTTCCGCAAACGATTGAATTAACCGAAAACAACGCCATGATGCCAAGCTACACCTTAGCTAATCTGCAACAAGCAAAGTTGGTGGCGCGTATCTCGGTGGATGATAATGTGGCCGCGGCACCAGGAGAATTACAAGGCGAGACAGTTGCGCCCTTTGTAGCTGGGCAAACAAGTGAACAGACGATTTTAATTGATAAGGAACTACTGTGAATAAAAGTGTAATGGCGTTGGCACTTATGGCTTTGGTGATGCTGGGAGGCTGTGCCTCAAAGCAAGTGGCGCAAGAGCAGGCCAACACCACCAATACTAGAAGTTATGATGATCCCAAAGATCCATTTGAATCAGTCAACCGCTCCATTTATGACTTTAACTTTGATGTACTGGATGCTTATATTTTGCGCCCTGTCGCCGTTGTCTATGCAGACTACATGCCAGGTTTTGCGCGCACAGGTTTGCACAATATGGCACTGAACTTAGAAGAGCCATCGAATACCATCAATAATCTGTTGCAAGGTAAAGTCAGTGACAGTTTTGTCAGTCTGGGACGTTTTTTAGTTAACAGTACAGTTGGTTTATTGGGGGCGATTGATGTGGCTCAAGAAATTGGCATGGGCCGTAAAGAGGAAGAGTTTGGCGAAGTGCTGGGTCGTTGGGGCTTGGGCACTGGACCTTATTTGATGCTCCCAGCCATGGGACCCAATGATATTCGTAGCGGCGTGGGTGATGTGGTGGACACGGCTTACTTCCCCCTTGAAGGGCTAAACATCTATTTTTCTATCCTGCGTACTGGTATCAAAGTGCTCGAAACCCGAGCGAATTTAATTCAGCAAGAGGGACAACTCAACTCCTCTGCCGACCCCTATACTTTTGTCAAAAGTGCCTATTTTCAAAATCTTGAATACCGGGTAAACGACGGTGTAGTGGAGCAAAGCAGAGAAGAAGAAGCGTTGGATGAAGATATCGATGCTTATTTGGATGGTTTGTAGATTAATGTAGTTGATAAAAATTCGCTCAATAAAAGGGGAGAAGGTAAACCCTATCCCCTTTTATGTTGGTAGTTCTACAGTTTGACGGATCTCCCCAAGAACTCAATACCCGTCTGGATTACTGGATTGCCACTTCCATGAGTCGCGGCACATTTCAGCTAAGCCTCGTTCGGCACGCCAATTCAGTTGCTCGGCGGCATAGGCTGGATCAGCGTAACAGGCTGCCACGTCTCCGCTGCGGCGTGGCACAATTTTGTAAGGCACTTTTTGACCACTTTGCTTCTCAAATTCTTTGACCATGTCTAATACACTGTACCCTTGCCCAGTACCCAAATTATAGGTGACCAAACCAACTTTCCCTGTCAGCTTTTCTAAGGCTTTTAGGTGGCCTGCAGCCAAGTCTTCAACATGAATGTAGTCTCTTACACCTGTGCCATCGTGGGTGGCATAGTCGTTACCAAAAACAGATAAAAACTCACGTTTGCCGGTAGCAACTTGGGTAATAAACGGCATTAAGTTATTGGGGATGCCATTAGGGTTCTCTCCAATACGTCCAGAAGGATGAGCCCCCGCCGGATTAAAATAACGCAAAATGGCAATGTTCCAGCTGGGATTGGATTTATATAAATCTGTTAATACATGCTCCACCATGAGCTTAGACATGCCGTAAGGATTGGTTGGGTGGCCAGTGGGCATATCTTCTTTAAGTGGCAAAGCCACCGGGTCGCCATACACAGTAGCAGATGAACTGAATACCAAGTTTGTTACCCCAGCGGCTTGCATGGCTTCGCACAGGGTTAAGGTGCCATAGACGTTGTTGTGATAATAACTTAAGGGTTTTTCTACTGACTCACCCACGGCTTTTAGCCCAGCAAAATGAATAACCGCGTCTATTTTATCTTCACTGAATACTTGTTTGAGTATGGCGGCGTCGCGAATATCCCCTTCGACAAACTTGGCCTGTTTACCGGTCAACTCGGCAACACGACGCAAGGATTCAGGGGAAGAGTTACACAGATTATCCAGAACGATAACCTGATGGCCGGTCTCTAGCAGTTGCAAAACGGTGTGGCTACCAATATAACCTGCACCACCTGTGACGAGGATCGTCTGCATGTTTAATTTCCTTGTGACTTAGATTGGTTTAGATATTTAGCGCAAAGACTGAGTTCAAAAGGTCTGATAATCAAGGGATAAGCCAAGGTTATCAGCAATGCCCACAACAAGGCTAGCCAGTTTTGACTGACTTGGAGAATACAAATAAAAACAGGTACCACGATGCACAATTTAATCACATTCAACAGTAACTTTTCTGGCCCTTGAAATTGCTTTTGTGCACCTTGTAGCGCTTCAAAGCGCTCTTTGAGTGGCAAGTTTTGTAAGCTGGGGATTTGTTTGCTGGTAAAATACAGTTTCATTTATACAGCCTTTGTTATTAAGTGATAACAAAACGCCCACTGAAATGCTGACATTTGAGTGGGCGCATCGAAATCACTATTTAGCCAGCGCCAAGGCGCACGCTTTTCTGACAATTAAACAAAATTATCAGCGCGTTTTTCCCAATGTCTGGTTTTGATGACAAACAGCATGACTACCACACCGATGGCGATAGTGAATAAGCTTATTTGTAAATACAAATCAGGCATTTGCTCTAAGTTTTCTGGATCGAAGTTGCCTGCCAATAAACCCGCGACTACGTTGCCGATGGAATAGGTCAATACAAACACACCTTGCATTTGACCAATAAAGCGCTTGGGCGAAAGTTTACTTACCGCAGCCAAGGCAATGGGGCTCAAACATAATTCACCTACGGTGTGCAGGAAGTAAGTGGCGATTAACCAAGTAGGTACCACTTTCAAACCTGAAGCGGCAAACTGTGCGGCAAAAAACATCACCAAAAATCCCGTTGCCATAATGATTAAACCCAAAGCACTTTTGAAGCCGTAGGAAGGCGTGATCATGCGTTTAGCTAGGTTAATCCACAAAGCGGCAAAAAAAGGCGACAGGATAACTAAGAATATAGAGTTCGCTGATTGTAACCACGCAGTTGGGATTTCAAAGGCGCCAATCATTCGGTCAGTGTAATCACGGCCAAACAAGTTTAAAGACGAGCCAGCTTGCTCAAAACCTGTCCAGAAAAAGATGGAAGCAATACACACCAAAAATAAAGCACCCAAACTGCGTTTTTCATCACTGTTTAAATTACCGAGGAAAAATATGCCAGCATAATACAGTAGGAATACGACGGTGATGGCAATCGCCACGTTTTGCGCCATGGCGACGGGGTTAAAAGCATAGACACCGCTGATCATTAAAAATGTGATAACCGCGATGCCAGCTAATACGACGCCGATAATCGACCAGCTCAATGTAGCCGCTTTACCAGTAATTTTTACCGCTGGTTGTGAACCGGCACCTTTAAGGTTTTTCAGGGTTAATACGTATTGAATAATACCCAAGCCCATGCCCACGGCAGCGGCACCAAACGCCCAGTGCCAACCCATTTCGACCTGTAAATACCCGCACACGAAATACCCTATGGTTGAACCAAGGTTAATACCCATGTAATAAATCGTATAGCCGCTGTCGCGACGTTGGTCTTCACTGCTATACAGTTGACCAACCATGGCCGCGATATTGGGCTTTAACAAACCGGTACCGATAACCACCAGTACCAAACCCACAAAAAAGGTTTTGTCGCTGGGAATGGCTAAGACGATGTGACCACACATGATCACGATACCGCCATATAACACCGCTTTTTGCCCACCAATTAAGCGGTCAGCAATCCAGCCACCGGGTAAACCCATGAAATACACGGCACCTGTGTACAAACCGTAAATAGCAGTGGCAGACGCGACAGTGATGAAAAGACCACCTTCCTGAATGCTGGCAGTCATAAACAGTACAAGCAGAGCGCGCATGCCGTAGTAACTCATACGCTCCCACATTTCAGTAAAAAATAGCGTAGCCAAGCCCTTAGGATGGCCGAAAAAGCTCGTGTCGCCATTATCGATAACGGATTTTGTTGTCATTAAAACACCTTTTTTTTATTATAATTTATTACGTTGTATGAGCCGCCAAATCTCTGTTTGACTCGGCCTGAGTCAGTGCTATGTATTGGACGTTCAATGCCTAATTTGAGCACATATTTATCTTGATTTCTATTTAGTTGGAGTCGAACGTGAAGTTTTCTAAGATTCGTTTACTGCCTTTCATATTTTTTCTTGTTTTTTCACGAACTCTTGTGAAGATTAACACTGAAATGGCTAGTCATTAGCTAGGTCGATTTGCTACACTTCCCAGCGCAAAACGCCATTGCTACTTAATAATAATGATTTTTTACACAACAGTGCAAAGGTTGCTCTTATGTTTGTTATACCTACATTACATTTTGTAACGCTCAAACACCCTTCAACAACGCTAGAATTACCGCTCAAAGTTTATGGACAAACAAGGAGAAAGTTAGAATGTGGAGTTGTATGATAAGGAAGTTTTGTTAAATGTTTGCATACTTAGATGTAATTCCTCTGTGCACTGCTTTTTTTGTGGCGTTAATTTTATTGGTCGTTATGACCCCATTTGCCCATCAACTAGGCTTAGTTGACCAGCCTAGTTATCGTAAAACTCACTCAGGAAACATTCCATTAACTGGCGGTGTGGCAATGTTTTTGGCCGTGCTTATCGCTAGCTTTGCCACTGACGTATGGCTTCGCAATAACCCGTTATTTTTCACGGCGTCAGCTTTTGTTGTGTTACTGGGTATGTTGGATGATAGATTTGATTTAAGTGCCAAAGGACGCCTTCTCTGTCAGTTTGGTGTCGCGGCGATTATGGCGTGGAGTGCCCAAAACCATATCACTAATTTAGGTGACTTATTTGGATTTGGGGATGTACATCTTGGTTGGGTTGGTTATTTTTTTACACTTGTTTGTGTCGTCGGTGTAATCAATGCTTTCAATATGATAGATGGTATTGATGGCCTTGCTGGTGGCGTGAGTTTGGTAGTGCTATCTAGCGTTGTGATGTTGTTGTTAATTTCAAACAACGGATCGGCCATCATGGTGCCTATGTTGATTATAGCGGCGTTAGTCCCCTTTCTTGCCTTTAATCTGAGTTTAAAAGGATTTAAAGGAAACAAAATATTCATGGGCGATAGTGGCAGTATGTTTATTGGCCTAACCATCGTTTGGTTCTTGGTTGAATATACACAAGGTAGAGACGCCGCAATGAGACCGATAACCGCTGTCTGGTTGGTTGGTTTACCGCTTATGGATATGGCTGCAATTATGTATCGTCGTACTAGAAAAGGGGATTCAGTGCTCAAGCCTGACCGTCAACATTTGCACAATATTTTTATGCGAGCAGGCTTGTCACCTAATATGGCCCTGGTAGCCATTATTTTAATGGGTTTTGTTTACTCACTGATTGGTATTCTTGGCGAAATATACAGCGTTCCTGAATACATCATGTTTTATGGTTTTATTATATTGTTGTTGGTTTACGGTATCATTATTCAAAATATTTGGACGATATTAAGAGTACTTCGCAAAGTTTGATTGTCTCTCAGTAGCCTTCAGTGATAACCAATAAAAAAGGTTTTAAGTTGACAAAAAATAGTAGCCTTTTAGTTATTCTTGCGTCACTCGGAATGATGTTGAGTAGTTGTGCAAAAAACATTAATCAACCCTCTGCATCAATACCGTTGGTCGATAAAATTACTGAAATAAACGCAACCTTAGTGCCCGAAAACTATTGGGATGCATTAGGTTCAGCATCAATAGGTACCCAAATTAAAATGAACTTTGGGATGGCCGAGGTAGTAGCGTCTTATATTTCAGCCAATGGGGAGACGTGTAAAAAATTGCAGTCTTCTGATCAGTCTATGAATTTCAATGCCATACAAACTGTGTGTAAGTCTAACGCAAGTAATCAATGGCGTTTTGCGAAAAATATCTTATCCAGTTCTCTTCTATTGCCAACTCAAGGTTAGATATCAGATGATGAATAAAAGATTGGTTGGCCTGCTAGGCGCTGTTTTTCTTCTCATCCAAGGTGGTGTTGCTTCACAGGTCCTTGCGCAAAGTTCTGATAATTCCCCCGTGCCCATTCAGCTTGATGACACATCATTGTTCATGAATACGACTAAACGCCAGCCAGTGACCACGTCAAGTGTGCCTGAAATGCAAATTTCGCAGTCAAGCACTCAAAGTCAACCCTTTGGTGCAAACCTATTTATCAGTGGCTTTGAATCAGAACGTTCAGATGGTTTAAATGACAGCTATTTAATCGCACCAGGCGATAAAATAGCTGTGCAGATATGGGGCACAGTCAATCAAAGCGAAGTATTAACGGTAGACAATC
Organism: Paraglaciecola sp.; assembly: GCA_009993955.1. Taxonomy (GTDB): domain Bacteria; phylum Pseudomonadota; class Gammaproteobacteria; order Enterobacterales; family Alteromonadaceae; genus Paraglaciecola. The sequence goes on from JAACSL010000022.1 coordinate 33,578, forward strand.
AAGGCAATATATTTATTAGTAATATCGGTCCTGTGTACGTTCAAGGCACGTCCGCTGCCAAGCTCAATACTTTGGTGACATCGAAAATAAAGAATATTTATAAAAAAAATATTGATGTTTACATCAATTTACTGACTTCAACACCAGTGAGTGTTTTTGTGACAGGACCAGTGTTGCGTCCTGGACAATATGCCGGTCTTGCATCGGATTCGCTCTTATATTTCTTGAAGCGCGCTGGCGGTATCGATCCTGTGCGAGGTAGCTATCGCAATGTGAGTTTGTTGAGAGCTGGAAAAACTATACAAACTTTTGATTTATATAAGTTTGTAAGGGAAGGTTACCTAGATTCTGTGTCATTTCAGGATGGCGACGTGCTATTGGTTAGTGAGCAAGGTGCTGTAGTAACGGTAGAGGGTTCTGCTCGGTATCCCTTGAAATTTGAATTAGACCCTGACAAAACGTTAGGTCAAGATTTAATCTATTACGCTAGACCACTAGCTAAAGTTAGTCACGTTGGTATTGTTGGCGATAGAAAAAGTGGTCCAGTTGCAGTTTATATACCGATAGAAAATTTTTCCACGTTTTTACTTGGTGATGGTGATGTCGTTACGTTTAACGATGACCTACGTCCTGAAGTCATCAGCATCAGTGTTTCTGGAAGTTATGTAGGTCCTTCATTTTATACATTGCATCGCGATGCCAAATTACGTGAATTATTAGATCACATTAAAGTTGAGCCAGACCAAGCTGATTTTGCTTCCGTTTACATTAAACGTAAAAGTGTGGCTGCACAGCAAAAGAAATTATTAGAAGAGTCGCTACAAAGACTAGAACGCACTGTTTTCACTGCGCCAGCTGCGTCGAATGGTGAAGCTCAAATTCGTGCTGCGGAGGCTGACTTAGTCATGCGTTTTGTTGAGAGAGCGAGAGCAATAGAACCTTTGGGTAAAGTAGTGGTTTCTTCAAATGGGAACGTTGCAAACGTCAGACTTGAGCATGGCGATGAAATTGTTATCCCTAGAAAAACAGATCTTATACAAGTTGCTGGGGAAGTATTGATACCGCAGGCCATAGTATACAATGCCAAGGCTGCAGTTAGTGATTATGTTGCATGGGCTGGTGGATACAGTGACAGAGCTAATGTAGAACGTATTGCAATAATTCATGCCAATGGCCTGATCACCTTCGTTGACGGTAACTCCAATAACGGCAAAGGGAATGATGAGTCTAGTATTAATCCAGGTGATCAAATTTTAATACTGCCAAGAGTCGACTCGAAAACCATGCAGGCAGTGAAAGACATCACGCAAATTATTTACCAGCTGGCTGTCACGGCAAATGTGGCCTTTAGAAACTAGCTTCATCCTTTTTAGGACACAGGCTTGATTTCTTTAAAGCGCAGGTCGGCATGGCAAACTTGGCGAGACGTGATTTTCGCTCTGTTTGCTCGAGAAATCAGAATTGGCTTCAATGATAAATTTGGCTTGAGTTGGGCAGTCGTCCAGCCCATTTTGTTTATTCTTTTGCTTTCGTTCTTACGTGGCCGCCTGAATGGCGGTGATACCCATTCTTTGCCCACTTTTGTGTTTATGGCCTATGGCCTATTAACCATTCAGATGTTTATTCAAACGTTCACTGCTTGTTTCAATGCTGTAAAGAAAAATATGGCATTGTTTGCCTTCCGACAGGTACAACCCTTAAGTGCCGTCATTGCAGCTGCTTTATTTGAATTGCTAGTTAAAATTTTTGTTATCGTTGGTATTGTCATCGCCATGAGTTTTTTTGGCATTGAATTGAGGGTGAATAATCCTTTAGCGGTACTTTACTATTTTTTAAGCGTATGGGTACTTGCCGTTGCGATGGGGCTGTTTTTTGCCATCGCCGCCATCTATATTCCTGAACTAAAAAAGATACAGTCGTTAATTACCCGTCCTCTATTTTTTCTATCTGCTGTATTTTTTTCGTTGCAGGATGTGCCTAAGGACTACTGGTGGTTATTAAATTGGAACCCTATCTTACATGCCATTGAGCTGTCGAGATACAGCGCCTATCCTACCTATGGAAGTAATGGGGTGAGTAGTGTTTTTCTGGGAGTTTCGGTGTTATTTATTGCTTTTATGTCGTTATTCTTCTATCACGCCATGTGGAAAAAAGCGATAAGTCGATGATTAGATTAAATAATATCACTAAATACTATCATTCGACCAAGGGTAGGCAATATGTATTCAAAGATTTAAGCTTTGACATTCCAAGTGGTCACAACATTGCTTTACTCGGCGCAAACGGCGCAGGCAAATCGACACTTTTTAAAATCATTGCGGGTAGTGACTATCCTAACCGCGGCAATGTTCAAACTGACTTAAGCATCTCTTGGCCGGTAGCGTTGTCTACTGGCATTCATCAGCACATGACTGGACGGGAAAATACTCGGTTTATTGGCAGAATAAATGGTATTGCTGACCTCGCCAGTTATGAAAAAAGGGTGAAGGATTTCGCTGAACTCGGCAATAAATACGATTTGCCGGTAAGTACCTACTCAAGTGGTATGAAACCACGTCTAGCATTTGCATGCTCTATTGCCATTGATTTTGATGTCTATTTAATCGATGAAGTTACCTCGGTTGGAGACGCAAAGTTTAGAAAAAAGGCAAAAGAAGCACTAGTGAATAAAAGTAAGTCTGCGAATGTGATTATGGTTAGCCATCAGATGGATGAGTTACAGCAATTCTGTGATAGTGCTATCGTGTTACAAGATGGTGAATTGACCTTTTACAATGACCTAGAAGAAGCCATCAAAAAATATCGGACCCTATAGAATGACAAATGCTGCGTTGAGTGATTTAGACAAAAAAACCGAGAGTTTTATCAAGGGTTTAAAGCCAGGACAATGGCGTGATGCCGCTTTCCTAAGTGGGATGGCACGTGACATTGAAGACAAGGATTTAGCACTCGCCCATCGAATATTTCAACGTGTGCGGAATTTACGTCCTGATGATAAGGCGACAGCGCTTAAACTGAGGGAGTTAAATCGAAAACTTAAAGCGGCCCGCCCTGAATTCATGTCTAGTTCATCCGCCGAAAAATCACCCAGCGCTCAACACTCTGCGCAATTACCCGAGGGCGACGAGCAAAAATTTACGACGCGAGTATCGTCACTTTTTGATGTAAATATCTATAAAAAGTGGGTGAAAACACCTTTGTTCATCCTTGTCGTATTGCCCTTTTTACTCTTCGCATTCTACCTGATCGTATGGGCCAGTCCTCGCTATGAAAGTGTGACGCAATTTGTGATTAAGCAACCAGATGGTGGCTCAACACTAGATCCAACCTTTGCCTTGATAGCAGGCTTCAGTGGTGGCAATGCCTTGGCTGATACAGAACTTGTTAAAGCCTACATTAATTCCTTCGACATGATTCGTTACCTCGACGAGACACTCGCAATATCAGAGCATTATAGTTCGTTTGACTATGACTTTTTTAATCGACTGAATCGGTCTGCCAGCGTCGAGGATAAAATTGATTACTTTAAAACTAGATTTATGGTGGAGATTGACGATCGCTCAAACGTTGTTTCAGTGAGTGTTAATGCATTTGATTCAAGCTTTGCCAATCAGATTGCTCAGCAGATATTGTCTAGGTCTGAGTGGTATATCAACGAAATCGGCCACAATCTAGCAAAGTCGCAACTTAGTTTCGTGCAAAATGAACATGCATTAGTAGAAGAAAGACTCAAAAATGCAAAAGGCGAGCTGCTAACATTTCAGCGAGAACACAATTTGTTAGATCCTGAGGCTGAGAGCAAAGCTATCCAACAAATTGCCTACGGCTTAGAAAGCCAAATTGCTGGTGTCGAGGCAGAACTGAGACAATTACGAGCAAGCATGAGTGAAGATGCGACACCTGTTATTCAATTGAAGGAGCAGTTGCAGAGTTTGACCACTCAACTTAGCCAAGAGCGAAATAAACTGACAAATGATCCCTTGAAAGGGAGAGGTGAGCTCGATAATTCCATGGGAGTAGGGGAGATCATGGCGCAATTTAGCAATTTAAAAATAGCCATGGAGCTGGCTGTCCAGGCATACACTTCCTCACAAATATCCCTTGAGAAATCGCGAATCGAAGCCTATCGACAGCTCAAGTATCTTGTTCATGTGGAGTCCCCTACCCAACCAGAGGACGCCAGGTACCCGCAGATTAGCTATAATTTGCTATTGTTTTTGGTGGTATCGCTGATGTTATTTGGAATTGCTAAGATAATTGTGGCGACAGTGTCGGAATTAAATCAATGATTTACTTATAAATATCTTGATGTGTCGTCATGATAAGGCAGTGTTTAACACTGCCTTTTTTATTGCGTTTAAGATCTATTGCATCGCAATGCTGGCTATTTTAGCAAATGATTTTCTCACCATATTTTTTTGATTGGCCACAAAGGGTAGATAACCTTTGTGCTGATTCAAACGTTCAGCCACGGTTTGAGCAATTTGATTAAAATCAACACTCCCTTTTAAATACTCTGGCGCCCATGCTTGGGTATAGGCTTCAATTTTGCGGATTTTTTTATTTACCGCCACAAACGGGTTGCCATAAGAAAGCGAAACGATAACACCGTGTAAGCTTGTGCCGATAAATATTTTAGCATGGGCAATGCTCGCTGTTATCGCGTTGATACTATCACTAGGAAGCGTAAATACAGGAAAATCAGCGTGTTGTATAATCCATTCAACGGATTTCATATCATCATGACCTGGACAATTACCAATGGAGAGCAAGCCAATTGCTAATTTTTGTTGTTGATGAATGGTTTTCAGTTCTTTAAGTACGTCTGGGAGTCGATGTTGACTCTTGAGAAAACCAAATTGTATACATGCATATTCAGATTCATTTGGTGAAGGTAGTGATGATTTGGGATGCATGTCGCTGAGTACCATCACTGAATCGGGAACCAGTGACACTTGTTGTTCGTAATGATTGGCAATCCACCGGCGAGTATCTCTCTCTCTTACACTGAAATAACGGGCGGCTTCAACCGAGCGTTTGACTTCTTCTTGCTCTGGAAGTTTATGGGTGGGGCCTCCTCCAACTGCATGAAAGACTAATTTCACTTTGGCTAACAAAGGCTCCGCCGCTGGCACAAAAGGGTAGGCTAGTTGGTTATCGCCGAATCTATGTTTAGCAATGTTTTCGAGCCTAGTGCTCGAGTGCTTTTCGTACATTTGGTGATAAAACTCGCTGGTAAAACTAATTAAACGAGACCAATTTGCCGTTAAAACCTCACCCCCTGCCACAATCAACGTCGAATTATCAGGTAGGTTTTGATAATCCAGTAAGGCCTTGTAACTTTCTGTTGCTAAGGCGCCACACTCTGCTAAATCTGAAGCGATAGTTGCTATGTTTCGGAACTCAAAATCCCCTAGTTTCTCTAATTCATGTTTTGCCACAATTGGAAAGAGTACATCGCCGTAGTTAAAACGGTCGGATGCACTGAGCAAAAATATGTGATTCTTCACGTCAAGTCCTTGTTAATTAGTGAGTATCATTCACTAAATAGTTGAGTAGCCAGAGGGCCGGATTCTAGCATTTTTAGATTTAGGTAAAAACACGTGTTGTGCTTTACACCTCATCTTTTTCTTTTGCCATTTTTAAGTAAAATACCGGCTACTTCTGACTGCGTATTTTCATATCAGTTGGGCGAGTCTTATGGTTTTGATAATTTGAGGTGGAAATGTGAAACGTTTTATCCATGTTGCGTTGTTTAGCTTTGTGTCGATGAGTTTTGGCAGTGGTGCAGAACAGCCATTACCCATCAGCGCTGATGAACAATCAGAAATTAAGATAAGTGGATTTGAGTGTGCTAATGACATTATGCATATCATTCCATTATTAGGTCGAGGACCAGACTTTCCTGATTTCATCGTGAAAGATATCGAAAAAGAGTTAGATAGACAGAAAAAAGGATCGTATCTCAAGAAAGTTGAGTGTACCGGTAACCCAGAAATAAAAGTCACGACTTTAGCGCAAGAGAGCAATGCTGAAATGACTGAATTATCCAGCATTTCGGTGTCTTTCCCGGTTAGCTTAATAGTCTCACAAAGAAACAACCGTGATTTTTCTATGCCGCTGAATGTCGAGCAGAATTACTTTGTCGAGCATTTGGATGACCCAAGTAAGACTAAAGTCACACAAAATTTCATTGTGAAAAAGTGAGTTCGTTGATTGGTGTAAAACACGTCGTCACGCAAAAGTGAAAACAACATGGCGTTAATATTTAACGCCATTCACTAGTTAAATTCTATTTTTCAATAATTTCTTCAGTCAACTGCTCAATTCTTGCTTTCTGCAACTCGTCACTTAATTGTTCTGCTTCATCTGGTGAGTTCAAAATGTAAGGAATTATCATTATCATCAGTTCGGTGCGATCTTGACTATCTTTGTCCGTTCTAAATAATTTACCGATTAAAGGTAACTTACCAAACACAGGCACACCTTGATTGCCTTGACTGGTGCTTGATGAGATAAGACCGCCCAGTAATACTGAGCCACCATCTCTTAGCGTAACAGTCGTATTAATCTTCCTTGTTAGAATAGTTGGGTTACTGCTGCCGGCGGTTGACGAGGCTTCACTCAGTTCTTGGTCAATCTCAATGTCTACAAAGCCTGATGCATGCACCGTTGGCTTGACCTGCAATAAAACCCCCGTTCTGCGATATGAAAAGTTTTGAATGTTCGGCGCATCACCGGATGTGGTGCTTTGGCTTGACGAAGTGACTACAGGTATTTCATTGCCGACATCAATAGAGGCCTCGCCACCGCTTTTTACCATAATGCGTGGTCTGGACCTGATATTTGCTTTCTCGTTTTTATAAAAAGCATTGAGTACCGCACGCGTCTGGCCAGCATTATCAAGAGAAGTACTGAACATCGAAGCAGCTAAACCAGTGCCACCAAAGGTTGAGAAATTTAATGCAAAACGGCCGAGTGTTGAGTTTGCCAACCACTCCACTCCAGAATTCTCGGTATCGTTCAATGTGACTTCCGCCAATATCACTTCAACCATCACAGAAGGTGCCGGTTTATCTAAGTTTTTAATCACTGGTAATACTTGTAGCCAATCCTTTCCACTACCACTGAATAAGATAGTATTTAACTGTTCGTCCACGGCGTAGCGACCTTTTGCTTCAGCACTTCCGCCGTTGAACGTGGTTCTGGAGGCTGCTGAACTGGAGTCTGACGCAGTAGTTTTCTCAGATGCCGTTTTGCTTAATTGTGCATCTGCAACACCCAAACTGTTTAATACAGTCACAATATGTGTTGCTTGGGTACTTTGTACTTGATAGGTAAACAACCCCTGATCAACTTTATTGTGTTGCTCAGTCTCTAATGTTCGAGCCCACTCAATGATGTGATCTAAAACTTCAGTTGATTTTGCAAAAATAACAAGCTGGTTGACCGACGTCAGTGGTAGTAAACGAATCGCCGATGCACCATCGTTTTGTCGTACTGAGTATCCTTCGGCTTTTAATACATTTTCTAAATTAGTGGCCAAATCAGCCACTGATAACATATTTGGCCGCACGATCTGACTGAACATACCTTGCATAGTGGGTTGATCGAGCAGTTTTGCGGCTGTAACCGCTTGTTCAATGGCGCGAACTGGTCCCATAAATACCAAGGCATTCCTGTTTATATCTTCCTGGATATTCAGCTCTTTTTTGTTAAACATTTGAGCAATCCAACCTTTAACAGATGGAGTAGTCAATGCTTTTAAAGGATAGATATAAAAGATTGGTCTGCTGCTGCCAGGGACTTCTGGAAGGGCACGGCCACTGACTAATAACGGTGTTTCACCATTACTGGCATTCTCTGAAAATGAAAATAAAACCGCATTGTTGCTGATTGAAGTTGTGACGCCGTAGCTGGTCAGGGTGGTGGTTGCTAGGCGGTATAGATCCTTTTGGCTAATTGCCTCATTGAGTCGCATGGTGACTAAATCGGACGAGCCCTTTAAACCTGGCTCTATTACAAAATTCAGGCCCAATTGATTACCAAATACTTCGTTAATAAAAGCAGGCACAGGCAGGTTGTTAAAACTTAATCGACTTATCAACTTGTCACTAAGGCTGGGTAAAACTGCTGTTTCAGCCACTTCAGAGGCTTGTTCAACACTCAACGATGGCGTATCGAGCAGTTCTAGTTGATCGTTTGAGGAGGTTTCAGTTTCTAACGGTATGTAGATATTTCCGTCTTTCACCTCTTTGGCGGGCCGCAACGGTGTCTCAAAAATGATGTCATCTTGCCTAGCGGCTTGGTAGGCAGGGCCCTTAAAATTTGCACAACTGGTAATAAAACCAAGCATACACAACGGTACAAGAATCTGTGCGGCATCTTTTTTTATTCGTTTTTTTATGACAGACATGTGCTGTTAATTCTCACTATTCGACATCGTTAATGATCCGTCTCGATTTTCTGGAACGGAAAAAAGAGTTTGTAAATAAGTTTGCTCAGTTTGTTGGTTAATCCATAAAACCGTGTCTGCATTGATGGTTTGAATAAACCAATTCTGCAGCCAACTCTCACCTTCTTTCAATTCAAAGGGGAAGTTATTGCCTTGACCTTCAACCATCATAATGACTGACCTAGGTTGCCCTAAAATGATACCCACAATTTGGCCATCACTAATTTGTGGCTCACGCTGCGTTACCGTTTTTGTTTCTTCACTTTTAACAACAACTTTGCGAAATTGTGCGACATTGTTCAATATATCTTGCCAGTTGGATTGTTCCATTAGCGCAGAGTCATAGGAAAAAGCATATTTTACCTCTTTTGCTACTTTTGCCGTTTGCAATGAAAAGGCCACACTTGAGCAAATTGAAATGACCAGCAAAACACTGCATAGAATTCTGATATTTTTAGGCATTGCTTACTCGTTTGAACATAATATCTACAACCAAATTAACTGTGTTTGCCGCCTTTGGGTTGAATTGCATGGACGCAATTCTTACATGCCGATCTTTACTGTCAAAATTTGCTAACAAATCTATGAGGTTGGCGGGATTGACCTGACCTGCAATCTCGATCCTCACTTGCCAAAATACTTCACTAGCAAAGGTCAGTTCTTCTGAACCAATCAAATTCAAACGTTTTGCCTTAATCAATTTATTCACTTTTTGCTCGACTTCACTCAATGCGGAAGCTTCTGCAATACTGGCGGAAAAAGCAGAAGGAATAGCATCCAACCAGCTGGTTTGTGTTTGTTTTAATTTTTCGACACCCTCTGTATCAAATGATGAACTGGCAGTGCGCTGATACTTTTCGGCTAAATCAATACTCGTTTGAATTTGCTGTTTCTCAGATTCAATTAAATCGGCAAAGTGTTTAGTCAGCGAAACCAGTAAAATCGCAGCGATCACCACAGTCATCCACTGCAATCGCAGGTTGCTTTGAAATTCAGCAACAAATTTGTTGTTTAACCAAGCATTTGGAATATTCATTTTACGGTCGCTTCTAAAATCCACGTATTGTCAGAAATGTGTGGCCTGATGTTGATTTGCGTTAAATTGGGCAATTGCTCCAAATCCACGACCATTTGCGTAATATCTAAATCTGATGAATACACTTCCATAGAAATGACACGATTTTGCCAAGTTAGGGTGTTGAGTTGCCAATTGTTCTGTCGGTTAATCACTGACGCAACACTGGCCAATGTTTCAGGTAAAAAAGCGTATTCTTGATGCCAATTACTTAAGCCATTTACCACATCTAAGGCTTGATTTAAATCTGCTTGCATTGACAACTTGTCACCCAAGGTTTCCTGCAATGCAGTAACTTGCTGCTCAGCCGCAGAACGTTGAATTGTTCCGCTCAGGTAGGCGGTTGACATCCAAACCACTACGCAGATAGCGCAAAAAGCTACTATACCCAGCCATACGCTCGCTTGACGCAATTTACTATCAAGCTTCCGCGGTATCGCCCAGCCGTGTTCGTTTTGCTGCAACAGCTTCGTGATATCGTTATTGCCTTGAGATATCTCACTCACGCTAGCCATCACTTCACAATTGATTAATTGAAATTTTGACCATGTCTGGCGATAGGCATGATTTTTACCCTGAACAATGTATTGTCCATCAGGTAGGGCCTGTTGAGCGGCTGTTTCTGGAATGCCCGTGAAAGGTGAAGTGCAAATCCACAAATGCAGCCCTGACGTGCTTACAAACTCATAACTATCGCTAGTGGTAAAAGGCGTGAGTCTTTTTTTCTGTAATTTAACCCAACCAGATACCTGATGCTTTTTAAGGCCATGAGGAAACGGTTGAAACTGGTAAAAACTCACGCTTGTGGAATCAATAGCTTTGTTTTGCGGCCAAATCCAACGATCAAGCCTATTCACGAGCTTTGAAATCAGCAATTGTAGTGATTGTAGTGGGAACACAGATACCATAAAGCGCTTCAATAATAAGCTTTTTGTGGTGTAATATACCCTATTGATGTCAATAGGTTAATCGCTTCTTTGGTTTTATTCGACGAATCGGGGAGCCTAGGTGATGAGCTTAGGCGGATTGCTGAAAATTAGTGGGTTTAAAGGATATAAATTGGTTAATAAAATTTCCATTGATGCTGCGCAGTTAGATGCCGAATTAGCCTTAATGCTGGCCAAGATAGTTCCCCTGAATGGCAAAGACGTAAACCTCGTTGAATCAACTGCTAGGGAGCTAAAGTCTTCTTTTGCTGTGGCGGCTACACGCTTGGGCATGTGTGGTGAAGAAACGGTTTATCGTGCAATAAGCGATATTTGTGCATGGCCTTTAATTGACCAAATTGCCCAATGTCCGCATGCTCAGTTGGTTTTGACCGCCTGTAACGAGATGGGTCTCAATATTGACTGGTGTATAGAGCACCAAGTCTTCCCAGTGCTGACTGAAGACGATCAACTCAAACTATATGCGACGGATCCTTGTGCTAGTTTTTCACTTCAAGTGATTGAAAATATTGCAACTTCCAAGCGTGTATCTTGCTTTCTTCTTACACCTGCAATGGCAGTGTCTGTAATGGATGAGATCTCCAGAGAAAGAGCGGTCAGTGAGTTATTCGGTCGTTCAAGAACTGATGTGGCAGCTCTGGCTGAAGAAGCGCCTGTTATCAATTTAGTTAATAGTATTGTGGAAAGAGCGGTACTGGCAGACTCTTCTGATATTCACATTGAAGCAAGTTCAAAAAATATGGTTGTCAGGTTTAGGGTGGATGGCCGCTTGTCGGAATTCATGCAACAACCGATGACGCGTTTTCCGGCGATTGCTTCGCGGATCAAATTAATGGCACAGCTTGATATTGCTGAACGTCGCTTACCACAGGATGGACGCTTCAGTATTAGGGCTGGTAATAAAGATTTTGATGTGCGGGTTTCTACCGCACCTGATGTGCACGGTGAGTCCATTGTACTGCGCTTACTACCAAAGAAACGTGACGAACTGTCCATCGAAAGTTTGGGTTTTGAATCCGACCACCTCAATTTAATCAAACAATGGGGTAGCCTAAATAACGGGATTGTTTTGGTCACGGGGCCTACAGGATCGGGTAAATCAACAACCTTATACGGACTGTTGGGTCATATTAATTCGGGTAAAGAAAAAATTGTGACAGTAGAGGACCCTGTGGAATACCAACTAGACGGTATCACGCAAGTTCAAGCGCGCCCTGATATAGGTTATACCTTTGCCCGAGCGTTGCGCACTTTTCTACGTCAAGACCCAGATGTGATCATGGTGGGTGAAATTCGCGATAAAGAGACAGCAGATATAGCAGTGCAGTCATCGCTGACAGGACATTTGGTGCTGTCTACATTACACACCAATGATGCCTGTTCGGTGTTTCCGCGTTTGACTGATATTGGTGTCGAACCTTTTATGGTTGCTGCTACCATTCAAGGGGTGCAGGCTCAGCGTTTGGTGAGAAAGCTATGTCAAAACTGCGCCCAAGAAACTGAAGCACCAAGTTTTTTAAACGAAACCTTACCCCAAGGACAGTGGAAAAAAGCCGTTGGCTGCAAACAATGCCAAGGTCGCGGTTACCGCGGGAGAATTGGTGTCTATGAATTGGTGCCAGTTACTTCCACTATACGACAACTTATTACCCATAGTGCGCCGTTAGCCGACATTCGCGCTGAAGCACGTGCGGCAGGCTGCCGGTCACTGTTTGATGACGGTTTGTTGAAGGCTGCTCGTGGGATTACCACCGTAGAAGAAGTCTTAAGAGTTTGTTCAGTTGAAGAGAGTGAAGCTTGAAGTTTAAATATTCGGGTTTCGAACTAGCCACCAAACAGGCAACAAACGGAGAGGTTGAGGCTGCGTCTGAACAAGAGGCTTTGCGGTTGCTCACTCAAAGGCGTATCGAAGTCTATACCATTGATGAGCCAACTAACTCGAGTCACAAAGGTCGAAAAGTCACCGTTTCAGATCTCGTCATTCCACTGCAGGAATTATCCACGTTGTGTGCATCAGGTGTTTCACTCATCGATGCGCTGAAAGCTTTAGCGCAGAATAAAGAACACCCAGCATTGGCCAATGGCTTCAAAAAAATCGCCAGTCGCATTGAGGGAGGCGAGAGTTTATCGACGGCTTTACAAACCTCTGGTTTACCTTTTCCGCGCTACGTGGGGCATTTAGTGAATGCTGGGGAATTAGGTGGTCAATTGCCACTAGCCTTAGCCAACGCATCGGAACAACTTAATTATGACCAGGCGATTAAAAGCGATTTACGCAGTGCACTAACCTACCCAGTCGTATTGGTTGGGGCTGGCATAGCAGCGATGTTGATCATTTTTTTTGCTGTCGTACCCAAGTTCAGCCACCTTTTAAATGGGGACAAACCACTCCCTGCATTGGCGACCTTTGTCCTCACTGCAGGCAAGTTAGTAAATGAGTCCCCCTATCTTGTTTTAACCTGTATTTTGGGCGTGATCTTTTCATTAGTGGTGATTTTTACTAATCCAACGGTAAAACATTGGTTGATGGATAAAATGATTGAGGTGCCTGTCATTGGCCCTTGGCTTGCCGAACAAGATGCGGCGCGATGGTCTTCGTTATGTTCCGCTATGCTGCATGCCAAAGTGAATTTGGTTGTGGCATTGCGACTTGCAGCAGAAAGTTGTGATTATACACGACGTCGCATCCGGGCACAGGCAATGGTGGTTGAAGTTGAATCTGGTGTCGCATTCACACAAGCCTTAGAGCGTTCAGCGCTAGTACCGCAAACGTCATTGAACTTGGTAGCGGTGGGAGATAAAACCGGACAGTTAGCTCAGATGTTAAGTGCGGTAGCAAAGTTGCATGACAATGCTTGTAAACGGCGGATGAAGCAAGTTCTCACCCTCATGGAACCTTTGGCCATTTTAGTGGTTGGGGTACTTATTGGCGTAATGATACTCGGCATTGTGATGGCCATTACAGCGTCGACAGATATCGAAATTTAAGCGTGATAAAAACTAGGAATAGAGTCAAAAATGAAAAAGAGCGTTAAAAACGGTTTTACAATGATTGAATTGTTGGTGGTGTTAGTCATTCTTGGTCTGCTAGCAGGCTTAGTTGGCCCTCAATTTTTTGGCAAGGTCGATAGCTCCAAAGTGAGGACAGCGGAAACTCAAGTTAAAATGTTGAAAATGGCGTTGCAAACCTATCGTCTGGATATCGGTTCATATCCTGCTGCGCTAAATGACTTGCGCACTGCGCCAGCCTCAGCAAAAGGACGTTGGGATGGTCCGTATTTAGATGAAACATTGCCACTCGATCCTTGGAATCATGACTATCAGTACCGCGTCGATGCTCAAGCAGAGCAGGGATTTTATTTATACAGTTTAGGTGCAGATGGACTAGAGGGTGGGGAAGAGCTCAATGCTGACATAGGTTATGTCCCAGCTAACTAACTCACCACTTAAGCATGTTAGTGGTTTTACCATGATAGAACTGCTTGTCACATTAGTATTGCTGGGTTTGATCGCGTCGGTGGCGGCCCCAGGCATTGACGCGTGGTTGCGTTCAAGACAGGCTAGCGCAGTGCGCTTAGCCCTCAGCAGTGAAATGGCTTTATTACCCCTAAAAGCCAAAAACCTCGGTGAACATCTTTTGATTAACTCAGTAGATCAACTTGACCAGCCAGAACTACCCTTAAGGTTTATTACACCAATTTCGGTGCTCAGTAATGGCTATTGCCAAGGTGGGCAGGTGGAATTAATGCAGAATAGCCAAGCTATTGTGTTTGATGTAATGCCACCCTTGTGTGAGGTGCGTCGCCTTGAGACAAAATAAAGTCGGCTTTTCTTTGATTGAAGCAATAGTGGCTTTAGTTATCCTCTCATTGTTTTTCAGTGCAATGTGGGCTTGGTTTGCCACCGCAACAAAATCGACTTCAAGCATTGAACGTTTGGTGGCGTTACCCGAAATATATCAACAGTTTATGGTTAATCTGGCACTGCAGGACCTTAACACCACGCCACAAGGCACTTTCGTGATGGGTGACCTTGAACTTGCGTGGCAAGCCAAGGTGATTCGACGCTCCGACCAAGAACAATATCGCCGTCAGCCCGCCTGGATTGTGGCCTTGTATGAAGTAGACGTGGCGGTATTAGCAAATGGTCGAGAAGTGACAACATTCGTCACAAAAACAGTTCGTCAATTTCCTGATCCTACCTACGTCGATATTCCCTCTTAAATGAAGTGCATGATGAAACTTTGGCAGAAAAAGCGCTACCCACACCAAGGGATGCATGCAAAAAGAGGGTTTACCTTAATTGAAATGTTGGTGGTGTTGGTTATTTTGGCCTTAGTCATCAGTTTGTTGATTCAAAGCTTTTCCACTACTTGGCGTAGTTTTGAACGCCTTAGTATGCAAGATTTAGCAATTAAAGTGGCGCGTTTGCCCGCTAGTTGGTTTACCAACAGCGTTGCCGGCGCAGTACTTTATCATCCTGACACCTCATTATTTACCGGAACGAGAGATCGCCTTGAATTTGTCACGAGTGAAGCGCCTGACGATGATATGCATATTCCCCAGCGCCTAGTGTGGCGAATTGATTACCAAAACATCAATGCCCAGGAATCGCACTGGACATTGGTGTTTGAGTCACAACTGGGTGGGCAAAGTCGCACGGTGATGACCTTTGAGCAAGAGCCTCACTTTGAGTATTGGAACGGGCAACAGTGGTTGCTGGACTTTCGTCCGCCGTCAGGTCTCTTACCTTCGGCTGTAAAAATAGTGCAAAACGATGTGGTTTGGGCACTAGCAAAACCTCTCAGACCTGTAGTGGCAGATATTCCCCCTGAGTTAGCGCAGTTTGGTGTGTATGAGTTCTAAAACAACATGAAGACAGGGAGCAATCAACAAGGCGTTGCCTTACTGGCGGTTTTGGTTGCGGTTGTAGTTTTAACCGTTTTAATCGCTGTTGTGGCCAATAATTTGGACAGTCGCATCGGTATTGCAGAACAATCCAAAATGACCTTAGCCAATACGGCAAAGGTTGATGCAAAAGTCGCAGAGCTTATTTATATCGTAGCCACCCAGCGCATGTCTGTCGCTGGGGTTAGTCAAGGCAATACACAACAAAGGCAGTCACCCCAAGTAATTGAAGCATTCAACATCGGCCCCCAGCTGAGCGCGTGGTCACCTGTAGTGTTAGGGGATGAGTTACGCAGTGATGGCTTTTGGTATCAGCAAGAAGGCGGGCTGACATATTCGATCCAAAACCAACTGGGTTTGGTGCCATTTAATTCCTCTGGTCAGTTTTGGTTAAAAAAGTTATTGGGCAGCCATAAGCAATCAGTCAGTCAACAGGCGCGTTTGGCCGATGTGCTTGCCGACTATGCCGATGCTGATAATTGGCGTCGGCCCGCTGGTGCTGAAGCCAACGAATATCAGCAGTTCAACCTACCGAAGCCACGGAATTTTTTATTACAAAGTTGTCATGAAGTGAAAGCCATGGTGCAATGGCGGGAGTTTCTCAAACTTAACCCTGCATTCACCGATTTTTGTAGTTTAGGCCGCGCAGAGGTCCTTAATCTAAATGCAATTCCCATTACTCTTTGGCAAAAGTTATGGCCCGACTCAGCGAACAACATACAAATCAAACGGCAGCAAGGCCAGTGGTTGATCAACAGTGCAGACACATTGGCGATAGAGCCAAGCTTATACCTGATGCCCGAAGATTTTTTTACCACATTGGGCGGACAAGTTTTTTGTATCAAGGTAAAGATGCAAGGGCAAACACGCAGTGTTTACCTGAGCTTGGGCACGGGCAAGCTCGCACCGTTTGAACAACGTTTTTAACCGTTTATACGGAAAAACCTTAATTTTATTGCCGCTACAGCCCTTATTTTGACTGAAAGCGTAATAGGTATCCTCAAACATCCAAGAGTATTCACTTTTGCTACGATAAAATTAGCTTAAACCTTTGACTTCACCCTATTTTTGATTAAACATTGCAGCGCTGCGTAAATCTGCGTGAATAAATTTACGAAAGTTGCGGCATTGATAGTAATCTGTGTGCTGCATTTTTGGCGAAATTTTGTTAAGTATCAGTAAACACAGACAAAATTAGAATAAAAGTTGATTACTACTACTTAGTGTTGTAATTTAATAACCTAGTCTGGTGAATTGTCACCAAGGACTTGGTGGTGGTTTACCTAGGCAACCTTAGATAAACTATAGTTATTTACTCTTGCAGGAGTTTTTTAAATGATAAATAAAAAAATATTAGCCGTAGCCATTGCTGCTGCTTTTTCTACTAACGCTTTAGCGGCACTTAACTTAGACGCAGCTACTGCGGCGACAGTTGGAACAATTAACGTTGCTACTGAAACTTATACATCTGGCGATTTAGATGCAGACGGTTTCTTAACTGTTACTACTGCAACTTTGTTAGATGCATCTGCAGCAGCGGGTTTTACAATCAACACAGGTACGTCAAAGTACGTACGTTTTGATTTGGTTAACGCCAAATTTACTGGTGTTCCAGCTCTTCTTACTGATAGCGGTTCACTTAACTTTGTAGCTACAGTTTCTGCTGGCGGCGCGATTGGTGATTCTTATGTTATTTTTGAAGTAAGCGACACAGTTGATATTTTAAGTGATGACGTTTTCACTTTAGATATCGGTGGTTTGAAAGTATTGGCAGGTTCTACTGCTACTGTTCAGTACCGCATGTTCAACAGCGCTCCTGGTGCTGTAAACCAAACAGCTGGCGACGTATTGAAGAACTCTGGTGCCGATACTGCCGTTACTTTTGGTTCAGCTGTTGACGCAACTAAAATCACTATCGCTGATACTGCTGAAGCCACTGTAGGTTCTAGCTTCAAAGCTTTCACTGTTGAAAATACGCCAGCCACTGCTAACTACGCTACTGCCACTATCGCCCGTCAAGGTGAGTTGACTGTAGCGAACGCTTTGGTTGCTGGCTCTGTCACACCTGCTGGTGTTGCTGTTGTTGTAGGTGACGTGTTTGATACAAGCCAGTTAGTGACCTTTAAAGGTGACTTCAGCTTCGGTACTTGGTCTACTTCAACTGCCAATGACTGTACTGCTTTAACTGCATTAACGTTGAATACTGCTAAAACTGAAGCCACAACTGTTGCTACTTTTGACGTAACGGCTGCAGACATCTATTTGTGTGTAACGGTTAATGGTACTACTGTTATCAACAAAACTAGCAGCCCAACTACTGTGACTTTGGCTGATGACAACTTAACAGCTAACATGGGTACTATTACTTATGATACAACTTCTGTATCTGTACCTTATGTCACTACGTTCTCTTCTTACAACCAACGTATCTACTTGATCAACTCAGGTAGTGTTGCTGCTAACTATACCAGTTCTTTCCGTTCAGAAGCTGGCGTAACTGCCACTGCTGGTACTAAAGCAACGGGTACTATCCCAGCTAACAGCGTAATGGTTATCAAAGCCACTGACTTAGTGACCTTGACTGGTGGAACACGTACTTCTGCTACCTTCGAAATCGAAGCAGTAGACACCGCTATTGAAGGTGTTAGCCAATCAGTGAACATCTCTACTGGTGGTACTGACACGGTTAACTTGGCTGTTTCTAGCAAGTACTAATATTGTCTAATATTGCTTGATAAGAGCCTTCGCGCAAGCGAAGGCTTTTTTTTGCCTGTTTTAAAGTAGCCTTTGCCTATGATCTACCTTCGTGTATTTTTAATCTGTATATTGTCATTTCGTTTTCATGCGGCGATCAGTGCTGAATTGCGCTTAGATGAGCAACAAGCGTTGTTGTACGCGCTTGAAGTGATCGAAAATGAAAAACTGGGCGCTGATGGTGTATTAACCATCAATAGTGCGGGTGATGAGCTGAACTTACGGTTTAAAGCGGGATTTGGCATTTCTAATTCCGAACGTTATATCCGCCTTGATTTAATCAATGGCCGCTTTAATCAACACTTTGCCAGCACGGGCATCAAAGCCGATGTAGCCTATGACGCTACCTTAGTTGGTGGCGGAAATAGTGCCGATACCTACCTAATCGTTGAAGTCAAAGCTGCCACGCCCCAAGGGGCTGATACTGAGTTTGTATTAGAAAGTAATAGCTACTTATGGTTGGACTATCGCCAGCCCCTGTATGTCAAATATACCTATTACGCTTCCGCCGCTGCAGCGTTAAACGGCGGTGATTTTTTATACCAAATTACCTCGCCCATCGCGCAGTCGACCAATACCATTGGTACAAGTTTTACCCGCTCCTTTGTGCATTCCGTTGAATTTTCTCAAGATTTTAAGAAGTTCACATCTACCTTTCGTGCACCTTCTACTTTCATGTTAGGGGATGCCAGCGCAAACTTAGCAGCAGTGGGTAAAGTACAATTTGACACCTTGATCACACAGGCCGTTAGATTGCCTGCTACATCTGCATTAATTACGGTGTTTTCAGACCTGTTACCGTCGATGAATACAGCAGCGAGAACAGCCACAATTAAAGGTGATTTTTCGTCTGTTCGCGCATTTTTGAACCAACAAGATGATTGTGCAGGGGCCAGTTATGCCTTGGCCGAATACAGTCAAACCAATATTGTGCAGGTGAGCATTGATGAACTCATCGATTATCCAGTTTTTTGTCTGGCGGCGGAAAGTAAAAGCTTAGCCATAAAACGGGCCGCTTATTATTTAGATCTTGGGTTTGGCTTAGCAGCAAGTTTGTTGGGAGAAGTGGTTTACGATACGGCTGCGGTGGATTTGCCCTATATCACTAATTACGCCAATTACCGACAACGTATCATCTTAATTAACCATGCGGGTTATGACGTGGCGTATACCACACAGTTTGTGGCTGAAGAGGTGGTTATGGGTAATTTTCAAGCGAACTCAAAAGCGACGGGTATTATCCCTGCGGGAAGCACCTTGAAATTGAATAGTGATGAATTGGTTACCATTGATCCCAATGTGCCGTCACGAGTCAGCGCGAGGATTTTTATTGATGCTAAGCCCCAAGATGTAGCGGCTGCTGTGCAAATCTTGGCTTTAGACAGCAATTTGCCGCCGCAAACCAATACCCTGAATGTCATTCAGTATTAATAGTGTAAACGATGGCCAAAGCAGTCTATTTGATTAGTGGTATTCCCCGTTCAGGCACAACCTTGTGTTGTAAGTTACTCAATGAACGGCACGATACAGTGGCCTTGCATGAACCCATCGATCCTCAGTCGATTATTAGCCAGACAAACAAGACAGACGTTGTAGAACAGATTGCCCAGCAAATCTCTAGTTTAGATTGGGCCATTTGTCAGGGTTTGTCGTTTACGCATGGCGCCAAAGGGGGCTTGATCTTGGATAACCCTGTTGGGCAGCATGCAAGTAATGGTGTGCGCAACGTTGTAGCTCAGCGTGGTCAAATCAAGCTCGCTGCACGGGATGCCAATAGTTTCCACTTAATAATCAAACAAAACGCGTTTTTTACGGCATTGTTGTCTGACCTTACCAAGCACTATTCCCTTGTCTGTATCGTACGCAATCCAGTGGACGTATTGTTGTCGTGGTTGACGGTTGATTTGCCGGTGAATCGTGGCAGATTGCCAGCAGGGGAACGTTTCGATGCTGAGCTGGCAGCAGCGTTAAAAGATAAAAGTGTAAGCGAGAGACAGTTGCTTATTTTACAATGGTTTTTCGACCAATTTCATCGCAGTGGTTTAGCTGTTGTCCGTTATGAGGATGTGATTGCCTCTGATGGTCGAGTATTGGATGAGTCGCTGGGCTTACCCGCCACCCATCGCTCTCCACTGCACAAAATGCAGCGCCAGTTTTCAGCTAAAGTGTTGACTGATATGGAACTCATGTTACCCGCCATCGTGGCACTAAACTGTTATGGTTGGTATGCGCCATCTGATATTCATCAAGCTTTTGCAGAAATTGCCCGAGTTTAAGGTAACATATGCCGTATGAGCGCTTTTTAGCGAGTAATTTTTAATAATCTATGTCGATTGACTCATTTGATGCTTTGTTCGCAGAGCCAGTAAGCTCAAACCCTCTATTCTATCTGTGTACCGGCTTTCATCGCAGCGGTACTTCACTGGTGGCGCAAACCCTAGCCAATAACGGTGTTGCAATGGGCAATGAGCTAATGGGAGCGAGTTTTAGCAATCCCCTTGGCCATGTAGAAGACATGCCAGCAGTGCGTTTGCATGACAACATTTTTGCCATCAATGGCACAGATTGGCGTTATGCTGACAATGGCCCATTAATTAAACCCAATTGGCTGACCAACTACATAAGCCGATACATTAATGAGCGCCAACAAACGGCAGAGCTGTGTGGTGTAAAAGATCCACGAGCGGTATATTTCTTAAAAGATTGGCACCTTGCCTATCCCAAACACATCCGCTTTGTTTTAGTCTTTCGGCACTGGTCGACTGCAGTCAACTCTTTATTTAACCGCCACAGCAGACACATTATAAATAGTGCACAGCGTATGGAAGCGCATAAAGTGAACATGCGTTTTTGGCAAGAACCCTCGTTGGCATTTGAAATGTGGTGGTCGTCAAACCAGCGCATATTGGAATTTTATCGAGCTCATAAAGACAAATGTGTGTTGATTTCCCAAGAAGGTTTTGTGCAACAACCCACGCAATTATCTGCGGTAGCCACCCGCGTTAATTTGCCAAACAATGCTTTCGATGCACCACATTATCAACCAGAGCTGATGACGGATAGTGTGCCCTCGTATGTATTAGCGATGGTTGACCGAGACCTACGTAAAAAACTTGATAGCCTGTGGCAAGACCTGCAAACCATAGCCGATATACCTGCTCCGCATGTGCCAAAACAGGTTGACGCAGTGGCACTGAATAAACGCCATTTTAATTTGCCTGACGAAGCAGACAAGGCTATCCAAGCACATGCCCAGGCCTTTGATTTATCTAGTCTGTCTTGGACAGAAGCCTGCGGTTTTTTGGTGCGTATTCCACCTCAACATATTGCACCACAGTTATTTGAGTCTCTTCTGCAGCGGCCATTTACCTCAGTAGACAACTATTTCACCTTGGCAAAATTAGCCCATAAACATGCTTATTTTCTGCACACCAAACTGGCAAAGATGCGTGGTATGCATGTCGCCAGTAATAGCTGGCACATTGCTGCTTGGCAGTTATATACCGACGGTAAGCCAGATTGGATACATAGCTGCGACGCTGATTTACCTCAGATTAATCCGTTTTCACTGCGGCCAAGGTCTGACCTAGCTGAGGGCGGCGATCAGGATGAAATACTCCAGTGTTCACCTGATACAGTTATCGATATGCTCAGTGGATCTCAATATGTAAGACGAGAAAAACTGGAACTTGTATTGCTCTATAGGGCTTTTTCTGACAGTCAATATTTTTTAAAATTGGCGCAGTTTGCCACGCAACACGGTTTATTTAGCCACGCAGAGTTTTGCTTAATCAAAGCGCTGCGACTCAATAACGAGCCCTATACCATCATGGCCATTGGTGATTTGTATTTGCGTATGGGTCTCACATTACAAGCCCATCACTGTTTTGTGCAGGCCATAGCAGAGCAAGCTGATGCAGTGCCGTTGTTAGTCAGACTTGCCGATGTCAACCTTGCACTGAATCATGTAACTGAATCATTGCGCTTCATAGCTCAAGCTCAGCATCTTCAGCCTAATGCAGCGATGGTGAAAAAATGTGCCTTACGTATAGAGCGTTTCATGGCGGCGAATCAATACAAAGACGTGGCGTCTTCAGGTAACAAAAAACAAACAATACCAGCCGAATATGTGATGCCAGCCGTTGAATCGTATGAGGAAGTAGTGGCCTTACTTCGTTACGACGAAAAAGCGGGTGAAAAACTCGATGACTATAATATGCGCTATGCGTTTATGATGCGTGATAACAAGGCTTGGTTGCGCCATGGTCTTATGCAACTTAGCCCCCCAGCGGCAACCTGTTTGGCCAGTAAGATTGTGCAGCATTGGAGCAAAATTTGGCCAAAATCAGTTTTACACTCAGTGTTAACTCTGCCAGATACTTACCCCATGCGTATTATCTCCACCGCCAAGGCAATCGACGCAACGCTGAACATTGCGGTGCATTGGCATATCGACAGTATGCATCAATTATCACAGCTAATTGACTACACACGTTTGTTACCACACACGTATCAAATATTGGTGAGTGGAGTAGATGTGCAGAGGGAGAGTCAACTGACACAAATCGCCGACCAATTTAAGAATAGATTAGTGGTGATACAAAGTCCTAGATCGGAAGGTTCATCCGTAGACCTCAGCGTTTTGTATCAGCATCTAAGTCAGTTTGATGTGGTCTGTATGTTGAGGTCTGCACCACAGGAAGATGAAGCCAAACCGGTTAATTTATTGTTGCAACAGCTGTATAGTTTACTTGGATCGGCAGATATTATTAATCATGCTATACGTGCTTTCGCACAAGATGCCAAACTTGCCATTCTTTGCGCGCCCTATCATCCAGCCAAACTTGATAGAATAGGGTGGTTGCAAGATAAACCTGAGGTCGAAGCGCTTTTAGACGAGCTACCGAACCCGTTGATACTGTATCCCGAAGGTGGATTATGTTGGATAAGACCCGGTTTACTTGAGCCTGTATTTTCCCAGAACAAGATATCTTTCACCTCAGGTGTTTGGCCAAAATTAGCCGCTGCTTACGTTGATAAAATGGGCTACGCCATTAAGGTAAATCGTTTAATCTGAGGCTGCATCAACATGCCGTGCGATGATTTTTCGCCACGTGTTCCATGTCTCACCACGAAGCAGAAAGTACAGTTTTGCATAGAGTATCGCTAAAGGATCGGTCCAATGTTGGTGTCGTTTATCTGTGGGGAAAATGGTTGAAGCGTGTATATCGAAACCATCGACCTGCAAAAATTGGAAGACACCTTGCAACGTTTCTTGGTGGTTTTGCAATAAATCATGATGTTCAAGCACCAATATTTGCCCCGCAGGCACGGTACTAAACAGGTTGTCTAGTTGCTTTGAGTAACACCCTCGCTCAAGGTAAGTCTGGGTTCTGTATACCGAATTAAATGGAAAATAAGGGCCTTCTGTTAGTTTGAGCATTCTGCGTTTTTCTAGGATGAAGGCCAATAACATGCATTGGTCTTCTTCAACGTTGTTTTTAGACATTTGAAAATGCGACACAGCCCGTTGAATGGGATCGCGTAATACAACAATAAACTTTGCGTGGGGATTATATTGATAGCAATTTTGTAAGTAGATTGGATTAAACAAGGTGATGGGCGTGGCATCACACACTATTTTTTGACCGTTGTACTTGGCTAGTTTTTTGTTGAAGTGTTGGCGAATAAATAACAGTTTGTTAGGGCGATTTTTTAATGCGGGGTGATCAAAAGCATGGGCCTCTTTGCCTTCCACAACATAGATGTCTGGATGCTGGTTAAGAAAATAGGCTAATGCAGTTGTGCCCGCTTTCTGCACACCGATAATATGTAGATTTATCAATTTGTTAGAGTATTTTTGAGCATTATCATGTGCTACAAAGTAATCTGTTTCACTGACTCTGTCATCAACAATAGTTAATTGTTAGTTGGCGCAAAGTACGGTTTGTATGCTGAATTATAGAAAAAACAAAAAAAAGATCGCTTTTCATCGACAGTATAATCAGTACTCGGGCGGCCATCAAAAGGTCAGAGATTATCTCGACCACTGTATGGCTTACGGTCAATTGGATGTCAGCCTGTGGTGTGAAAGCAGTTCAAAGGTCAATGCCAATTTATTCAGTGACATTCCCGGCATTACCTATCAACAATCGTATGCTCCACAAGACGCTGATATTGTTTTTCTTGCAGGTATGGATTGGAAAAACTATTTGCCGTTTTACGATGAGAAGCAGACAAAAGTCAATCTTATTCAGCATGTAAGACATGGCGATAAGCGCCATCCACTGTTTCAATTTTTACAGTTTAAAGCCGTGCGTTTATGTGTGTCACAAGCGGTATATGATGCCATTATTCCCTATGCTAATGGCCCTTGTTATGTGATTAAGATGGGGCATGAAATTCCCAATATAAAATTGCATCGAGATATCGATGTCTATGTTTTGGCGACAAAACAACCGTCTCTTGGTAAACAAATTACTACTGTTTTGCAACAACGGGGATACCACGTTGTAATACATGATGAACCTACAGAGCGGTCTATGGTTTATCAAGCCATGGCCGCAGCAAAAGTAACGTTGGCCTTACCTAATAAGACTGAGGGATTCTACTTGCCTGGCATCGAAGCCATGCAACTATCAGGCTGGGCGGTCATACCAGATTGTATTGCCAGTCGAGAATACAGTTCACCCGGCGCCAATATTACGATGTGTGAGCTGAGTGCTGACAGTTGTCTGCATGCTATTGAAGCAGCGACTTCTGCCATGCAAACATGGACGTATTTTTTGCATAAGAGGGCCGGCGTTAAAAGAGCGCGGGAATATAAACCGCAAGTTGAGAGGCAAACCTTGTACCGTGTCTTAGATTCGCTATAAATCCATCACTTAAACCATCCGCTGCGACGAGTTTTTACGAGGTTTTTTTGGTTTATCCATGCTATATTCCGCGGCCTTAAAATTATTGCGTTGGCCTGTTGAGGACGATGTAAACATCATTAAATAACAGTCAATAATAGGGAGCTAAGTTGTAGTGAGTAAAAACACTTCTTTGCGTGAGTTTGGATACAATTTTTTGGGACCCATTTGCAGTGAGTACTTCCAATCTCTACTGACTCAGTGTGCGCAATTGCCCCAGCCATTTATTGGCTTCTTAGCGAGAGAAGGATATCTGTTAAATCGCATTTTCCAAACGCTTGTTGCTGAAAATTTGATACCTAACTACCCGTCCGCGTATGTGCTCTCTTCACGCAGTTTTCTTTTTCGGATCTGTGTTGCTGATCCATCAACGTGGCAATGGAGCCTGACACACAAGTTTTCAGGCAGTTTAGAACAGCTACTTGTTTCAAGATTTGGCCTTTCCTTAGCTCAGATCCATGAGGTGTTTGAAGACGATGACCTGTCGATGCATTGGTACCTGCCTGAAGAACAAGAGGCACTGGAAGCGCATTTTTATCGAAAACGTCAACAGCTTAATAAGATCGTCAAGCAAACTAAACGGAATTACATTGATTATTTGCGAAGTATTGGTTTGACTGAAGACAAGTCAGTGATTTTTGCTGATGTTGGCTATTCGGGGACTATCCAGAAACTGATCACAAAGTTACTCAAGGTAGATACCTCTGCGGTGTATTTCATCACTTCTAAGCAGGGTGATTACAACATTGATGAAAATACCGCACACATGCATGCTGTGTTTAAAGACGGCGTGAAGATGGGCGATGGTTATACGATGTTGGATCGCTCACTATTTTTAGAAGCACTATTGACCTCTCCTCAAGGTCAGTTTTTAGACATTGCTAAAACCTCCTCACTCAACACACGAAAATTCAATTTTTCATTTGGTAAAAAGGCTTATTCCCAACATCATTTGCATGAACTGCAAGCAATATTTGAGGGCGCGATTGAAGCCTGTTGTCACTTCTTTAGGCATAATATTCGGTTTAGTATAGCTGAAATAGAAATGTTGAATGAACGGTATGTAACGCAGCGACACATGCTTCCGCGCAGCACATGGGCCTTGTTTGATGTTGATGATGCTATTTCTGGGAATGGCAATGTTGACCCCCTACGTTTATTCAGGTTGTAGTAGTTATGGTAAATTTTTCACGCAGAATCATAAACAAGTTAGGCAAAGTATTTTTTACTAAGTCAAAGGCCACCGTTTTATCTGAGCGAGAGCATAATTTATTGGCTGAAGTGAATGAGGATATAAGGACCGCTTATACCTCCGCCATCGCCTCAGGCTTGTTTAATACAGAGTGGTATGAAGCTCGTTATGGTAAGTTTGAGCATCCCATTTTGGCTTTTCAAGACTATGTTGAAAAGTCAAAATATAGTAATGCTAATCCTTCCTCGGCATTTGACACCGAGTATTATCATCGCTGCAACATTGATATCTATCATGCAGATCAGTCGCCGTTATTGCATTACATTTTCCATGGCAAACAAGAGGGGCGTCGAGCAGCGCCAGCGCAAATCAAATGGCATCCCAAAAAAGCCATTGTGGCTGTGGACGATCCCGCGTGGCAAAACCAGAAAATTGCCATCTGTTTGCATATTTTTTACCCTGATTTTGTTGAAAAATTTGCCGATTGTCTCCGTCACTTTCCCTGTCAAATCGATGTTTTTGTGTCAGTTAGTCACGCAGATATACAGAGCCAAGTAGAACAGACTTTTTCTGAAATTCCTCAGGTTAAGTTCTTAAAGACAGCGGTTGCACCGAACAGGGGCAGGAATTTTGGGCCTATGTTGGTGGAATTTGCTAAAGATCTACTGAATTACGATTTGATGTGCCATCTACATTCGAAAAAATCGTTATATTCGGGGCGCGAACAAACCCAGTGGTTTGATTATCTCAATCAGTACTTATTCAAAGATCGTCATGTAGTTGCTTGTCTATTACGTTTGTTTCAGAACCAACCACAACTTGGCATGTATTATCCAACGTCATTTTGGATGATGCCAGCGTGGGTGAACCATTGGACATGCAACAAACCATTTGCTCAAGGTTTTGAACATGATTGGGGCATCGAGTGTAAAGAGAATTTTATCAATTATCCGGTGGGGGGCATGTTTTGGGCTAGACCTGCAGCGATAAAACAGCTATTGGAAAGTGATTTCGACTATGAGGACTTTCCGGCGGAGCCGTTACCCAACGATGGCTCATGGTTACATGCCCTAGAACGTTCGGTAGGGTTGTTGGCTGAAAAAAATGGCTATGAGCAGTTCTTTTATTATCCGCCAACAGGTCAATTCACCAAGGACAAAAGCTATATCTTTGCACCCTATGTTAAAACCTCAGAGGTTTTATTTAACGACCTAAGAAATCATCATGTTGTTTCTTTTGACGTGTTTGATACGGTGGTACGTCGGCAATATTGTCAGCCAGAATATGCAAAACTCAAATTGGGCAAGATACTGAGTGACGCTGGACTTTTTGGGACCGCAGAATCGTTTGTAAAAATGCGCAATGATCTCGAATTTCAACTGCGTCAGCTAAAAAATTTCCAAGGTGATGTGAGTATTTCGGAAGTCTATGCTGAAATGGCAAAAGTTTTGGATGCCGATCAAGAGCAGGTTAATAGTTGGATGCACATGGAGTTCGACTTAGATCTCGAGCAAATCGTTGAGAAAGATGAAATGGTTCAGCTTGTCCATCGCTTGCACGAAATCGGTCGAGAAATCTGGTTTGTGACGGATATTTATTACACCCGACAACAGGTGGAAGCTGTACTTAAAAAAGCGGGACTTGTTATGCCACACCGTCTTTATGTTTCCAGTGAGTTAGGTAAACGCAAAGATACTGGTACCATGTGGCAGTATATTGCAGAGCTTGTGAAAGAAAGTGGCAAAAGTTTTGTGCATGTGGGTGATAACGTGCGCTCTGATGCACAACTATGCGGTGATTATGGGTTAACAAACGTGCATATCTTACATCCATTAGAAAAATGGCAAGCCTCGGGTTTTGCAGCCGTGCTTACAAAAGAAAAATGCCTTGATGAATCGCATACCTTAAAGTGGGGGCCGCTGGTAAGTAACCTGGGACGCTATCCACTATTAGGTGATTAAAAAGTCTTGGAATCGAAAAAATTGGTCGAGTACAAACTCTATTTAGGCAGGACATGAAAACTTTATACTTACATGTTGGTCCCCACAAAACAGGGACAACACTTCTTCAGAAGTTTATGTTGGACAATACTCCTGCGTTAGCAGAGCAGGGTTTGGTCTATCCTTCAAACTATATCAAGATCTTTGGGCACCATGAGCTTCGACAGAAAATTGTTGACAGAGCACTAAGCGACGAAGATGTTCAATTCATTAATCAATCTACGCAAAATATATTGTTTTCCAGTGAAGATTTTATCTCTTTGAATAAAGCAGATTTTGAGTATTTACGTGATGTGATAGACAACAAAAATATTGTGGTTATTTATGCTTGGCGCCGAGCTGGTTACAAAATGTATTCAATCTGGCAAGAAGTGATTAAACACGGTGGCACAGAAACGTTTTATCATTATTTCCATAATCATTTAGCTCGGCCCGGACAAAGCCAAATGCTCTCCGCAGATTTGAAGTTAGCGATGTTTCAAAGCGTGTTTGGTGAGGATAATTTGATCATCATTGACTACGATAGTGCCGACAGCCGTGACTCATTGGTAAAGGACTTTTTGCAGGCGGTCAATATTACGTGGTATCCGTCTTTTGTTATTGCTAACGACAATGTCAACGCGGTTAATAAATCGATGCCGGTTGTTGATATTGAAATTATCCGCGCGCTCAACTTTATATTTGCGAAAAACCATCAGAAAACAGGTTCATGGGTCAGAACTAAGTTTGTGCAGGAAGAATCAGCGTTACTCAATCATGGTTTGACTGAGTTACGAAATGTCATCAAAGCAGACTTGGAAAAAATCAATGTAGGTAATTATTTCATCGACCATCGCTGTGAAAAAATAATGGTGACACAATTTGCCAATGTTATTCAAAACTATCAAATAGCCAACGACGTTAGAACGATAGAACTGGCGAGCTCAGATTGGATGCTAAACCCTGAAGCACAAAAGTATCTTGCTAACATTACCCAGCATTTGACTACATTTTTGCCAGTGTAATTAGTGATACATATGCAATCAGTACCAAAAGTTAAAATTGTCGCAATAGCGAAGGATGAAGCAGCATACCTACCAGAATGGATTCATCATCATCTGCATTTTGGTTTTGATGCAATCGAAATTTATATTAATAGATGCACAGACAATTCAGTAGAGGTGCTGTCAACTATTAACGCTAAGTTTCCTAATGTGACTTGGCAAAGTGCTGACTGGATTGACTGGTGCCCGAAAGAAGCTAAAAATCAAATTCAATTCATTGTTTATGCCAAGGCCCTTTCTGAAATCAAAGAGCAAGGGCTTTATTCGCACATATTATTTTTGGATATAGATGAGTTCTGGATACCGCAGAATTTCTCAACCACTATCCAAGCCTTCATATTATCACTGTCGGATGTTGGTCCAGTCTTTTTCGAATGGGTGAATGATTTTGGAAATTTGCCCCCATTCAGTGACCTACCTGTCTATATTGAGGGTAACTTGTCCCCATTAGGTAAAACGATGCTGCCAGTCAATGTCGATCTGATTGAATTCAGACATCATTTACCCCTTTTGAAGGATGGTGTATTACCCAAATTGGTAAACGGTGAGTCATTTTTGTGCCGCAACAGACCTGTGCAGGCTCTCGATGCTAGGCTCAATTCATTGAAACATGCTTTTATTTACCACCGCGCACATCGCTCGCAACTAGAGTATATTTCTCTGCTCTATCGAGGGCGACCAGGGAATGAATTTAATTATAAGAATAACCGCACAGGATTAGCCAAAAGAACCCTGCAAACAGTGTGTGTTCAGTTACCTCACCACATCTATAGTGACTACTCTTTTGCGTTTGCAAAATTTTTGCAAAATCTATCTATCAAGGGGGAGTTGCGGAAAGCTCGGAATTTTGTGAAGGCGCGATACGTGGCATCAATTGAAAACATGGACCAGGATATCGCTAGTCATTATAAAGACATGATGAAAATATTTTGTCGTGTGGATGTGCCAGAAGTAGTCGAAAAATTTCGAAAGCACAGAGAGAGAGTTTTAAGCTTAGATCCACAAAACATTCCTTTGATGCGTGACTTGGCTAGAGATGCAGAAAAACAGGATATAAACGAAGCGATTGAAATATTAGAGAAAGCATTGAAAATTCGTCCAAAAGGTCCTTTGATAAAGGCTAGATTGGCGGAGTATTACGCAAGGCTAGCGACGCACATTAGTCCAGTATCTTCATGACCATACTATTCAAATTGATCATTGAGCGATGTTTACTCAAAGCAAGCCGATACAACACATGACAGAGACACCGAAAGAATCAAAAAATAATGCATTTAAGGTGAAGCTGGTAGCTATCGCTAAGGATGAAGGCGCATATATTCCAGATTGGGTGCACCATCACTTGTATTTTGGCTTTGATGCCATTGATATATACATCAATCGAACACGTGACAATAGCCGTAACATTTTGGCGTATCTCAAAAAACACAATAGCCAGCTGAATTATTTCTCGGCGGACTGGATAGATAGATGCCCCACAGGTGCGTCAAACTACCTTCAATTTATAGTTTATGCTCAGGCTCTAGAACAAGAAAAGACCAAAGCAGAGTATGACTATGTGATGTTTATTGATATTGATGAATTTTGGATGCCGCAGAATGCACAGACAAGTATTCAAGACTGCTTGAAACAGAATGCAAATGCGGACGTTTTATCATTCGGCTGGATCAACGAGCATGGAGGACAGGAGTCTTTCAAACCAATTTCACAACACGTTGTTGGTCAACTGAGCCCTTTGGTAAAAAGTGTCATTCGCACCAGTTGTGACATTCAAGAGGTTGGATTGCATGGGGCATTTGGTAAGAATTGCAGTCATACGTTGGTGGACGGCGACAAATTTTTTGCTGAACCGTCAAACCGCGAGTGCCTGCATAGCGAATTAATAAAACTCCGCTCAGCTATGATAGTTCATCGAATGTTCCGCTCCCCTGTGGAATATGTTTCTTTGCTTTCTCGTGGTCGCCCCTCAGACAGTTTACCGCTAAAATTGAACAGAAAAGGTTTTAATAAAGCATTGGGTACACATGTTAATTATGTAATGGATGAATCCAATTTTGACAAATATGACCTGTCACGGCAGGCTTTTTTGCAGGAGGAAAATCTGCAGACTTTAATGCAAGAAGCGCAACAGTTTGTTTATGAGAGAGCTAAGTCCTCTTTAAATTCAATTCTCGATATGCCGTTTAGTTATTTAAGTCAGGTCATTGAGTTGTTTGTTGGTTGTCCTGAAGCATTAAAACAAAAAGTTTTCGACACGGTAGTTGGCTCAACTGCATTTTTAGCAGCGTCCAAAAATCAATTATTGGAGTTAGCATCTACAGTCAAATCACATAATCCTCAGGTCGCAAATAAACTGTATGCTATCGCCGCCGAGAAACCAGAGAACTAACACTTGAAAACCTTTTGTATTGCTTCACCACACAAAAATCAACTTTGGTATGACTACCGGCTTTATCTTAATTTAAAACATGAGCTGTGTGCCCTAGGTTATACCTACAGACCAGGAGCAGTTAATCGAATCTATTTTCTTGGTGGTCCGCAGCGACAATTTTACCCGGAAGTCGGGGAGTTCGATGATAAAGCGAATAATATTGCGTTGATTTACTGCCATGCAGAGAAACTGCATTCTATTAGTCAATTCAATAAAGTGTTTGTATGTAGTGAGGGAATTAAACAATTTTTAGCTAAGCAAAATTTACCTCAACTTAATGCGCCTTTTATTTCTGCAAGTGCTATTGATGTGATACCACCGTTTTCTTCACTAAGTCCTGCTCAATCAACAATGCCCCGCTACAGTTGCGATATTTCATTCATGGGCGTACCTAGAGTAAGACCTGCACTTGATGCTTTATTGCCGTTGTTGGACGAGATGAACTTAAAACTCAATTTATATGGCCCTGGTTGGGACAATTATGCAAATAATATAAATCTTGAGAAGTACTGGGTAGCACGCCAGATACCTTATGAAGATATTCCAAAATTAGCCAGAGGAAGCAAGATATGTTTGATAGACCACCATGCATCAATGAACGAAATGGGTGCTGTCAGTCACAAGTATATCGATTTTGTCATGTCCGGTGCTTTTGTGGTGAGTGATTATAATATTGACGCGATCCAGACATACAAAGGCATCTGTTTTAGTGAAAAACATCCTCTTAAAACAATTATCCAGACTTACCTGCAGGATGAGCAAAAAAGAAAAGCACATATTAAAATGCAACAAGGATTGATTGAGCGACAAACAACCAAAGATGCAGCAATAACAATTAGTGCCAACTTTTTGTAAATGCACATTAGCTAAAATTTGCAGGATTCACCAAAATGTGGGTACAAAAAATGTCAGGTAAAAAAAACATCTTTTTTGTTGGGCTTATTCTTTTGCTGTTTGGATTGTTGACTACGCCATGCGTTGCCGTAACTAAAAGTATTGGCAATCCTGCCATCAAGAATGATTTTGACGGTGATGGGCAAGCAGATCTAGTTATTAGGGAGCCTCAAAGTGGCAACTGGTATGTGGTAGATGCCTCAGACAATATAAATGTATTCCGCTTTGGGATGCAAGAAGGAGATATTCCTGTTCCTGGTGATTACGATGGAGATGGTATTACTGACATTGCAATTCGCCGACCAGAAAATTCAACATGGTATATTCTGCGCTCAAGTGTAAATAAAGACGAATGGACTACCACACAAACTATTCGTTTCGGATTAAAAATCGATGATATCCCCGTACCGGGCGACTATGATGGCGACGGTAAAACCGATGTTGCTGTTCGTCGAGCGTCAGACGCTACTTGGTATATAAGAAATTCAAGTAAGACAAATTTCGGCTCGGTTCGAAATGATGGCATTCAGCGTATTCGTTTTGGTTTAAATCTTGAGGACATTCCCGTTCCCGCAGACTATGACGGCGACGGCATAACGGATATTGCGGTATGGCGACCATCCACTGGCTACTGGTATATACGAAATTCCAGTAAAACAAACTTTAACTCCGCTAAAAGAGATGGAATTCAACGTATTCGCTTTGGCCTTGAAAGCAATGACATACCCGTTCCCGCTGATTATGACGGGGATGGGATAGATGATATTGCTGTTAGACGACCATCAAATGGTACTTGGTACATTCGAAACTCAAGCAATACCAATTATAATTCAGTTGAATTAGATGGAATTCAACGGGTGAAATTCGGTACTTTTTCTCAAGACATACCTATACCAGCAGACTACGATGGTGATGGAAAAGCTGATCTGGCAATTCGAAGAGTGTCGACACAAACTTACTATATCCAGTCTTCACAAACTCAGAAAATAAGTTCACATTACTTCCCCCTTAAACTGAGGGAACTCCTGCCAACAGCGCCAATTTTTGAAACTATTGAACATATTCAACACGTTGCCAGTCGGGCTAGTCAACCTCCCAACGTCATTATTATATTTACGGATGATCAGGGATATGCAGACTTAGGCGTGCAAGGACAGGTTGAAGACATCAAAACCCCCAATATTGATAACTTAGCTAAAAATGGTGTCTTATTTACTGACGGATATGTTACTTCTCCGCAATGCACGCCATCGAGAGCAGCAATGGTGACCGGTCAATACCAGCAACGATTTGGAGTAGATGAAAATAAATTTACACCACTTCCTTTGGAAACTAAGACATTGGGTAATCGTTTTAAAAACTTAGGCTACAAGACGGGCTTAGTTGGAAAATGGCATTTGGACATTGACAATAATTCTATTGAGTGGGGTGCGGCAAATTACCCAGACAGTGTTCCTTTCAAAAGAAGCGATGTGCCGCTCGCGGTTCGAAAACAATTTTTTCCTGACTCAAAAGGCTATGATGATACATATTTTGGTTTTAGCGGACAATATTGGACAACTTTTGATCAGCAGGGGCGCAGTAAAAAAGGATCTTATGTAACAAATAATGCTTACCGATTAGATGTCGTTAGTGACGCGGCTACTGCATTTATTCACAGAAATTGGCAATCACCGTTTTATTTACATGTTGCACATTATGGTCCACATGTGCCCTTGGAAGCGACGGAGAAATATTTATCTCGTTTTTCTGAGGATATGCCAACGCGAAGAAGGTATGCCCTTGCCATGTTAGCGGCGATAGACGATGGAGTAGGGGATGTCGTTAGTCAGTTGGAAAAATATCAACTGGTAAACAACACAATAATATACGTTATAAGTGATAACGGAGCGCCGCTCGGTGACGACATGGAGGATGAACCGATTACACAATATGGCACATGGGATGGCTCATTAAATGTACCTTTTATCGGAGAGAAAGGAATGCTAACAGAAGGGGGGATTAGAGTGCCGTTTATTATGAGCTACCCCGGACACATTGACAAAGGTAAGGTTGTTCGAGCACCTGTATCAACACTTGATGCTGCTTATACAAGTCTAAAATTAGCTGGAGAAAAAGCACTTGAAGAGCTTGATGGACTAGACTTGATGCCTGCAATCTCTGGAGAGTACGACAATCTTAATGCAAGACCCTTGTTCTGGCGGTTTTACAAACAACAGGCAGTTCGGTTGGGACGGTGGAAATATTTGAAAGCAGGTCTTGCCCGCGAATACTTATTTGATGTGTCTAGTGATCGACATGAAAAAGATAATTTAATTTATCTGTACCCCGAAATAGCTAATCAGTTACGGGTTTATTTTGAAGAATGGTCAGAAAAAATGTTGAGACCAAATGAAGACGAAGAGATAGAAGTACCATTCCAAAGAAGATACGACAATTATTTACCAAATGACTAACGCTAAAACATCATTCTTTAATTCAGTTAAACATCATTAAATAGACCACAGAGGTTTTTTTGTTTATCAGACCAATCTTGAGAATTACGAAAATAACTGTTGGGCTTTTTCCTCGCTCAATCAGAGATATGCTTAAAAGAGTACCTAAACTCACGGGATTTTACCGACGTTTATTAATAAAAAATAATCTAATTCGAGAAGTTGTATCCGTTTCGCAACAAACGAAGCGATATCATCAATACCTAGCGGAGATCGACGGAAACCAGAGTAGTAAATGGAAAGAAGATGGAGATATTTTTGATATATTAGTATGTATTGAAAATTTTGATGAAAAAGCCCTGTCTTTAACACTTAAAAGTATCGTCAAAATCAACAATAGAAGAGAAAGTCATACCTATATTTTATGTAATGATGGGCTTGTAAAAGAAGTTCAGGATTTTATTCAAAAATCAGGAAGCGTCTACACAACTCTTTCTGTTATTAGCCCAGAGTTAATTGTCAAGAATGCTTTAAATATCAACAAGGCTTTATTTTTCATTCGCTGCGGTGATAGCCTTAATGAAAATGTATTTAGGATTTTTTCTGATCATGAATCCTTTTCTGCGAATATAATCTATTCTGATGTAGATACTTTGAATATCTTTGGTGTAAGAGAAAATCCTTTGTTTTTTCCGGATTGGAACCCTGATTTGCAAATGTCTACTCGTTACATCTGTACAGGGTTTTTAGTTAAATCAAGTCAAGATTTTTTAAAGTCATTTAATTGTGTGGTTGATTTTTCCATGGCAGCAGACTGGATTTCAGAACAATATTTATTAAATGACTGTTTGCTTGTTGACCACATAAGCCAAATTTCAGTTCATAAATACTATGACGATGCCTCAAAACAATCGAAAGCATTAAGTTCAACATTGCATTCTTTGGTGTCAAAAGTTGCTGTGGTTGAATATGACGACACTTTTAATATTTTTAAATATACATGGCATATCAAAGACGAACCATTGGTTAGTTTAATTGTCCCCACTAAGAATGCTAAACATTTAGTTGAGACATTAATCAATTCTATTCTTACTAAGACAACTTACAAAAACTATGAAATTATCTTAGTCGATAATAACTCAGATGATATAGATTCACTCCAATATTTTGAAGAATTATCAAATTCAGGCAAGATTAAGTTACTAAAATACCCTTTCCCATTCAACTATTCTGCTATCAATAACTATGCTGTGAACTTTGCTAAGGGACAAATTATAGGGTTTATTAATAATGATA
Source organism: Paraglaciecola sp. (assembly GCA_009993955.1). Taxonomy (GTDB): domain Bacteria; phylum Pseudomonadota; class Gammaproteobacteria; order Enterobacterales; family Alteromonadaceae; genus Paraglaciecola. The sequence goes on from JAACSL010000022.1 coordinate 69,921, forward strand.
TTGAAGTAATTGAACCTGCGTGGTTAGAAATACTGGTTTCAAACGTCTGTCGTAAAGATATTGGCTGTGTTGGTGCAAAGTTACTGTATCCAAATGGACTAATTCAACATGCTGGTGTTGTTATGGGATATGGTGGTGGTGCTGGCCATGCTCATAAATATTTTTCTCGAAACAGTCCAGGATATTTGAAGCGAATTGTGGCTACTAACAACTTTAGTGCCGTGACGGCTGCTTGTATGTTAGTAAAAAAAATAGACTTTCTAAAGGTTGGAGGTTTTAACGCAGAGGATTTGACCGTTGCTTTCAACGATGTTGATTTATGCCTTAAAGTATTAAGCCTTGGAAAGCGAAATTTATACTGCGCTGATGCTGTTTTATATCATCATGAGTCAATTTCAAGGGGTGAGGATAATACTATTGAAAAGCAACTAAGGTTCAACGCTGAAGTTTGTTATATTCAAAATGTATGGAAAGACATAATTAAGAATGATCCTGCATATAATGTAAATCTAACGTTAAAATTTGAAGATTTTACAGTGTTAAATAACGATGAAGTAGTGAGACTTTGAATGAAACGTTTATTCTCTAAATTATTCAAGAAAAAAAATAATTGCAACACTGATTTAAAAGTAAAGTTAGTTGCAATTGCAAAAGATGAGGCTGCTTACTTAGTAGATTGGATTTTTCATCATATCTACATGGGCTTCGATGAAATAGATATATATGTAAATAATACTAGTGACAATACACATGACCTTGCTAACAAGTTTGCAAGTAATAAAACTGTAAATTTTTTGGATGGGGACGTTTTTTTTGAAGGCGGAAAAGTTTCGCCTCAAATTGATATATATAAGCATGCTTTTAAAAAAGCAAAAATCAACGGTTTCTCTCACGTTATGTTTCTGGATATTGATGAGTTTTGGATGACTCGTGACTTCTCTGTCAGTATCAAAAACTTTATAGTTAGTTTAAGTGCGGACGTGTATTGTTTTCAATGGCTGAATAAAACCAATGAATCTACCCCGTTTTCTAATCCATTTGCAAAGCAGATTAAGGGTTTGTATTCAAGACAAATAAAGTCTCTTGTTAAAACTGACATTAATTTTGAAAAAATTAATCCCCATGGAGTCTTTGACGAAAATTTAAACTATATTCTTGCTGATGGTAAGAAATACACACCTTTAAAGGAAGATTTTTCCAAAGTTCCAGATTTAAAAAGACCTTTTGTACTTGCAGATTTTTTTATTTTACACCGCATGTATAGAAGCGAAATTGAATATGTTGCGATGTTGGCACGAGGTAGGCCTATTCAGAATCGAAAAGATATCGGATTGTTCAAAAATAATCGAAATGGGTATGAACTCGAGAAATATAATATCGAGGTCCAACTGCTAGAGGAAGATCTTGCCACATACGAGTCTAAAAAATATGATTTTATTGCAGCTTATAATTTGGCTCACGATGTTGAAGTGGCGCAAGCGTATATCAGAAAAAAACGACACGATGTGACTAAATTGATCGAAACTGCGCCATATAGCGAAGCGAATACTTTAAAAAAAGTACTAAAAAATGTTCACCTCGATGATGTGAAGTCTGCTTATAAGCTGTTCCTCCAACGCCATTCATCTATGCAGTAGTATCAGCTCGTAGATTGTTCTAGACGATTTGTTGCTATTCTTTCATGTTACAAAAAGTGGATCCTGTTATACTTTCGCGCCTTTTTCGATTTCTATGCGCCATAGGTTGAGTTCTTTTGTCCAAAAATTATTTCCTAATAGATTGTTCTCTAGCTGATATTTCTGTCGCTGCAGTGGTTGGAATGGCGGTGTATCACCAAGATAGGATGGAATGGATCTCAAAAGCAATTCAAAGCATCTTGGCTCAGAGTTATACTGATTTTGTTTTTGTAATTGTCATAGATGGCAGGGTATCTGACGATGTTTTAACTCTTCTGATGGACAGTCAGAAAAGTGATTCTAGGATTCGATTAGTCCAAAATAAGCAAAACTTGGGGCTGAGTTGTGCGATGAACCTCGTAATAGAGCTGACCTTGAATGTAAACGCTTCATACTTTTTCAGAATGGACGCGGACGATATCTCTTTGTCTGATAGATTTAAGACTCAAGTTGCATTTTTTGAAGCTCACCCTGAAGTCTCAATTCTGGGATCAGCGTTAACTGAAATTAATGAGCAAGGAGACAAGGTTGGAAAACGGTCGCTACCAACCTCACATGGCGAAATACTGCGTATCTTGCCCAAACGTTGTGCGGTAAACCATCCTACTGTGGGTCTTCGTTATCAAATTTTTAAAGATGGTTGGCGGTATAAGGAATATCTTAAGAACACTCAGGATTACTTTTTTTGGGCGGATTTAAGTGCAGCGGGGTACAAATTTGCCAACTTACCGCAACAACTTTTGCAGTTCAGGCGTGTTAACAATTTTTACAAAAGAAGAGGGTTGGGTAAGTCTTTTAATGAGTTTAAGGCCAGATTTTATACAATGCAGAAAATAGACCAATACACCACAGGAAACGTGGTTTATGCTTGCTCAGTGATGATATTACGACTTATGCCTTCTCAACTTGTCAAGTTTGCTTACAAGCTTGATCGTTATCTTTTAAATAAATGGGTAAAACACGATTGATTGGCGCCACAATAGTTCTTTATGAACCAGACTTAGAGGTAGCTGAAAAGCTGATCTCAAGTGTTTGCGCTCAGGTTGATGTAGTTTCTGTCATTGACAACACTCGGGTGCCCTATCATTTCCAGCTCCCCAAAGCGAATATTCATTATCATCACTTTCCCAACAATATAGGCATTGCCGCAGCACAGAATATTGGTCTTAGAGATCTAAAAAGCGCTGGATGTGACTATGGTTTATTGCTGGATCAGGATAGTCACATTGACAATGATTTTGTGTTTCGCATTTCCAGCTTATTGGTTGCTTCCAAAGTTGAAAAAAGACCCTTGGTCGCTATTGGTCCAAGAATTATTTGTTCATTTTCTGAAAAATCAGTCAAGCCTCGTGTACAACGTGAAATTGCCGTTTATGAAGAGTTGGTGTGTGTTACTCAAATAATTTCTTCGGGGATGATGATTGATTTGGCTGAAATTGACATGATTGGGTATAAAGAGGAAGGTTTATTTATCGATGGCGTCGATCATGAATGGTGTTGGCGCGCGAAAACCAAAAACTTAATGGTAGCTATCGCAGAAAATGTAGAAATGGTTCATCGTTTAGGCGACTCGCGAAGTAAATTTGCGGGTATCACCTATAAAGTGGGCTCTCCAATACGCTTATATTATCAATTCCGGAATGTTCTTTTGTTAGCCAGACGTGGTTACGTACCTTGGTACTGGAAGGCGCGAAATATATTGGTATTACCCATTCGATTTTTTGCCAATGCGTTATTGCAAGAGAAACGCTTGATCAGAATTAAATATATGCTGTGTGGATTGTGGGACGGAGTTTGCAAAAAACAAGGCGCTTTTTCAGATCACTGGTAGCAATACAAACCGTCGTAAAACAGTCATCATTCTGAACGTTTTACTTTGTTATCATTTTTGTTTAAGTTTCAGCTTAGAACTAATTTAAAAATCGAATTGAAGATTGGGAGCGAGTAAGTGAAAGTAACAGTATTTGGGATTGGTTACGTTGGCTTGGTGCAAGCTGCCGTTATGGCTGAAGTTGGGCATGACGTTGTATGTATTGATGTAGATCAGGCTAAGGTTGATAAGCTCAAACAAGGGCATATTCCTATTTTTGAGCCAGGTTTAACTCCCTTGGTAAAATCCAATTATGATGCGGGAAGGGTGGACTTTACCACAGATGCCGCGCGTGGTGTTGAACACGGCGAGGTGATATTCATTGCTGTGGGTACACCACCCGATGAAGATGGCTCAGCAGATCTTAAGTATGTATTGGCTGTTGCAGAAACCATTGCTACCCACATGCAAAAACACAAAATCGTGATAAATAAATCAACGGTCCCGGTAGGTACGGCAGATAAAGTTAAAGCAAAAATTACCGCGACTTTAGGCAAATTAGACAAGAATCTCAGTTTCGATGTGGTGTCGAATCCCGAATTCCTGAAAGAAGGGGCAGCTGTCAATGATTGCATGCGTCCAGACCGCATTATACTTGGCACAGACAGCGCCAAAGCTGAGAAAAAGTTGCGAGAGTTATACTCACCCTTTAATCGTAACCATGACAAAATCATTGTGATGGATATTCGCAGTGCAGAGCTAACTAAATATGCGGCAAACTGCATGTTGGCGACCAAAATTAGTTTCATGAATGAAATGGCCAACCTAGCTGAACGGTTTGGTGCAGATATTGAAAATGTGCGCAAAGGCATAGGTTCTGATCCTCGCATTGGCTACCAATTCATTTATCCAGGATGTGGCTACGGTGGCTCATGTTTCCCCAAAGATGTGCAAGCTTTAGTGAAAAGCGCCCAAAGCGTGGGGTACACCGCCCAAGTGTTGGAAGCGGTTGAAGCAGTCAATTACGCACAGAAAGAAAAACTTTTCGAATATATTTCTGCGCACTTTGGAGGCGACTTACAGGGTAAAACCGTGGCTTTGTGGGGCTTGTCTTTCAAACCCAATACAGACGACATGCGTGAAGCTTCGAGCCGAGTCTTGATGGAACGTCTTTGGGCTGCGGGCGCCACTGTTAAAGCCTTTGACCCTGAAGCCATGGAAGAAACCCAGCGTATTTATGGTAGCCGGGCGGACTTATCGTTAATGGGCACCAAGGAAGCCACGTTAGAAGGGGCGGATTTCCTTGTCATTTGTACTGAATGGCAAGCCTTCAGAGCACCCGATTTTGATTTGCTCAAAGCTAAATTAAAAACACCATTAATCTTTGATGGACGTAATTTGTTTGAACCTAAGTTAATGATGGAATATGGCTTGCATTATTATGCCATTGGACGTGGACTTTCAGTTAAGGAGCACTAAGCATGAGTCAAGTCAAAAAGGCCGTTATTCCTGTTGCGGGGTTGGGAACAAGAATGTTGCCAGCCACAAAGGCCATTCCAAAAGAAATGTTGCCCGTGGTGGACAAACCGCTCATTCAGTATGTGGTAACCGAGTGCGTGAATGCTGGGATCAAAGAAATTATCTTGGTAACGCATGCCAGTAAAAATAGCATTGAGAATCACTTTGATACCAGCTTTGAGCTCGAGGCAACCTTAGAAAAGCGGGTAAAACGTCAGTTACTGGAAGCGGTTCAGTGTATTTGTCCAAAAGATGTCACAATCATGCACGTACGCCAAGGTGTAGCCAAAGGTTTAGGTCATGCCGTTTTATGTGCTCGTCCTATGGTGGGAGACGCGCCATTTGCCGTCGTTTTGCCAGATGTCATCATCGACGAATACACCAGTAGCCCCAAAAAAGACAATTTGGCCGATATGGTGGCTAAGTTCAACACCAGTCGTGTTAGTCAAATTATGGTCGAGCAAGTTGCGCAAGAAGACGTGAGCAAATACGGTATCGTCGACCTCGAAGGCATGAGTCTTAAACCTGGCGAATCAGGAAAAATTCATAAAATGGTGGAAAAACCTGATTTGGCTGATGCTCCATCTGATTTAGCCGTTGTGGGTCGTTATGTCTTGTCGGGTGAGATTTGGGATATCCTTGAATACACGCCACCTGGAGCCGGCGATGAAGTTCAACTAACCGATGCTATTTCGACCTTGATGAAAACTGAACAAGTAGATGCCTATTACATGAAAGGCCGCAGTCATGATTGTGGTAGTAAGTTAGGTTATATGACAGCTAACGTAGAATACGCCTTGCGTCATCCTGAGGTTGGCAATGATTTCAAAGCGTTTTTAAAAGGCTTACAGCTTTAATGTGCTAAGAGCAGCTCAACAACACTGTTGAGCTGCTTTACTGCCTCTAGATACTGATTTGTCCTGCTAACTTCTCTAGCATTTTTTTACCAATACCCTTTACCTCAGCAAGCTGCTCAAGCGACGTAAATTTACCGAATTTAGTTCGATACTCGATAATAGCTGCTGCCTTTTTATCACCCACACCGGGTAACGCGGTCAGCTCCTCCAATGTCGCTGTATTGACATTCACTTTCTGCATTTTCATTTGCATACTCTTGGTCTTGTCAGTACTGACATCGGCAAAACTAGAGGGAGCAATGGTAAGACAAATTACAGTACCGAGGAGTAACGCTTTGAGGTGTTGTTTCATGATTAAATTCCTTCTATTAGATTCCTTAATGATGCAAATGCATCGATTTCAATGTAGTCCAAGAAGAAATATTGGTAAAGATAGGGAATGAAAACTAACCGAAAAAAAAGGTTTAGCCTAGGCTAAACCTTGTTAACAATACGCAGCAAATTTGCGCTTGAGCTTAGCTTCTACAAGCGCTCTAACACCGCTTGAGTGAAATCGCTAGTGCCATGCACACCACCTAAATCACGCGTTGTGCGGTCCCCTGATTCAATCACATCTTTTAATGCTTGACGAATTTTGTCTGCTTGCTCACCCATGTTTAAGTACTCAAGCATTTGAATGGACGCCAAAATAACCGAAGTGGGATTCGCCAAGTTTTTACCGGCAATGTCTGGTGCTGAACCATGTACGGCTTCAAATATGGCACAATTTTCACCAATGTTGGCTCCCGGCGCCATGCCTAAACCACCCACCAATCCTGCGCATAAGTCAGATAAAATATCACCAAATAAGTTAGTGGTAACGATCACATCAAACTGGTGGGGATTCATCACCAATTGCATGCACGCATTATCCACAATCATTTCTTGTGATTCGATATCAGGGTAGCGCTGGGCTACTTCACGGGCGACTTTTAAGAACAGCCCAGAGGTTGATTTAAGGATATTGGCTTTATGTACTACGGTTACTTTTTTACGGTTATCGCGACGTGCCAATTCGTAAGCGTACATCAAGATCCGCTCTGAACCTTCGCGGGTAATCACACTCTTGGCTTCAGCTACACTACCGTCAGCACTCACCGTCTGACCTTGGCCACAATACATGCCTTCGGTATTCTCTCGAATGGTAACAATATCAATGTCTTGGTAATGTGCTTTGGTGCCCTTAAATGAAATAACGGGGCGCAAATTGGCGTACAGCTGGAATTTTTTACGCAGGCTGACATTAATTGAGGTAAAACCTTCGCCCACTGGAGTGGTTAACGGGCCTTTCAACGCTACTTTGTTTTTTGCGATCAAATCTAAGGTCGCTTGTGGCAATAATTCACCATGATTTTCTAGGGCAACTAAGCCTGCATCAGCGTATTCGTATTCGAAGTCACACCCGACTTTCTGTAATACTTGAATCGCTGCGTCAATGATATCCGGGCCAATGCCGTCGCCGCGTATTACGGTGATGTGTTGCTTAGTCATAGGTATTCCTGTCAATGTTAGTCATCTAGATACAACGCAGTGTTATGTCGTATTACCTGAGATAGAAATACAACATATTACGTTGTGGTTTATTGGGGCGCGTTTTATACCATTTAATGCCAATTTTTTCCAGACGAGTAGAGGTAAAAAGGCAAATTGAACCTAGTTTAAATCGCAGGACAAGGGCAGTTTAGCTAGACATCTTTCGACTAAAGTGGCTCGCTCTAGTTGGTTTAATCCCAAGTGTTTTTGCGCATAGTTTGCAAACTCAATGCTCAAGGGACAAAGTGCTTTTTCGGCAAACATTACTTCTCGCCCCAGCATTAAACCCAAACCTAAAATACAACACTCTGTGTCGACTTTTTTTTTGAGTGCAAAGTTTGCCATATCGCGCTCAACACTTAATAAAATGTTAATTATCTTGGGCGATTGTTGCCACGCTTTCGCTAACTTTACTGCCATATTGTTGGTGTTTGGCGCCAGAGCTCCCCCATGTAACTTAGCAAGCAAGTAGGTTTGTTGTGGTATCACGTGCCACCTTATTGCGTGACGAAGTGTCGGTTCTAACATCAGCGAGCTGATACGAAACAGTGCCATCATTTTGATGTCTTGGGCGTCATCTCCCATTAACGGTGCACTCAATTGCTCAACAATATAACAATACAACTGACAAAACATGAGTAGGTCATGTTTTAGCGGGAAGGACTCTTGGCTGAGCCTTGACAATACACTGTGTTGCCACAGCATCCTACTTGAAGGCAGTAGGCCGTTGACTAATAAACCATGCAGAGGGGTTTCAACCAGTTGTTTAAGTCGATTATTGTGACTGGCGGCTTGCTGAATTTGCGCCACAAAAGACGGTTCGCGGGTGATAATGGCGGCCATTTTTTTTATGTCTGGATTGTTTCCCAGCATTTCATGTTGAAAATCAAGCAAACTTGGCGGTGGTTTATTGATGGCAAAGCGTATTGGCCACGCAGCGATAGGGGTCGGAGCCATACTCTCATCATTCACACTATCAGCATCGAGAGGCGCAGCAAACCACGTATCTATTTGCGCGAAGCGCGTTAATTTTAACGGTGCATAGATGCGAACAACCTCAGACCTTGCCACGTAACCCACAGCAGATGAGTGCGGGGTGCTCGTTTTCGTCGCCAGCGTTTTTACCCATACTCCATGGTCATTGATGGCCACTACCATCGACGTTATACCTTGTTTATCTTGAATGCATGTCCCGGTAGGCAACATACCAGGGTAGTGCATGAGTGGTCGCAGAATGTCGAGCCAAGTAGTCGGGATGTGTTGGCACATCAAGCGCAGGGCTTGAGAGAAATGTAAGGTTTTTTGCGCGCCACTACTCAGTGTTAAATTAGCAAGTTGCCCCGCCAATACAAATATCTGTTGATAATCACTCTGGGCCGTAGCCTGGCTAAAGTGATTGAGCCTGTGGCTCATGATATTGCTAGGCAATGAGAGTAATTTCGTCACAATATCTTCACCTTGCTCTGCAAACTTAGCCACTAAATCGTTTTGCATGACACGCTGAGTTTCGGTGGTTTGCTCATTCGCAGCCTCAGGTGACACGTGAGTTTCTTGCCATCTCACCAGCATCGCCGCTTTAAGCAACTGCACAACAGTTCCCTCAGCCATTTTGTTGCGGATACAAAATAGGAGGCAAAATATGGTGAAGTTGAACCGCAAATTCACCTCGTTTGGAAAGTGAGGTTTACTCAAGTGTGGTTGGGCAAAAAGCGCATCAGCATGGTGTTTCGCCACCACCACCAAGTGCTTTGCGACCACATCTAGTTTGTCTACAAAGCGCTCATCGATAATCTGGCGGTCGAGGTTTTGTTGAATATTAACAAAAGCAGCATATAAAACTTGGATAAGTGCTGCTGGTGACTTATTGGCTGATATAGCGCTGATAAGCACTTTCTCCCCATTCTATGAGCAGGTTGTTTTCGAACAATAAGGGGGTGCACTCATCTTCGGTGGTAATACCATCAGCTTGGCGATGCTGGGTACGGTAAAACATCACTTGAAGTTCGTAGTCTCCAATGCGTTTTGCTTCAGTGATATCTGGACTACCCAATAATTCAAGAATGGCCGATTTGGTTTGACCAAGCTCTAATTTCGCGATTTGCACCTTGTTGTACTCTTCGCGATCTTGCCAATCCATATCTTGTGGTTTATCGGGATAAAAAAACAAAACGGCTGCCACAAACAGCACGTATAGCGCAACACCCATCCCAATTCTTACTGCAATCTTATTATTCATTGTGTTCCAACACCGTGTCTTATCATCGAATTGTAAGGTATTTACGGCTAAAAGTGAGAGCGGCTAAACGTAAAAAAATGTTAGTCACCGTTTATTTCACTACGCGATAGCACGGTTGGTATGCACTGCCGGGTAATTTCATTCGTTGTTGTACCACAAATGACTCTAATAACGTGTCCATCATGGTCATTAACGACTTATCACCATGCAACAAAAATGGGCCCTTATCCCGAATAAGCTTTACACCTTCGGCTTTAACGTTACCCGCCACGATGCCTGAGAATGCTCGACGCAGTGCCGCAGCTAGATCAGCTTTGGGTTGGTCAAGTTTTAAATTTAAGGCTTCCATGCTCTCATGTGTAGGAGTGAAAGGTAGTTGGAATTCAGGGGCAATTTTTAACGACCAATTGAAATCAAACGAATCACCTTTTACCTTTCTGTAATCTCGAAGCACTAGATGTTTTTCTTTAATGGTACTGGCTACACGTGCAGGATCACCAACAATGATCTCATACAGGCTCTGTGCTTCTTTGCCCAGTGTATCGCCGATGAACTGATCCAAGGCTTCAAAATACGCCTTGCTTTGTGCCGGGCCGGTTAAAATAACGGGTAACACTTGACCTTTATTTTGTTCATTTAACATGATGCCAATCAAATAGAGTAATTCTTCCGCTGTACCAGCACCGCCCGGGAAGATCACGATGGCATGAGATAAGCGAACAAACGCCTCTAAACGTTTTTCTATATCTGGCATGATCACGAGTTCATTGACAATCGCATTGGGCGGCTCAGCAGCAATAATGCTAGGCTCTGTGATGCCAAGATAGCGGCTGGTTTTGTAACGTTGTTTAGCATGACCTATGGTGGCGCCTTTCATGGGGCCTTTCATGGCCCCTGGCCCACAACCAGTGCAAATGTTGAGTTCGCGCAAGCCCAGTTGATACCCTACCTCTTTGGTATACTGATATTCGGTCTCACCAATAGAATGGCCGCCCCAACATACCACCATGTTTAATTCACCAGTATTTTTGAGGGCTTGTGCATGGCGTAACATGTCAAAAACAGAGTGGGTGATAAACGATGTATCGTTGGCTAACGCGCCTTTTTGTGATGCGTATTTGCTGCCCATGTGCAATAAATCACGCAGCACTGAAAATAAGTGCTCATGCACCCCTTTGATTAATTTTCCATCAACAAAGGCCTTAGCTGGTGGGTTGATCAGTTCAATTTTTACGCCACGCTCACGGCGGATTAACTTGATATCGAAATCATGGTGAGGTTCAAATATATTCTCACAGTTGTCAATTTCTGCGCCGCTGTACAAGACGGCTAAACAGCAATTGCGAAAAACTTGATACAACTCACTGTTGGCTGATTGGTTGAGCAAATCCACCTCAAATTGAGATAGTTGACTCATCGAGCCCATGGGATTTAACTGAATACTGTGCATGACTAAATTCTCTATTTGGTTTCGCTTACTTCGTCAAACAATTTGGTGGTTTTCGCCCTTTGGCTCAGTATCACAACGCTATTGCCTGGGGAGTCTAAATTCTGGGTAGATTGTTTCGAAATTGCTCCGAAAGGGATTAATATCTAAACCACCACGGCGAGTATAACGGGCATAAACACTGAGCTGCTGTGGTTTGCAGTATTGCAAAATGTCACAAAAGATCCGCTCGACACATTGCTCATGGAATTCATTGTGTTGACGAAAAGAAATCAGGTAGCGCAGCAAGCTTTCGCGGTCTATTTTGGGGCCAGTATAGCGGACTAATACCGTACCCCAATCCGGTTGGTTGGTGATGAGGCAGTTTGACTTCAACAAATCACTGGTCAAGGTTTCACTGATAGGCTTGCCGCTGCTGCATAAAATGTCGGCTTGCAGTTGATAGTGGTCAATTTCAATGTCCAAATCATCGATACTGTCGCCCTGTAGCGTTGTCATGCGCATAGCAGCAAAAGCTGCAGGGGAAAACAACACCACGGCAACGTCAGCATTTGCACAACGCGATAAGTCTTGTTGAATGTGCTGTTGCACTTGCTCTTGATTGGTAAATTTTGTTTGATTGAAACTATTCAGATACAGTTTAAACGACTTAGATTCAATGATGTGGCTTGATGTTGCGGGCACTTCACATTGCAGGATGGCAATTTGTGGTTTGCCCTTTGGGTTCAGCCACGATAATTCGTAAGCATTCCAACGATCAACCCCAGAAAAGGGGAGGTCCGCACTTAGCTGCAATGCATCACGGTTTAAACTTCGTGGTACCCCTTGCAGGAGTTCAGGATTATAGATTTCACTGTATTCTGTGGCTTTGCCCAAGGTGAGACTGTGCAGAATGTTTGCGTTATTTTGTTCAGGTTGTTGATGCATAAATCATTGATTGAATTTATTTTTATATAGTTTAGCGCACATCAGAATTGAATATAACTCGGGCTTACATTTTTCTAGGTGCGAGGCCATGTGCTGTCATTGAGAGATAACAAAAATGGAACAGAAAACCACCAAAGCCATGCAGTCTTTTGTCGCGAAACTCATGGATAAAGTTCAGCGGGACAACACAGCATTGATGATAGAGTACGATGAACAGTGGCCTTCAGAGTGTTACCAAGAGCGCAGAGAGTCCGGTAGTCTCGTGAGGTGGCAACCCGTGGTGCAGAACGAGCCACAAGATTGGCAAAACTTGGCAAGTGCACTTGAGTTAGACCTGCATGAATCGGTCAGTCAGTTTTTTCAAACATACTGGAGTCATCATTTAAAAGCGATGCACAGCAATGGCCCCATCGAATTAATTCAAGTATGGAATGCCGAAGATGCCCAACGCTTGCAGCAAAATATGGTAGGGCATGTTCTGATGAAACGTCGTTTACAACACCCCGAAACCCTATTCTTTGCTCTTACCGAACAAGAAGACGTCATCCTGTCAGTGGAGAATCAAACGGGAGCTGTGGTGGTGGAGCAGTTAGGTAAAAAGCCGACACAGATTATCGCACAGGACTTAGCGAGTTTTATTAACAGTCTCAATCCCCTGATTTGATCGTACTTTGCGCAGCCTGAAGTGCATCCAAACGGCTGGTGAGCAGCAAAACTTGCTGTTCAAGATTCATCACTCTTTCTTGCAAAGATAATACTTCAGATGGTTTTTCAATGGGGGAGAACGCAGCTTGTTCAAGGGCTGCTTTGGGGCTGGATTTCCATATTTGTAAAGCTTTTACAACCTCTGGAATAGTCAGCGGTTTATTGGCATATTGACGCAGTAAAGCCACGGATGGTGTTTTCCCCATCTGCTGTAGCTGTTGGCACAAACTTAGCACATAACTGGTGCTTGACATGATTTGGTCAATCTCCTCAAAAAATTATATTTTCCACTAACATTACGTTTGTTAATCCAACTTGTAAATGCTAAATGTTATTTAAAACAAAGACTTAAATAATTGGCCTTAAACTTGTATTGCACCCTTCTGCTGACATCACTAGCCGCGGTGATGCATCAAATTATCACTTCTATTTCGTAAATTAAAATAAGGAAAAACAATGCGTAAGATTATTATCGCCTCAATTCTAGGATCTGTTTTGTGTTTAAGTGGATGCGTAATATCTGTTGATGGCGAAGGCGATCATAGTTAACCCCAATCCTGTTTAAGAAATTGAACTAAATGCCTGTTCCAAGATCCGATCTT